>NZ_JAEMSD010000201.1 GCF_016462955.1 Bradyrhizobium sp. | reverse complement strand
GCCATACTTGCCGCCGGTCCAGCCGGTGTTGACCAGCCAGCAATCGACATTGTGCTGGGCGATCAGGTCGCGCAGCATGTTGCCGTAGACGGAGGGGTCGAGCGGCAGGAACGGCGAGCCGAAGCAGGTCGAGAATTCCGGCTGCGGCTCGTTGCCGAGACCGCGCTCGGTGCCGGCGACCTTGGCGGTGTAGCCGGACAGGAAGTGGTACATCGCCTGCGCCGGCGACAGCTTCGCGATCGGCGGCAGCACGCCGAAGGCGTCGGCGGCGAGCATCACCACGTTCTTGGGCTGCGGCGCGCGGCCGGTGCGCGAGGCGTTCGGGATGAAGTCGAGCGGATAGGCCGAGCGCGTGTTCTCGGTCTTGGAGCCGTCGTCGAAGTCGACGACCCTCGTGTCCTCGTCGAGCACGCAGTTCTCGAGCACCGCGCCGAAGCGGGTCGATGCCGCGAAGATCTCGGGCTCCGCCTCCTTCGACAGCTTGATGCACTTGGCATAGCAGCCGCCCTCGAAATTGAAGACGCCGTTCGGGCCCCAGCCGTGCTCGTCGTCGCCGATCAGCGTGCGGTTGGGATCGGCCGACAGCGTGGTCTTGCCGGTGCCCGACAGGCCGAAGAAGATCGCGGTGTCGCCCTTGGCGCCGACATTGGCCGAGCAGTGCATCGGCATCACGCCGCGTTCGGGCAGGTAGTAGTTCAGCGTCGTGAAGACCGACTTCTTCATCTCGCCGGCATAATAAGACCCGCCGATCAGGACGATCTTGCGGGCGAAATCGATCGCGACCACGTTCTCCGAGCGGCAGCCGTGGCGTTTGGGATCGGCGCGGAAGCTCGGCATGTCGATGATGGTGAGCTCCGGCACGAAGGTCGGCAGCTCGATCGCCTCGGGCCGGATCAACAGCGTGCGGATGAACAGCGAGTGCCAGGCGAGCTCGGTGAAGACGCGCGTCTTGATGCGGTAGGCCGGGTCGGCGCCGCCGTAGAGGTCCTGCGCGAACAGCTTCTTGCCTTCGGCGTGGTTGAGGAAGTCCTGGTAGAGCGTCTCGAACTGCTCCGCGGTGATCGACTGGTTGCCGGCCCACCACATCTTCTTGTCGGTGGTGGCATCGCGCACCGTGAACTTGTCCTTCGGGCTGCGCCCGGTGAACTCGCCGGTGTCGGCGCACAGCGCACCATCGGCGGATAGCACCGCCTCGCCGGCTGCGAGCGAGTATTGATAGAGTTGCGGCGCACCGAGGTTCCAATGAACCTGCTTGAGATTCTTTAAGCCGAATTTGTCGGCGCCGAAGGCACCGTTGCGCACGCCCGTCTCTTGCACGAAAAAATCCTCCTAGAACCCGCGACACCAAGCGCGGCCAAGTTTGGCGCCATCGCGGTCACCGTGATAATTGGGCCATTCGGCCTCGGCTGAATGACCTAATACTGGTGAACGCTGGCGTTGCCAAGCTGATCCCGCAGGATTTGGTTTATTCAAGGACCGCGCCAAAGGTCGCGCATGTCAGCTCTGAGCGGGCGCATCGAAAAAGTGCGAATGATCGCGCAACCAACAGCACCTTCGTGCGTTACATCTAGTTGTTGCAGCGCACAATCCGCCTATCTTACCTCACCCTCGCCGATCAGGGCGAACGGCCCCCACATTGCAGGATAGGCGTTGCGCGACGACGAGGCGTCGTCGAGATAGGTTAACATCGCGCGCCGCAAGGCTTCGGCTCGGCCCAGCTTTGGTTCGTTCTTGAGCAGCTCGAACGTCGACGTGGTCAACCGGGTGGCGGCTTCCGAATCCACGGCCCAATGCGACACCAGGAGCGCACGGGCGCCTGCATAGAAGAACGAGCGCGCCAATCCCGACAGCGCCTCGGCGCCGGGCTTGTCACCCGCGATCGTATTGCAGGCGGACAGCACCACCCAATCGGCGTTGAGCTTGAGCTGGGCTACTTCGCTCGCGGTCAGAAGACCGTCGTCGAGCTCCGACGGCCGATCCGGAATGGAGAGCGCGAGCGAGGGCTCGCCCAATCCCTTGACATCGCCGGCCACGAGGCCGTGGGTGGCAAAGTAGATGATGCCGTATTGAGCAAGCGCTGCACGCTTCAACGTCGTCTCGCTGGCATCACGGCCGAGATGAATATCGGCCGCAGCGGCGCCGACGTCCCTGGCCACCGCGGTCAGCTCGTCCGCGGTGTCGGGCAGTTGAGGCAGCGCCTGCGCAAGGCGCGCCCGATCCACGCCTGCGCCGCGCCAGAAATCTGCATAGGCGATCGCCGCAATGCTGCGCGCGGCGACCTTGCCGCTCGCGGCACGCCGATCGGCAGGTCCTTCGGCCGCAGGGTTGAACACGGGATCGCCGAAACCGGTCATCGGCTTGACGGTTTGATCCCTGCGGGCAAAGGCGCGCAACGATTTCAGGCTGATTACCGACGGCAGCACCGAAACGGCCTGACGTTTCAACAGCCAGGCCGCCTCGCGATAGCCCTCGAGCCGGTCCGGGATCGCCGCCTGCGGTTTCTCCGTGACCAGCAGATGGAACGGCAATGCGGTCAGCGCCGCCGACGGCACGACCAGCAAATTGCGCTTGTCCTTGGTCATTGCTTCGACCGGGCCGAGCAGCGCGACATAGAGTTCGTGGGCGAGCCCGAGGTCGAACAATCCCGCCTTGCCGGAGGCATCGTGCGCCTTGCCGACATCGAGCCCCTTGCGGAATGCAGCCACCTTCTGCGTCAACGCATCCGCGCCGAAAGGGATTTCCCTCCAGTCGACGCCTTCACGCGTGATCGCGACGACATAACTCTGCTTGTCGACGACGGAATAGATCACCATCGCCTCGTCGGCCGACAGCAGCGGCTGGATATCCTTCACCGTCAGCGGCAGCGGGTTGGAGAGCGAGGAATAGTCGGGAAACTCGATGGCGAGCGTCTTCTGCAGGCCCGTGCGCTCGGTCGCGATCGCGGCGATCCGCGCACGGTTGCGCTGCTCGGCTGCGGCGTCGCGCTGCGCCGGCGGCTTCGACACCGCGGAAACGATCGCCTTGTCGAGCGCTTCGGCCTCGGCCGCGAGATCCTGGTCGCGGCGCACCAGCTCGGCGAGCCGGTCGCTGCCGGCGGCAAGCCGCACCGCGAGCTTGTTGACGGCAGACGCGGCGGAGGATTGCGTGCCGCGCTGGATCGCAGCGAGCGCGTCATCGAGCGCCTTGTCGCTCGCCAGCAGCGATTGCTGCCGCGCCGCGAACAGGATCGGCAGCACGACGCGCAGCTGCGCACGATTGGCCGCAAGCGTCTTCTGCGCGAGCGGCAAGGCATCCGCCGTCCACCCCGTTGCCTGCAGGAAATCGGCAAGATTGCTCGTCGAGGTCGCGGCATCGGGGTGATCCGGCCCGAACGCACGCTCGCGAATCGACAGTGCGCGGCGGTAGAGCGGCTCGGCCTCCGCGTGGCGCTGCTGGTGCTGGTAGAGCCCGGCGAGATTGTTGAGCGAGCGAGCGACGTCGGGATGCTCAGGCCCCAGCACCTTCTCTCGGATCGCGAGTGAGCGCTTGATCGGGGCTTCGGCTTCGGCATCGCGGTTGAGGTCGCGGTCGACCTGGCCGATGTTGTTCAGCACGGTGGCAACCGCGGGATGCTCGGGCCCGGCAGCCTTCTGGTAGATCGACAGCGCCCGCCGGAACAGCGGTTCGGCCTCGGCGTGACGCTGCTGCTTCACATAATATGTGGCGAGATTGTTAAGGGACTGGCCGACGTCGGGATGTTCGCGCGATAGCGCCTGTTCGCGAACGGCCAGCGCGCGTTTGAACAGTGGCTCGGCCTCGGTGAAGCGGCTCTGCCGTTGATAGAGCGCCGCGAGATTGTTCAGGAGCGGCGCGATCTCGACGCTGCCCTGGCCGGTGCCCCTCTCCATCAGCGCGATGGCGCGCGTGTAGAGTGGCTCGGCTTGATCATCGCGTCCTTGGTCGGCGTGGATCTGCGCGAGATTGTTGAGTGCGGCGGCGAGGTCACGGCTGTTGCTGGTCTTCTCGAGCGAGGCCACCATGGCCTGCGCCAGCGGCAGCGCCTCCGAATATTTGCCGGCTGTCCGAAGCGCATTGATGCGCGCGCTCTGCGCCGACAGATCGCTCTTCTGGGCAAGCCCTGGCGCGGCAAACGACGCAGTGATCACGAGCACCAGACCCGCAGCCAATGCCAAACGATGACGCGTCATGAACCCTCTCGCTGCGAGCCTCAAAACCTTGTCGTCTTGGGTCGCAACGATGGGGCGCGGCGTTCAAGGCGTTGCGCTCTCGTCCACCTTGCTGCGTGCTTCGCCAGCAAGGCGCACCAGCATCTTGCGCAGCGATGTGCCGTCGGTCACCCGCTCCGGGAAGTCCAGCCGCAGCGCGGCCTGGCCGTCCTGCATGTCGAGGCCCTCAGGGTCACAGCCGGTGCAGCGCCAGTCGCCCGCGGCGGCGCCGAGCAGCTTCGTTGCATAGAGATTCAGCGCGTCACGATGGTCCGCGTTCATGTGCTCGACGGCGCTCGCCTCCGCCGCCAGCAGGTCTTCGGCGCCAGTGAGGTCCGTCAGGAATTGCTCCGGCTTGAGGTCGACGATTCGGCCAAAGCCGGCGACCAGATGGGTTCCCGTCGGCCGGATTCGGAAAAAGGAGAAATCCTTAAAGGAAACAAACCCTTCTGCCGAGGGATGCGCATTCAGATAGCGTCGCTTGAGCAGGTCCTTTTCAGCCTCGGCCTGTTCCGCCCGGCCGGACAGCATGATCCGCGCCCCTTCGAGCGGATCGCCAGCCGCCCGCTCGTCCAGCATCAGCGAGACCCGGCTATCGGCAAGGATGTTCCTGGTATGTACGGCGAGGCCAGAGATCAGCAGGATAGGCGCGCCGTCGGGTTGGCTGGCCAGATTGACCAGGGAACAATAGGGGTCGCCGCTGCCGGTCATGAGCGTTGCCAGCGCCCCCTGCCGGGACCGCCTCAACAGCGATTTGGCGAGCTTTGCGGGATCGAAATCGGGAGTCGGCTGCATCGGCTTTCTCGGGTCAGGTGGTTGCATGGAGGGCCTTTTTTCGGGTAAACGGGGGCCCGGTTATGGGTCGAGATGCGGCGAATCTGCCGTGTTTCGTGGAACTTGGTCACACTTCAGCCCAGCTTGCATTGCTCGGTGACAAGGTTCGAACGCCAATTCGGCACCCATGTATGCGGCGCATCACTGGATTGCTCGCCGTTTCAAGCCACGACCCAAACGGAAAGCAGAAAGCAGAGGCTCATGCCCACAATCGCTTTGGTCGACGACGACCGCAACATTCTCACATCCGTCTCGATCGCCTTGGAAGCCGAAGGCTACCGCATCATGACCTACACCGACGGCGCCTCCGCGCTCGACGGTTTCCGCACTACGCAGCCCGATCTCGCCATCCTCGACATCAAGATGCCGCGCATGGACGGCATGGAGACGCTGCGCCGCCTCAGGCAGAAATCCGACCTGCCGGTGATCTTCCTGACCTCCAAGGACGAAGAGATCGACGAATTGTTCGGCCTCAAGATGGGCGCTGACGATTTCATCCGCAAACCGTTCTCGCAGCGACTTCTGGTCGAGCGCGTCAAGGCGGTGCTGCGCCGCTCGGCGCCGAAGGACCCGACCGTCGCGCCGAAGGAGAACGATGCCAAGGCGCTCGACCGCGGCCTTCTGCGCATGGATCCGGAACGGCATACCTGCACCTGGAAGAATGAGCCGGTGACGCTGACCGTCACCGAATTCCTGATCCTGCAGGCGCTCGCGACCCGGCCCGGCGTGGTGAAGAGCCGCAACGCGCTGATGGACGCCGCCTATGACGACCAGGTCTATGTCGACGACCGCACCATCGACAGCCACATCAAGCGGCTGCGCAAGAAGTTCAAGGTGGTCGACAACGAGTTCGAGATGATCGAGACGCTCTACGGCGTCGGCTACCGTTTCAAGGAAGCCTGAGGCGGCTGGCGCCGTCGCGAGCGACTGAGAGCATCCCCGGTTCTGATTCCATCACGGCCGGGATGATTCTAGGATGCGGGGACCTTTTGAACGAGCCGTCCTAACGCGGGCGTAAGCATTGCTTGACCGAACGCAGCCTGATCCAAACCAGAGCGCCGGGGATTTCCCATCCGACGGCGTTCAGGAGCATTTTGCCGAAGCCAAGCCGTCAGGCTTCCGGCCGCTGAACTGGCTGAAGCGCGCCGGGCAGTTCTTCTTCGCGCTGTCCTTCTCCAGCCTGACCCGGCGCATCGTATCTCTGAACCTTGCCGGCCTCGTCGCTCTGGTGGCGAGCATCCTGTACCTGTCGCAATTCCGCGCCGGCCTGATCGACGCGCGGGCGCAGAGCCTCTTGGTGCAGGCCGAGATCATCGCCGGCGCGATCGCGGCCTCTGCGACGGTGCAGACCAACGCCATCACCATCGACCCCGACCGGCTTCTCGACCTCAAACCGGGCGAGACCTATGGCGGCCCCGACGAATATTCGCCGCTGGACTTTCCGATCAATCCGGAACGCGTCGCCCCGGTGCTGCGCACGCTGATCTCGCCAACCAAGACGCGCGCCCGCATCTACGATCCGAATGGCAGCCTGCTGCTCGACAGCCGCAACCTCGAAAACGTGCTGCGCTTCGACCTGCCGCCGCCGGCCGACAAGCCCGGCATCATCGAGCGGGGCAAAGTCGCGGTGCGCACCTGGCTGAACCGCGGCGACCTGCCGCTCTATCGCGAGCTCGGCCCGGAGAACGGCAACGGCTATGCGGAGGTGAGCAATGCGCTTCAGGGGCAGAAGCGCTCGATGGTACGGGTCAATGCGCGGGGCGAGGTGATCGTGTCGGTCGCGGTCCCCGTGCTGCGCTCGCGAGCCATCCACGGCGCCTTGATGCTCTCGACGCAGGGCGACGACATCGACCAGATGGTCACGGCCGAGCGCCTCGCCATCCTGAAGGTCGGCGGCGTCGCCGCCGCCGTGATGATCATGCTGTCGCTCTTGCTTGCGAGCACGATCGCAGGTCCCGTGCGCCGGCTCGCCGACAGCGCCGAGCGCGTCCGCCGCCGCATCAAGGCCCGCATCGAGATTCCCGATTTCACCCGTCGCCGCGACGAGATCGGCCACCTCTCCGGCGCGCTGCGCGACATGACCAGCGCGCTCTACAGCCGCATCGAGGCGATCGAGATGTTCGCCGCCGACGTCGCCCATGAATTGAAGAACCCGCTGACCTCGCTGCGCTCGGCGGTCGAGACGCTGCCGCTGGCCCGCAACGAGACCAGCCGCGCGCGCCTGCTCGAGGTGATCGAGCACGACGTCAAGCGACTCGACCGGCTGATCTCCGACATCTCCGACGCCAGTCGGCTCGATGCCGAGTTGCAGCGCCAGGACGCGATCCCGGTCGATCTGCGCCGCCTGCTGACGACGCTGACGTCGGCCGCCAACGAGACCAAGCTCGGCCACGACGTCGCGGTCGAGACACGCTTCGAGGGCCGCGGCCCGACCGACGCCTTCGCCGTCAGCGGCCACGATTCGCGGCTCGGGCAGGTCGTCTCCAACCTGCTCTCCAACGCGCAGTCCTTCTCCGAGCGCGGCAGCAAGGTGCGACTCACTTGCCGCCGCGTGCGCGGCGAGATCGAGATCGTGGTCGACGACGACGGCCCCGGCATCCGCGACGACGCGCTGGAGCGCATCTTCGAGCGCTTCTACACCGACCGTCCGCATCAGGGTTTTGGCCAGAACTCCGGCCTCGGCCTGTCGATCTCCAAGCAGATCGTTGACGCCCATGGCGGACGGATCTGGGCGGAGAACCGTCCGGGGCCGCCGGATGAAGAGGGCGTCCCGACCGTCTCGGGCGCGCGCTTCGTGGTGAGGCTGCCGGCGCTATGAGCCAAGGCGGTTTGAACGAAGGAAGCTTGAGGGAAGCCGGGCCCAGCGTTCACGCCTCCGCCGTCCAGGTCGGGGCGCATGCCGTGCTGATCCGCGGTCCCTCCGGCTCCGGCAAGTCCCGCCTTGCCTTTGATTTGATCATGGCGGGACGCGCGGGCGTCGTGGAAAGCGCGGTCCTGGTCGGGGATGACCGTGTCCAACTGGCGACACTCGGCCATGAAATTGAGGTCCGGCCCGCGCCGCGCCTGGCCGGCCTGATCGAGATCCGGGGCCTCGGAATCCGCAACTGCGACTTCGTGGAGCATGCGACCGTCGGTCTCGTGGTCGATCTGGACGCCAACGACGCGGAACGCCTGCCGCCGGACGAAGCCCTGAAAACCAGCATTTTAGGTGTCGAGATACCGAGAATCCCTGTCGCCCGCGACTATTCGCCCCTCCCGCTGGTTGTCGCGGCCTTGACCACTACCAAGAGTTCATCTTCGGTTAACCCTTGAGGCGATTGTTTGAAGGGAAATGGTAACCATATGAACCCCACTATCGCCAGCGAATAGACCGGCGCAGCTCCCCTTATCCATCCGTCTAGATTCAGGGAGATACGCAACATCCCCTCTTGCGCGGGGGCTCTGGATGGTCAAAGTGGCGCGTTCGTGCGGTGCACCAAAAGCGCCCGCGAGGAGTTTTCCGATGATTGGTCTAGTACTTGTGACCCACGGGCGCCTTGCCGACGAATTCAAGGCGGCGCTTGAGCATGTCATGGGTCCACAAAAGCAAATCGAAGCGATCACGATCGGCGCCGAAGATGATTCCGATCTGTGCCGAAGCGACATCATCGAGGCGGTGAACCGCGTCGATTCCGGGGACGGCGTTGCGATCCTCACCGACATGTTCGGCGGCACGCCGTCGAACCTCGCGATATCCTGCATGAGCCGGCCCAAGGTCGAAGTGCTCGCGGGCATCAACCTGCCCATGCTGGTGAAGCTCGCCAAGGTGCGCGAGGAGCGGCCGCTGCCCGACGCCATCGCGATGGCCCAGGAAGCCGGCCGCAAATACGTCACCATCGCCAGCCGCGTTCTCGCCGGCAAATGAGCGAGGAGGCGCCACAAGCCGGGACCGGCGTGCCCGACGGCGCGATCTCCAGGGATCTCCTGATCATCAACAAGCGCGGCCTGCACGCCCGCGCCTCCGCAAAATTCGTCCAGGCCGTCGAGCGCTTCGATGCGCAGGTGTGGGTGACGCGCGGCGGCGAGACCGTCGGCGGCACCTCGATCATGGGCTTGATGATGCTGGCGGCCGGACCGGGTACGACCATCACGGTGGCGGCGGCCGGCGCCGAAGCGGAAGCCGCGCTCGCGGCGATCACGGAACTCGTGGAGAGCAAGTTCAACGAGGAAGGGGTTTAGGCCCATCGTCATTCCAGGGCGATGCGCAGCATAGTTCGCGCTACGCGCGCCCCGGAACGACAATAACCCTCACTTCGCCGGCGGCGCGATGTAGACGTTCCAGCTCATCGTGGGACCGGCCTTGCCGTTGGTGAAGCGGCGCGTGCTCAGCACCATGCGCTCGGCAGTGGGCGCGACCTCCGATATCCATTTCTCGAACTTGGGCAGCCGCTCGTCGGTCGGATCGAACACGCCGATGAAGCCGTATCTCCTGGCGTCCTCGAGCGAGGTCAGACCGGAATCCCAGGCCTCGAGCGGCAGCAATGCGGACGGGTGATCCGGGCTGTAGAACACCATCGGCTGGATCGATTCCATGGTGCCGGCAACCACCGCCCAGCGCGAGGCAAAGCGCATGTGCCAATCCTGGGTCAGTTTGCGCGCCAGCTCCGAGCGCGCGCCATAGGTGGCGGTGTTTCCGGCATTGGCCGCCATCTCGCGCGCGGCGATCCAGGGCGAGGCGGCGAGCGTCGCCGCGCTGAGCAACAGCCAGATCGCGGCGATGTTGAACAGCACCGCCGCCTGCACGCGCAGCGCCGGGATCGCGACCAGCGCGAGCGGGACCAGAAAGAACAGCGAGATGCCCCAATCGGTCTTCATGTAGATGCTGAACACCAACGCGCCGAGCGGCGGGCCGACCGCGACGATGACCTGGATGATCCAGACGTTCAGCGCCTGCGAGAGATTGACGCCGGCATTGCCGCCGCGCGCCCAGGCACGCGTGACGATGCGCGTGGGCGCGCGCAGCAGCAGCTTGCCCCAAGGCGGCACCAGCGCCATCGCGAGCGCCGCGAGCGCCACAGGCAAGGCGAGCAGCCCGAGATTATGCAGCACATAGCCGGCGACGAGTTGATGCACCTGGGCGCTGTCGGCGAGGCTGTAGGTATCGCCGGCATAGGTCAACGGCACGAAATGCGCGTCTGCCAGCCAGACGATGTGCGGGATCATCGCGAGCCCCATCGTCACGATCGCCAGCCACGGCGCCGGCGATGCAAGGAACCGCAACCGCTCGGGGTGGAGCAGCGCGGCTAGGCCGATGGCGCCGATCATGGTCAGCACCCAGTATTTGGTCATCAGCGCCAGCGCGCCGGCGAGTCCGAGCAAGATGCCGGATTGCCAGCTCCGCTTCTCGAAGGCGTGGAGATAAGCGAGCACGAGCAGCGGCAGCGTGACGAGCTGAAGCAGGTCCGGGTTGTACTTGAAGCCCTTGAAATTGAAGATCGGATAGAGCGCGATCATCACCACGACCAGGAACGCGCGCCGCGCGTCCACCACGCGCAAGGCGATCAGCCAGCAGATCACCATGCCGACGCTCACGGTCGTCATCGCCAGCGCATAGGTCGCCCAATCCGCCGCCGGGAACGCGCTGAACCAGAGGCCGGCCACCCAGCCCGACAGCGGCGGGTGCTTGCCGTAGCCCCAGAGGAATTTCTGGCCCCAGCCCCAGGCTTCTGCGACGTCCATGTGAACGTCCTGCGCCGCCTTGAGGTTGATCAGGATGAAGGTCCAGAGCACCGCATGCAGGATCGCGAACTGGATCACCAGCCACAGCCGCGCCTCGGGACGGACCGCGCAGGCCACCAGGAAGGCCCGGACGCGGTCAAAGCTCAGGCGGGTCTTCGTGCGCGCTTTGGTGGTGGGGATCGAGGTGGTCGACATGGGCGCTTGCCTAGCGCGTTTTCGCCGCTCGTGGAATCAGCTTGGCGTGAAGAAAGGCCCTGAAAATACAGCAATATGGTTGCCGCACGGGGATGTGAGTGGTATCCCGCGCCCATGACGACCGTCCCCATTTCCAACATCCGCAATTTCTCCATCGTCGCCCATATCGACCATGGCAAATCGACGCTGGCCGACCGCCTGATCCAGATGACCGGCGGCCTCTCCGACCGCGAGATGGCGGGCAAGGAGCAGGTGCTCGATTCCATGGACATCGAGCGCGAGCGCGGCATCACCATCAAGGCGCAGAC
>NZ_JAEMSD010000200.1:8172-11296 GCF_016462955.1 Bradyrhizobium sp. | reverse complement strand
ACGGAGAGACCTGTGGTCAGCGCCTTGAAATAGAGACCGGTGCCGCCGATGAAGACCGGAAGACGTCCTTGGGCCCTCGTTTCTTCGAGCGCCTTCGACGCGTCGGCCACCCAGGCACCAGCCGAGAAATTCACCGACGCATCGACATGCCCATAGAGATGATGCGGCACCAGCGCCTCGTCCGCCCCCGTCGGCCGTGCCGTGATGATGCGCAGGTCGCGGTACACCTGCATGGAATCGGCATTGATGACGACGCCGCCGGTGGCGCGCGCAAGCTCGAGCGCCAGCGCCGACTTGCCGCTGGCGGTCGGGCCTGCGATAAGCACGGCCTTGCTCGAATGCCCCTCGCTCACGAAAACCTCAAATGTCCCTCGTCGCCACGCTGATCTGCAACCCTGATAATCCCGCGCTCGATTCCACCATCGTCGACGGCGCCCGCGCCGTGCTGCCACAGGCGGCACCCGCGCACTGGCTGTTCGACGGGGTTGCGGTCGACATCCCTTTCGGCGCCGACAGTAACCTCGAAGCCGACCGCCACGCCATCGAGCAGCGGCTGCGCGAGCTTCGCGGCGACCTGCCCATCGACATCGTCGTGCAGCCTGTCGGCTTCAGGCGCAAGAAGCTTTTTCTCGCCGACATGGATTCCACCATGATCGGCCAGGAATGCATCGACGAGCTGGCCGATTTCGTCGGGGTGAAGGCGCATGTGGCCGGCATCACCGAGCGCGCGATGCGCGGCGAGATCGAGTTCGAGCCGGCGCTGCGCGAGCGCGTCGCGCTGCTCAAGGGCTTGCCCGCCAGCGCCGTCGACGAGGTGCTGGACAAGCGCATCACGCTGACGCCGGGAGGCCGCGAGCTGGTCGCGACCATGCGCGCAAACGGCGCCTATACCTGCCTCGTCTCTGGCGGCTTCACATTGTTCACGCGCGCGGTCGCCGCCAAGCTTGGCTTCCAGGAGAACCGCGCCAACGAGCTCGTCGTGCGCGACGGCAAGTTCACCGGCGAGGTCAAGGAGCCGATTCTGGGACGCGCTGCGAAGCTCGCGACGCTGGTGGATCTGATGGAATCGTTCGATCTCGACGACATCGACTCGGTGGTGGTCGGCGATGGCGCCAACGATCTCGCGATGATCCAGGCCGCGGGTCTGGGTGTGGCCTATCACGCCAAGCCGGCGGTGGCGGCCGCGGCAGCCGCGCGGATCGACCATGGCGATCTCACCGCGCTGCTGTATGCGCAGGGCTATCGGCGCGACGAGTTCGTGGAGGGCTGACGCAAACGTCGTTCCGGGATGGTGCGAAGCACCAGACCTCGGGTGCGCGATCGCGCACCGGGGAACCTCGAGATTCCGGGTTCGATGCTTCGCATCGCCCCGGAATTACGGATGAAATTACTGCACGCTCAGCGCGACGAAGCGCAGTTCGCCCTCGCCGTTGGAGACCAGCAGCAGCACCGATTTCTTGCCGTCCTTCTTGAGCAAGTCGATACGCTTCTGGATGTCGGCGCCGCTGGAAACGGCCTCCTGCGCCACCTCGACGATGACGTCGCCGGCGGACAGGCGCTTCTCGGCGGCGTCCGACTTGGCATCGACATTGGTGACGACGACGCCCTTGACGCTGTCCTTGATCTTGTAGCGCGTGCGCAGATCCTTGTTCAGCGTCGCGAGATCGAGGCCGAGCGCCTTCTGCGTCACCGGCTTCTCGGGCGCCGGCTCGTCGGTCTTCACCGCGGCCTGCACCTTGTCGGGATCCTGGAGGCGGCCCAGCGTGACCTTCTTGATCTCTTCCTGGCCCTTGCGGATGATGACGACGTCGACCTCCTTGCCGACCGCGGTGTCGGCGACGACGCGGGACAGGTCTTTCGGGTCCTTGACGTCCTTGCCGTCGAACTTGACGACGACGTCGCCGGGCTCGATGCCGGCGGGCTTGGCCGGGCCCTTGTCGTCGACGCCGGCGACCAGCGCACCGCGCGCGGGCTTGATGTTGAGGCTCTCGGCGATCTCGTCGGTGACGCTCTGGATGCGCACCCCTAACCAGCCGCGGCGCAGCTCGCCGAACTGCCGGAGCTGGTCGACGACGCCCACCACCGTCTTCGACGGCACGGCGAAACCAATGCCGATGGAGCCGCCGGAGGGCGAGATGATCAGCGTGTTGACGCCGATGACGTCGCCGTCGAGGTTGAACAGCGGGCCGCCGGAATTGCCGCGGTTGATGGAGGCGTCGGTCTGGATGTAGCTGTCGTACGGCCCCGAAGAGATGTCGCGGTTCTTGGCCGAGACGATGCCGGCCGTCACCGTGCCGCCGAGACTGAAGGGGTTGCCGATCGCGACCACCCAGTCGCCGAGCCGCAGCTTGTCGGAATCGCCGAACTTGACCGCCACCAGCGGCTTCGTCGGCTTGATCTTGAGCACGGCGAGATCGGTCTTCTTGTCGACGCCGACCAGCTCGGCCTTGATCTTGGTGCCGTCGTTGAGGATGACGTGGATCTCGTCGGCGTCGGCAATGACGTGGTTGTTGGTGACGACGACACCCGCGGTGTCGATGATGAAGCCGCTTCCGAGCGAGTTGGTCTTGCGCGGCGCGTTGTTCTCGCCGCCCTTGCTGCCTCCACCGGGGCCCCTGCGGTTCTTGAAGAAATCGTCGAAGAACTCTTCGAAGGGCGAACCGGGCGGCAGCTGCGGCATCGAGTTGCTGCCCCCGCCCTTGGCTTCGACGTTTTGCGAGGTCGAGATGTTGACGACCGCGTCGATCACCTTCTCGGCGACGTCGGCGATGCCGTCGGGTCCGCGCGCATGGGCTGGCGTGCCGAACGCGCCGAGAGCACTGACGGCAAGCGCGGCCAACCCAATTCGCACACCAAATCGCACGCCGCGGCGCGAGCGGGACGGGGCAGTGGTGGCAGCGGTCATTGTGATCTCCAGACAAAGGGATTTGGCGCCAGACTGCGCTCGAACGGGGGCACGGCGCAAGCGCGGAGCTGAGCGGGCCTCAAGAACCCGACAATACGGCGAAAAACCGTCCGGCGCCTTCACTTTGGCGTTGCCCCGGTGCCTAAATCGGGCGCCGAATAACCCAGATCAGGACCAGACCTGCGATGGCCGAGCCGATCCCGACCACCCGCAGGATGT
>NZ_JAEMSD010000200.1:2154-8162 GCF_016462955.1 Bradyrhizobium sp. | reverse complement strand
ATGTTGTCCGGCGTGGCGATGGCGCTCTTCATCGCTTTGCGCATCCAGTTGGGACTGGCCGCGAACATCAAGCCTTCAAGCACGAACAGAATGCCAAGGCCGATGAGGAAGTCGGCGAACGCAATGGACCTCATCGGAATGGAACCTCCCGCTATGCTGTTCTTGTCTGGACAAAGGGCGGCCAGACCGGCCGCCCTTGTCTAGCTTACGGCTTCGCCGGCGTCTCGCTTGGCGTCCTGCCGGAGGCGCTACCGAAGTACCGGAAGAAATCCGAGTCCGGCCGCAGCAGGAAACGGGTATCGTTCGCGCGCAACCCGTTCTCATAGGCCGCCATCGACCGGTAGAAGGCAAAGAAGTCGGCGTCCTTGCCGTAGGCTTCCGCGAACAGGCGGTTGCGCTCGGCATCGCCCGCACCGCGGGTCTGCTCGGACTGCGAATTGGCTTCCGCGATGATCACGGTCGCCTCGCGATCGGCCTTGGACTTGATCTCCTGAGCCTTCTGGGCACCCTGCGCCCGGAACTCGGCCGCCTCGCGGTCGCGCTCCGTCTTCATGCGCTGGTAGACCGCTTGGCTGTTCTGCTCCGGCAGGTCGGCGCGGCGGATCCGGACGTCGACGACCTGAATGCCGTAGCCATCGGCTTCGCGGTCGAGCTGCTCGCGGATGCGCTGCATCAGCTTTTCGCGGTCGTCGCGCACCACGTTGATGAAGGTGACCTCGCCGAGCACGCGGCGGAGCGCTGCGTTCAGGAGGGTGGTGAGCTGGATATTGGCGGCCTGGATCGAGCCGACGCTCTGGTAGAAGCGCAATGCATTCTTGATGCGGTAGCGCGCGAAGGCATCGACCACGAGCCGCTTCTGGTCGGACGCGATCGCTTCCTGCGACGGGTTCTCCAGGTCGAGAATCCGCTTGTCGATGTTGATCACCGAATTCCAGGGCGCCTTGAAATGCAGGCCGGGCGCGGTGACGACCTCGACGGGCCTGCCGAACTGGAGCACGATCGTCTGCTCGGTCTGCTGCACCGTGAACAGCGACATGTAGCCGACGACCACGACGAACAGGAGCACGAGCAGCGTGACGAAACCTGTGACCGGAGACCTCATCGGTTGCCTCCGCTCGACTGCGCACCGGTGGCAGGCGTCCGCTTGGGCGCCAGTTCGGGAAGCGGCAGATAGGGCACGACGCCCTGTCCCGATGGGCCGCCGTCATAGACGAGCTTGTCCGCGCCGCCGAGCACGCGCTCCATCGTCTCCAGGTAGATCCGTTCACGCGTCACGTCGGGCGCCTTCTTGTACTCGTCGTAAACCTTCAGGAAGCGCGCGCTCTGGCCCTTGGCCTCGGCGACCGCCTGCTCCTTGTAACCTTCGGCATCCTGCAGGATCTTGGCCGCGCGTCCGCGCGCCTGCGGGATCACCTGATTGGCATAGGTCTGCGCCTCGTTCTGCAGCTGCTCCTGGTTGGCGCGGGCCGCCTGGACGTCGCGGAACGCGTCGATCACCTGCGCCGGCGGATCGACCTTCTGCATCTGCACCTGGGTGATGAGGATGCCCGCGCCGTAGCTGTCCAGGGTCCTCTGGATCAGCTCCTGGACGCCCTGTTCGGTGACGTTGCGCGCACCGGTCAGGATCGGCTGGATCTGAGAGCGGCCGATCACCTCGCGCATCGCGCTCTCGGCGACCGCCTTCACGGTGCCCTCGGGGTTCTGGATGTTGAAGAGGAAATCGCCGACACCGTCCGGCTTGATGCGCCAGAGCACGGTGAAGTCGACGTCGACGATGTTCTCGTCGCCGGTCAGCATCAGGCTCTCCTCAGGCACGTCCCGAATGGTCCGGCCGCGCCGTGCCGGATCCTCGATCAGCGTCATGCCGATGGAGGTGGTATTGACGCGCAGCGCCTTCGGCAGCAGCACCGTCTCGATCGGATAAGGCAGGTGATAGTTCAGGCCCGGCTGCACGGTGCGGACATGCTTGCCGAAGCGCAGCACGACACCGAGTTCTTCGGACTGCACGCGGAAGAAACCTGACAGCAGCCAGAATGCGACGATCAGCAGGATGATCAGCGTGATGCCGATGCCCGAGAAGTAACCGCCCGGCATCATCTGCTGGAGGCGGTCCTGGCTGCGGCGCAGAAGGTCTTCCAGATCCGGCGGCCTCGGCCCGACCGGTTGCGGGCCTGAGCCCCATGGTCCCTTTGGACCCGAGCCCCATGGGCCACCGCCCTGATTCTTCCACGGCATTCGACGCTCTCCTCGGCAGGGCAGAATGCCCCCGCCCGCTTTGTCCGGTCCGGCTTTATAGGGGACAGGCAGGTCCCTTACAACGCAACCCGGGCCGTCCTCCGAGCTAAGCTCAGGGGCAGAAAAGTCAATGTTAACATTGGCAAATGCGGTTAATGCCCCGCCCGCCGACGATATGTCACATAGGAGAAGTCGGCGCTGTCGTCAGGTCCTGCAGGATGACGGATGCGCGTCGTCTCGTCCCACCCCGCCTTGTCGATGGCGAAATGCGTGTCGCCTTCCGGCCGCGCATGCACTTCGGTGATTTCGAGGCGATCAGCGCGAGCGAGCCAGTGCCGGTAGATCTCGGCGCCGCCGATCACCGCAATCTCAGTGACCGAACGCCGCAGGGCATCGCCGCGCGCGACCGCCTCCGCATCCGCTGCGGCCATCGTAACGATGGCGCCGGCGGCACGATAGGCCGCATCGCGCGTGATCACGATGTTGGTGCGGCCCGGCAACGGCCGGCGCAGGGACTCGAAGGTCTTGCGGCCCATGATCACCGGCTTGCCGATCGTGAGCGCCTTGAATCGGGCCATGTCGGATTTCAACCGCCACGGAATGGCGTTGCCCGCGCCGATGACGCCGTTCTCCGCGATGGCAACGACGAAGACGATCTCCATCAGGGCGCGTTCCCGGCGAGGCGCGTCAGCGCAGGCCCGGTGACGCGGCACAGCGTCCAATCATCCATCATGACCGCCCCGAGCGATTTGTAGAATGCGATCGACGGCGCGTTCCAGTCGAGCACCGCCCATTGCAGGCGCGACCAGCCGTTCTCGACGCATTCCCTGGCAAGATAGACCAGCAGCGCCTTGCCGAGACCCCTGCCCCGATGTGATGGCCTTACATAGAGATCTTCGAGATAGATGCCGTGGCGACCGCTGAAGGTCGAGAAGTTCGCAAACCACACCGCGAAGCCGGCCGGCTCACCGTTCCACTCCGCGATCGCGCAATAGAGCTGCGGCTTTTCGCCGAACAGTGCGTCGGCGATGTCAGCCTCGGTCGCCTCCACCTCGTGCGACAGTTTCTCGTATTCAGCAAGCTCGCGGATGAAACCCAGAACGAGCCCGGCTTCGCCCGGGCGCACGTGGCGGATGTTGAGCGACATAGACGCTAGACCGCGACTTCCGCCTTGATGTGCGGATGCGGATCATAGCCGACGAGCTCGAAATCCTCGTAGTGGAAGGAGAAGATGTCCTTCACCTCGGGATTGATCCGCATCACCGGCAGCGGCCGCGGCGCGCGGGTGAGCTGGAGCCGCGCCTGCTCCAGATGGTTGGAATAGAGGTGGGCGTCGCCGAACGAATGCACGAAATCGCCGGGCTTCAGGCCGGTGACCTGCGCCACCATCATGGTGAGCAGCGCATAGGAGGCGATGTTGAAAGGCACGCCGAGGAATACGTCGGCCGAGCGCTGATAGAGCTGGCACGACAATTTTCCGTTCGCGACATAGAACTGGAACAACAGGTGGCAGGGCGGCAGAGCCATCTTCTCGACGTCGGCGGGATTCCAGGCGGTGACGATCAGCCGGCGGGAATCGGGCGTGCGCTTGATCATGTCGATGACATTGGCGATCTGGTCGATGCTGCGCCCGTCCGCCGTGGGCCATGAGCGCCATTGATGGCCGTACACCGGGCCGAGATCGCCATTGGCGTCCGCCCATTCGTCCCAGATGGTGACGCCGTTGTCGCGGAGATATTTGATGTTGGTGTCGCCCTTCAGGAACCAGAGCAGCTCATGCACGATCGCCTTCAGCGGCAGCCGCTTGGTGGTCAGCATCGGGAAGCCGGCGGACAGGTTGAAGCGCATCTGATGGCCGAATACCGAGAGCGTGCCGGTGCCGGTCCGGTCGGTCTTCTCCGCGCCGTCCGAAAGAATCCGTTCGAGCAGGTCCTGATACTGATGCATGTGTCATGAGCCTTTGGGAGGCGGCGAACTTAACGGTGCCTCCCGTGCGACGACAGCCGCGATTCGCTGCCTCCACCGATTATACCCGGAAAAGTGAGCCTTTCCGGCAAAACGACAAGGGGCGGAACTCAGCGTCCCGCCCCTCGCCTATCGACTTGATGGCTTTGCTTAATTTGCCGGCTTGAGCACCGGGCTCCACTTCGCGATCTCGCTCTTGACGAGGGCCCCCAGCGCCTCCGGCGTGCGGTCCTTTGGCCCAGGGATGACGCTGCCGAGCTCGAGCAGGCGCTTCTTCACGGTCTCGTCGTCGAGCGCCTTGTTGGCGGCGGCGTTCAGGGTCGCCACGATGGCGGGCGAGGTTCCCTTGGGCGCGAACACCGCGTTCCACGCCTGGGCCTGGAAGGCCGGCAGGCCGGCCTCCGCCGTGGTCGGCACGTTCGGCAGCGACGGGTTACGCTCGGCCGTGGCGATCGCGTAGGCCTTGATGGTGCCGGCATTGATCTGCGGCACGGCGTTGACGATCTGGTCGCACATGTAGTCGACCTGTCCGGCCACGAGCGCGTTCATCGCGGGTCCGGTGCCGCTGAAGGGCACTCCGACGGGCTTGATGTCGAGAATGGAGTGGAGGAGTTCGCACGAGACGTGCGAGACCGAGCCGACGCCGGCATGGGCAGCATTCACCTTCTCGGCATTCGCCTTCACGTAGGCGACGAACTCCTTGAGATCCTTCGGCGGAAAATCCTTGCGCGCCAGGATCAGGATGGGCGTGCCCGCCAGCAGCGCGATCGGCTCGAAATCCTTCTCGGGGTGATAGGCCAGCTTCGGATAGAGCGGCACCGAGGCGGCATGCGTACCCATGTGCCCGGTGATCAGCGTGTAGCCGTCATTGGCCGCGCGCGCAGCGCGCGTCGTGGCCGTGGTGCCGCCGGCGCCGACGACGTTCTCGATGACGATGCTCTGCCCCAGCGTCTGCGCCATGTTCCCCGTGACGATGCGCGAGATCACGTCGGTCGGCCCGCCGGCCGCGAACGGCACGATCATGGTGATCGTGCGGGTCGGATAGGTCTGCGCCTCGGCCGGCGCGATGAAGCTGCCCAGCGATGCGAGCGTTGCTGCACATGCGCCCGTGAGCGCGCGAATGAACGTCATGGCGATTCCCCTGTCGGTTCTTTGGGCTACAAACAAAATGCCGGCCCAAAGGCCGGCATCTCCATTTCACGAAGCCGTAACACAAGTCGATTCGACTTCCGAATGCGGCGCGCCGACGCAGGACTGAGCCGACGCAAGCGCACCCAACATCAATTCTCGGACTCGGTGAACACCTCGTCGCGCTTGGCGCGCAACGCCGGTAGCACCGTAAGCACAAGAAGGCCAGCCGCGACCGCCAGCAGCACCGCCGACAACGGACGCGTCAGGAACACGCTCCAGTCGCCGCGCGAGATCAGCAGCGCACGGCGCAGGTTCTCTTCCATCAACGGTCCGAGCACCATGCCGAGCAGCAGCGGCGCCGGCTCGAAATCGTGCTTGATCAACCAGTAGCCGACGAGACCGAAGATACCGGCCAGGATGACGTCGACCGGAGCATTGTTCACCGAATAGATGCCGATCGCGCAGAAGATCACGATCGAGGGGAACATCAGCCGGTACGGCACGCGCAGGAGCCGCACCCAGATGCCGACCAGCGGCAGGTTGATGATGATCAGCATCAGATTGCCGATCCACATCGAGGCGATCATGCCCCAGACGAGATCGGGCTGCTTCTGCATCACCTGCGGGCCCGGCACGATGCCGTGGATCGTCATCGCGCCGACCATCAGCGCCATCAC
>NZ_JAEMSD010000200.1:0-2144 GCF_016462955.1 Bradyrhizobium sp. | reverse complement strand
GGGCCATCACCGCGTTCGGCGGGATGCCGAGCGTGAGCAGCGGGATGAACGAAGTTTGCGCCGCAGCATTGTTGGCACTCTCCGGCCCCGCCACGCCCTCGATCGCGCCGCGGCCGAACCGCGACGGGTTCTTGGCGAGCTTCTTCTCGAGCGTGTAGGCTGCGAACGAGGCGATCACCGCGCCGCCGCCGGGGAGAATACCGAGAATGGAACCGAGCACGGTGCCGCGCAGGATCGGCGGCGTCGCATCGATCAGATCCTTCCTGGTCGGCATCAGGCCCGTGATCTTCTGCTGAACGAGATCGCGGTTCATCTCGGCGCCATGGTCGAGATTGCGGATGATCTCGGCAAAGCCGAACACGCCCATCGCCACCGTCGCAAAGCCGAGGCCGTCGGCAAGCTCCGGAATGTTGAAGGCCATGCGCGAGGCGCCGGTCTCGATGTCCGAGCCGACCATCGAGAGCAGCAGCCCGAACACGATCATCGCGATCGCCTTCAGCACCGAGCCCTTGGCCAGCACCACCGCGAAGATCAGGCCGAGCACCATCAGCGAGAAATATTCGGCCGGACCGAACGCCAGCGCGAGCTTCGTGAGCGGCGCACCGAGGATCGCAATCAGGACAGTGGCCACGCAGCCGGCGAAGAACGAGCCGATCGCCGCGATCGCCAATGCCGGGCCGGCACGGCCCTGCTTCGCCATCTGGTGACCGTCTATGGCTGTCACGACCGATGTCGCTTCACCGGGTATGTTGACCAGGATCGACGTGGTCGAACCGCCATATTGCGCGCCGTAATAGATGCCGGCGAGCATGATCAGCGCGCCGACCGGCGGCAGTCCGAACGTGATCGGCAGCAGCATCGCGACGGTCGCGATGGTGCCGATACCGGGGAGCACGCCGACCAGCGTGCCGACCAGGGCGCCGATCAGACACATCAGAAGGTTGATCGGAGTAAATGCGACGGCGAAGCCGTGAGCGAGGTTCGCAAAAATATCCATCACGCCCTCACTGGATCAGGAAACGCGGATACATCGGCATCGGCAGTCCGAGCACGTACGGAAACAGGATTGCGCAACCGAGAGTCAGGCAGGCGCCGACGATCGCCGCTTCGAGCCAGCGCGTCTCGTGCGAGCCCGCTGCCGCGATCATGAAGCTCCCGAAGGCCGTGACGATGAGACCAAGGGACCGGATCGACAGGGCAAAGAAGACGATCGCGACCACAACGAACAGCGGTCCCCGCCAGGAATAGTGGGCCATCGCCGGCCCATTGGTCAGAAGACCGGTCAGCGCGATCGCGGCAGACAAGGCGACCAGCAGCCCGCCGAACATGCGCGGCGCGGTCCCTGCGCCGAACGAGAAGCCCCGCATGCCCTGCAAATCGCTCGATGCATACAGCGCGAACAGCGCAACGGCCATCAGGACGACGCCGCCGACATAGTCCTGTGCCGATCGGATCGTCATGAACAGCGTAAGGATCGCCACCGCGAACAGCGGGTAGGAATAGATCAGCGCCAGCAGCACCTCGGACGACATCTTCTTGGTGCCGCCGCCGAACGATCCGAACACGGCACTCGGCGCGCCAGCCAGCAGCGCCGTCACATGGCCGGTGATGACCGCCGCCGGACCGCGGCCGGCCCCCCAGCCGAAGATCGTCCCGATCGACCAGATCAATTCGAAGATCTGCGGCGCAATCGCCAGCAGACAAAATCCGAGCGCCATCCGGGTGTTTCGGTTGGCCGTCGCTGAGTGGCCCATCGTGTCGGCCATGCATGTCTCCTCCGCGACCCGTAAGTCACGAGCACTGTTGTTGTAAATCGCCTGGAACTGGATCCCCCGCCCCGGACCACTGCCTAGCGATTTTCGTCACACAATGCCAGCAAAACCCAACATCCCGCCGGCCAGCAGGAGCCACAGTGGATTGATGCGCGAGACTGATGCGATCACCGCAACCACGACGGTCAGGAGCAGTGCAGCAATCGTGCGATCGGCCGACTGGGCGAGGATCAGCGCGCTCGCCGCCATCAGACCGATCGAAAGCGGAACCAGTGCAGCCTGAATCACACCGGGCCAGCGCGATTGGCCGGGGCGGTTCAGGAGCCGGCTGACATAATAGGCAAGCAGCGCCGTCGGCAGGCACATCGCCAG
>NZ_JAEMSD010000199.1 GCF_016462955.1 Bradyrhizobium sp. | reverse complement strand
CGACATTGCGCAGCACGAAGCGGATCTGCTCGCCGCGCTTCACCTCGATCTTCGCGGGCGTGTAGTCCATCTCGTTCATCAGAATTTCGATGGTGCGTGCCGGTTTCTTGGGGTCGCCGGGCTCGCCGGCCGAATAGTTTCCGTGCCCGTGCTTGTCGTGAGCAAAGGCCGGCGCGGCCGAAAGTGCAGCCAGCGCGAGGGCGAGCTTGATGGTCTTCTTCATCATGGTTTCCATTGGGGGGTCATCGAAATGCTCACATCTTGTGCTTCATCGGCGGACTGCCTGATCTCTGCCGCGCCGGCTCCGACGCGGGCGCGGCCACTTCGTAGGCGACGGTGCCTTGCGGGAATTTGTACGGACCGGGGTCGCGGTAATCGTCGCGCGCGAGGTCTTCGCGGATCTTCATCACCGTGAACATGCCGCCCATCTCGATCGGGCCGAACTGGCCGGTGCCCGTCATCATCGGCAGCGTGTTTTCAGGGGTGGGCATCTCCATGTTGCCCATCGCCATGCCGGTCGAGCCCATGGCCATGCCATCGGGCGCGAGCTTGCCGACGGCCTTGGCGAGATCCTTGCGCGACACGCCGATGAGATTGCGCACGTCGTGTCCCATCGCGTTCATGGTGTGATGCGACTTGTGGCAGTGAAACGCCCAGTCGCCGGGATTGTCGGCGAGCACGTCGAACACCCTGACGGCGCCGACCGGGACGTCGGTGGTCGTCTCCGGGATCTGCGCACTCTCCTGAATCCAGCCGCCGTCGGTGCAGGTGACTGCAAAGCTGTGGCCATGCAGATGGATCGGATGGTTGGTCATGCTGAGATTGCCGATGCGCACGCGCACTCTGTCGCCGAGCCTGACCGGCAGCGGATCGATGCCGGGAAACACCCGCGCGTTCCATGTCCACATGTTGAAATCCGTCATCTCGTTGACGTGCGGCAAGTAGGTGCCGGGGTCGACGCGATAGGTGCTCATCACGAAGACGAAGTCGCGGTCGACGGGCCGGAAGCTCTGGTCGCGCGGATGCACGACCACCATGCCCATCATCCCCATCGCCATCTGCACCATCTCGTCGGAATGCGGGTGGTACATGAAGGTCCCGCTCTTCCTCATCTCGAACTCGTAGACGAATGTCTTGCCCGGCTGGATGTGCGGTTGGGTCAATCCGCCCACCCCGTCCATGCCGCTCGGGATGATCATGCCGTGCCAGTGCACGGTGGTGTATTCGGGCAGGCGATTGGTGACGAAGATACGGAGCTTGTCGCCTTCGACGGCTTCGATGGTCGGGCCCGGCGATTGGCCGTTGTAGCCCCACAAATTCACCTTCATGCCCTCGGCGAACTCGCGCACCACGGGCTCGGCGACGAGATGGAATTCCTTCCAGTCTCCGTTCATGCGGAACGGCAGCGACCAGCCGTTCAGCGTGACCACGGGGCGATAGTCCGGGCCGCTGCTGGGATGCAGCGGCGGCTGCATCAGCACCTTGTCCATGGTGATGGCTTCCGGAATCGAAGCAGCCTGCACGCGGCCGCTGATGGCCGACGCGCCGGCAAGCGCGGCGCTGCCTAAAAATCCTCGGCGGGAAAACATGCTGGCCTCCGTCTCAATGGCCGCCGGCGGCCGGCGCTGCCGCGGCGATGGTGGTGGGATTGTCGGTGCCGGCCGCCGGCGCGTAGCCACCATTGACGGCGGTCTGCAGATCGGCCTGCGCGAGAAAGAACCGCTGCCTGGCATCGATCGCGCCGCGCAGCGACGCCAGACGCTGCCGCGCCTCGGTGAGTAGCGCGAAGATGTCGACCTGCATGCTGGAGAAGCGCAGCTGCATCTCCTCGGTGATGATCTTTCGCAGCGGGATGATCTCGCGCTGGTAGTGGCCGGCGATGTCATAAGTGGAGCGATAGATCCGATAGGCGTCGCGCGCCTCGGAGCGCACATTCACGGCCCGCTCGGTCAGGCGGTTGAAGGCGAAATTGTAGGTCTCGGCGGCTTGGCGCACGCGCACCTCACCGCCGTCGAAGATCGGAATCTGGAACTGGACGTCGAAGCCGCGCTCGCTGAACGGCGGCCCCTCCGGATCCCTGGTGCGGCGGGAGATGCCGGCGAGATCGAACAGCGTCACGAAGCGCGTCGCCTCGGTGAGGTTCAGCGCCTTCGCCAACGCGGCCAGCTCGAGCCGCGCGATCTGCAGGTCGAGGCGATGCGTCACCGCATCGACCTCGATCGTGGGCAGGGCCAGCGGCCGGCGCGGCAACGGCGGCAGTTGATCGGGCAAGCGGAAATCGAGACCTTCGTCCCATAGCCCCATGAGGCGCGCCAGCCTTTCGCGGGCGCTCGCAGCAGCCTGCCGCGCGGTGGCGAGGTCCGCGGTGGTCTCGGCATAGAACACCTGCTCGCGAGCCTGGTCGAGCTTGTTGAGCGAGCCGGTCTCGCCGAGCTTGAGCGCGAGCTGTGCGGTCGATTCCGCCGTCGCCTTCGCGTCGGTCAGCAGTCCCACCATCTCATTGGCGGCAACGGTGCGGATATAGGCACGGCGCACGTCCGCGGCGAGCCGCAGCGTTGCCAGTGCCGCGCGCAACTGGGCGCCGCGGAAACGGTCGCGGGCGATGTCGGAGCGAAACGGTAGGGTGGCGAGCGCGAGGATGTCGCCGACCACCTGGCGCTCGATCTCGCTCGCGCCGTTTCCGGTGATGCGCGAGACTGCGAACACGGGATTTGGCGGCAAGCTCTGCTCGACCAGATCGGTTTCCGCCAGCGCCAGCTCGTTGTAGGCGGCCTGCAGCCCCTTGTTGTTGAGCAGCGCGATCTGCACGGCGGCGTCGACGCTGAGCGTGCGCGAGAGCAACTGGCGGACGCGGGCGTCGACCGCGGCGGCGCCCTCGGCCGAGCGCACGAAGGCGACGTCCTTGTTGATGGTCCGGCTCGTCAGGTCCGAGACATCGGTCATGCCGCCGTCGGGCGAGAACGCGGCGCAACCGGACATGCCGAGCGCGGCGATGACGAGCAGGCCTCGCGCGAGATGGGGTGTCATGGCGCGCTCCTACCGCTCTTGCTTCGGCTGCGGCGTCACCGCCTCGTTGCGGCCACGCCATGGTGCCGGCGTCGCAGGCCGCAGGCTGGTGTAGGGCGCGATGGTCGAGCGATAGACGACGGGCGCAACCTTCGCAGCGGGATCAGCGGGATCTGCGCTGGCCATATGCGTCGTTGCCGGCATGCAGCCGGACAGTGCCACCGCAGCCAAAGCCAGCAGCGGCCAGGTGGAGAGAGCGTGCCGTTCACCCGCCGCGGATGCGGCAGGTTTCGCCCTTGAAAGCGCAAGCATGTCGTAATTCCTGATCTGGAGACCACAGGTTCGCACGCGCAAAAGCGCGCATCGAAACCGACGCCGTCGTGTCAGATCAGGCGATGGGGGGGCGGTAGTGCTGAGGCGGTGCGGCGCTGTGCAGGCTGGGCACGATCTCGGGCGCACAGGTCGATATCGGCCGGGCCGGTGTGGTGATGCTGGGCAGATCGGCCGGCAGCGCGCTGACGCACATCATCGCACAGCACGGGCCCACCGTGCCCTTGCCGTCGTGATGATGCGGAACGGATGCGTCCTGTGCGGCGGCGTGGTGATCAGCGTGGATTCCCGCATGTTCATGCGCGGCGTCGCCATGGCTCGTGGACATCTGGTGATGCACCGGAACGAGATCAGCCAGCACGGCCTCGTTACCGAGGCACGGCGCCGGCGCGCTGCCAAAGGCAAGGCTTGCGGCCGGCGCGAGCACGCAGAACAGATAGGCGAGGGCGATGATCCGTCCCACCTTGATCCGTACCGGTCGCGTCAATCGCAGCAACATTCCGCCGATATGCTCTCCGCGCGGCCAAGGTGCACACGCTGAATGCAAACTAGTGGCAAAACGCGCGTTCGCCAAGCTCCTTCTTACCGCAGTGCACCGCGCATGCCCAACATCGCAGCACGCTGCTTGACCTTGCGGCGACCGGCAGGCCATGTTCCAGCCCGTGCACGCGCCCCATCCTCCAGGACAGACGCCTCATTCATTCACCCCTGATTCGCGTCAGGCCTGGATGCGGCTGGTCATTGCGGTCCTGATCGGCTCGATCGGGGCCGTCGGCATGTGGGCGGTCGTGGTCGTGATTCCGATCGTGCAGACCGAATTCGGCGCCACGCGCGGGGCGGTGTCGCTGGCCTTCACGCTGATGATGTTCGGCTTCGGGCTCGGTGGCGTGATCGCCGGCAAGATCACCGACCGGTTCGGCATCGTGCCGGCGATGGCGATCAGCATCGCTTTCCTCGGCATCGCCAACGTGCTCGCGGCCCTGTCGGGCCAGCTCTGGCAGTTCGTGGCGGCCTATTTTCTCATCGGCCTCGGGACGTCCGCGACCTTCGCGCCGCTGATGGCGGAGGTCTCGCATTGGTTCGAGCGCTATCGCGGACTTGCCGTGACCATCGTCGCCAGCGGCAATTATGTCGCCGGCACGATATGGCCGCCGCTCGTGAACTGGGGCACGCAGGAGATCGGCTGGCGCTATACCCATATCGGCATCGCCATCGTCTGCGTCGGCCTGATGACGGCGCTGGTGCTGGTCCTGCGCGCGCAGATGGGCAGCAACACGGTCCACGATCATGCCAACGCGCCGCCGCCGCGGGTCGATCTCAGACTCTCGACCAATACGCTGACGGTGCTGCTCTCGATCGCGTCGATCGCCTGCTGCGTGGCGATGGCGATGCCGCAGGTGCACATCGTCGCCTATTGCGGCGATCTCGGCTATGGCGTGGCGCGCGGTGCCGAGATGCTGTCCTTGATGATGGCCTGCGGCATCATCAGCCGGATCGGTTCGGGTTACCTCGCCGACAAGATCGGCGGCATCCCCACGCTGCTGGTGGGGTCGCTGGCGCAGGGCTTCGCACTGGTGTTCTACCTATTCTTCGACAGCCTCGCCTCGCTCTATCTGATCTCGGCGATGTTCGGCCTGTTCCAGGGCGGCATCGTGCCGAGCTACGCCATCATCGTGCGCGAGGCGATGCCGGCGAGCGAAGCCGCAACCCGCGTCGGCATCGTGATCTTCGCGTCGGTGTTCGGAATGTCCTTCGGCGGCTGGGTGTCGGGCGTGATCTTCGACGCCACAGGTTCCTATGCCGCGGCCTTCGCCAACGGCGTCGCCTGGAATGCGCTCAACATCGGCATCGTCGTGCTGCTGCTGATCCGCTCGCGGATGGGCGCGGTCAAGACCGGCCCGGGCCTCGCGACTTAGGCCGACTGCCCCGCCTTCAATAGCGAGCAGCCGGTGATCTTGTAGCTGCCGTCCGCCTGCTGCTCTAGCGTGTACAGCGCTTCCCAGGCCTCGCCATCGGCATCGATGATATGGACGCGCTGGGCGATCCAGCTGCCATCGATCTTGCTGTCGCCGAATTCGAAGCTCTTGTGACGATAGACCGGGGCGTAGCCGCTCTGCACCATCGACATGAAGATGTCGGACGCGGGAAAGATCTCCTTGATCGCCGGTGCGGCATGGGAATAGGCCGCCGCCGCATCGTCGCGAACGAAAGCCTGCTCCTGGGCGCGGATGACGCTTTGGGCTGCCGCGACATCGCCGGCAAACGCTGCATGATGACAGGCAACAATAAAGGCGACCAGCAAGGCTGCGATGCGCATGACAGGCTCCGCGTTGAGATCCCCGGCGGACGCGATCATAGCACATCTGCGGCGCCAGGGGGCCGATGAACCACGCGCCCGGTGTCTCGGAACGGCTCTGGGGCCGCTCCGAGACGATGGAAAGCCAAAAATCAGGCTTGGGCCTTGACCGGGAGCCGAAAGGGCGCCCCCAGCCGGTTGAACGCGTTCATCGCCGCAATCGTGATTGTGAGGTCCACCAAATCCTTTGGCCCGAAAGCCGCGCTTGCGGCCGCATAGGCCTCGTCGGACGCGTGCGTCTCGCTGACGAGCGTGACTTCCTCCGCCCACGCCAGCGCAGCGCGATACTTGTCGGGAAACAGATGGGGCACCTCGGCCCAGACCGGAACGAGGGCGACCTTCTCGAACGGCATCGTCTTCAGGAGGTCCCGGGTGTGCAGGTCGATGCAGTGCGCGCAGCCGTTGATCTGCGAAACCCTGAGGAAGACGAGGTGGATCAGTTCGTTCGGCAGGTCGGTGCCCGTGGTGACGTACTGGTGGACGCCGAAGAGGGCCTTTGCGCCCTGCGGCGCCACCTCGGCCCAGACCAGTCGTTTGTTCTCGCTCATGACGTGTCTCTATGTTCGGAACGCCGGAGATCGGCGCTCGAAGCCATGACGGGCCAAGAGGTCGGGGTGTGACATGCCACGCAGCATTTCCACGCGTAGCGGCCGATGTCACAACCAGGCACGCCCGATCGTCTTATCCTTGGGCCCGGGATGCGCGAGCGACGGGTAAGCGGATATGATTGCGAGGGAGCGGAGCAGATGGCGGCGATGAACGACTGGCGGACCACCGCGTTCGAGGCGGAGCGCAGGCGCCTGACACGCCTGGCCTATCGGATGATGGGCTCGCTCACCGAGGCGGAGGACGTCGTTCAGGACACATGGTTGCGGTGGGTCGGGGCGGAGAGTGTCGTCGATTCGCCTCCCGCCTATCTAACCCGCATCGTCACACGCCTGTGCATCGACCGACGCCGCTCCGCGCGCGCGCGCAGGGAAACCTATGTCGGACCTTGGCTGCCAGATCCACTTGTGGGTTCCGTGGAGTTGGACGAGACGGTCGCCGACGACGTCACGGTCACGTTGATGCTGGCGCTCGAGCGTTTGTCGCCTCTGGAGCGGGCCGCTTTCCTCCTCCACGACGTGTTCGACGTGCCGCTGACCGAAGTGGCCACCACCCTCGGCCGCGAGCCGGCCGCGGTTCGTCAGCTCGCGGCGCGCGCCCGCAAGCACGTGCAGTCCGCACGTCCTCGCTTTGACGTCGAACCCGCGGATGCAGACCGGATCAGCCGAGCCTTCTTCGCCGCGGCACGCGACGGGGACGTCGCGGCGCTTTCCGCGCTGCTGGCAAGCAATGTCGAGATCCATACCGATGGTGGCGGCAAGGTCCTTGCCTTCCGCAATGTTATTCGGGGCATCGAACGGGCCTTGCGACTTTTTGCCAGGCAGCGGCGCAAGCATGCCGTGCCGCCAACGCTGTTACGTGTCGCCACCATTGACGGACTGCCAGGCTACGTCAGCCTCGACGGAGGCGGCATGCTTCAGACAACCGCGCTCGACATCCGCGAGGACGGGATCGCCGCGATCTACATCGTCAAGAATCCGGACAAGCTGTCTCACTTGGCGGCGGAAACCGACTTTCAAAAACGTATCTCGCCGATACCACCAGCCTGATGAGCCTGACGAGGCAATAAGCCCCGTGCGATAGGCAGAATTCCACTCCGCCCTGCCGAGTTGGCATTCGCTCCACGAGTGCGCGCTGCCTACCGCTTGCGCTTCGTCGTCGGCTTCGTTGTTCTGGACGAACGCGCCTTGGCCTTGGCGGGCGGCTGCACCCGCAATCCATCGACAAACACGCCGAGCATCCGCAGCACCGAGGATTGCCAGCCGGGCTGGTCGTGCATGTAGCACATTCCGATGAGCGCCCGCAGCAGGTCCTCTGGGCTGATATCGCCGCGCATCTGGCCGGCGGCGACCGCGCGGTCGAGCAACGAGCCGATCGCCTTGGTGAGCCGCTCCATCGAGAACGCCGCGAGCTCCGACGAGCTTTGATACGTCAGCGCCAGCGCTGCCGACATCCCCTTCTTGGTGGCAACAAACTCCACCGCTGAGCGCAGCCAGCGCCGCAGCGCCTCGACCGGATCCTTCGCATTCTTCAACTGCTCGGCCAGCTCGCTGAGCTGCTCGACTTCGCGGCGGTACACCGCCTCGAACAAGGCCTCGCGCGTCGGAAAATGCCGGTACAGCGTGCCGATGCCGACCCCGGCGCGCTTGGCCACGGCTTCCAGGCTCGCCTCCGAACCGCCCGCATTGAACACCAGCTTGGCCGCTTCGAGCACGCGCTCGCGATTGCGCACGGCGTCAGCGCGGGGCTTTCGGGTCTGGTCGGTGTGGTCGTCCATGCCGGGCAATCTAGATCACGAATAGGTTAGATTGAACCCTCGCCGGACCCGCGCAGGGCTGCATCGCGTTGGGGACACACGCGCTTTCGACCAATTCCAATATTTTCCGCACCACCCTTGTTAAACGGAGGATGCCTCCGTATCTTCCTGCAAGCGTCGGCCGCACCCTGTTCGGGCGGCGCAGTATCGGACGGCGGCCACGGCCGTGGCGCGCTGCACGATGACTCATGTCCAAATCTGATCGGAGCCTTGTATGAACCACTCCATCAGCCTCACCGTGAACGGTGCGCGGCGCGATTTCGTCCTCGACGATCCGCGCGTCACGCTGCTCGATCTCCTGCGTGAGCGCCTCCATCTCACCGGAACCAAGAAGGGATGCGACCGCGGCCAGTGCGGCGCCTGCACCATCCTCGTCGACGGCAAGCGCATCAATTCCTGCCTCGCGCTCGCCATCAGCCACGACGGCGCCGACATCCTCACCATCGAGGGCGTTGCGCGCGGCGACCAGCTCCATCCCGTGCAGGCCGCCTTTATCGCCCATGACGGCTTTCAATGCGGCTTCTGCACGCCGGGCCAGATCATGAGCGCGATCGGCATGATCAAGGAGGCGCAGGCCGGCAACGATCCCGAGCGCATCCGCGAATGCATGAGTGGCAATCTCTGCCGTTGCGGCGCCTATGCCGGCATCGTCGATGCCGTGCTCGATGCGCAAGGACAGATGGACGAATCCAACCAGAGGCGCTCGGCATGAAATCGTTCGATTACGTCAGGCCTGCGACGGTCGCTGAGGCCGTTGCCGCCGCCGCCCAGCCGGGCGCGGTGTACCTTGCCGCCGGCACCAATCTGCTTGACCTGATGAAGGGCGATGTCAGCCGCCCGGATCGTCTGGTCGACGTCACGCATCTCGACGGGCTCGATCGCATCGAGACTCTCGCCGACGGCTCTTTGCGTATCGGCGCGCTGATGAGTAACGCAGATCTCGCGCATGACGTTGAATTCGCGAGATCATATCCCGCAGTTGCCGAAGCTCTGCTGTCCGGTGCGTCCGCGCAACTGCGCAATGCCGCGACCGTTGGCGGCAATCTCCTGCAACGAACGCGTTGCGCCTATTTCTACGATACCGCCAGCCGTTGCAACAAGCGCGAGCAGGGTTCCGGCTGCGACGCGCGCGAGGGCGAGAACCGCGGCCATGCCGTGCTCGGCTGGAGCGAAAGCTGCATCGCCACGCACCCTTCCGACTTCTGCGTTCCGCTGGTCGCGCTCGATGCGGTCGTGGAGATCGAGGGCAGGGGCGGCCGGCGCGAGATCGCGCTCGACGAGCTGCATCGCTTGCCGGGCGACGCGCCCGAGCGCGAGACCATGCTCGAGCCCGGCGATCTCATCGTCGCGGTGCGTCTGCCGCCGGCGGCGCGCGCGTTTGCATCGCATGCGCGCTATCTGAAGGTGCGCGAGAGAACGTCTTATGCTTTCGCCGTGGTCTCGGCCACGGCTGCGCTGCGGATCGAGAGCGGCAGGATCGCGGAGGCGCGACTTGCGCTCGGGGGCGTCGCCGCAAAGCCCTGGCGAGCCCGTGCCGCGGAGGACGTGCTCAGGAACGTCGCGCCCACGGTCGACGCGTTCCAGGAGGCGGCCTGGCGCGCGCTTGCCGACGCCAAGCCGTCCGGCGACAACGCCTTCAAGATCGAGCTTGCGCGCCGCATCGTCGTGCGCGCGCTGCTGCTCGCCGCTGCCGGCACGCCTGCGCGTATCCCCGCGCTGCCGGCTTCTCCCTTTGCCTCGACCTCCGGAGCCATCCATGCCTGAGCTCAATTTGACCAGCGCGCCCGCCCATCTCAGGCACGGCTCGAACATCGGCCAGCCGCTGACACGCCGTGACGGCCTCCTCAAGGTCACGGGGCGGGCGACCTATGCTGCGGACAATCATCCGCCCGGCATGCTGTTTGCGGTGATTGCCGCGTCCAGCATTGCGCGTGGCCGCGTGGTTTCGCTCGATGTCGCTGCGGCCAAGGGTCACCCTGGCGTCGTGGATGTGATGACGCCGGACCACAAGCCGCAGCTCGCGATCGATCCGGAGATCAAGACCAATCCGTTCGTGTTCCGTATGGACGCCTTGCACAGCAAGGAGGTCCGTTACGCCAACCAGCCCATCGCGGTCGTGATCGCGGAAACGCTGGAGGCCGCAACGGAAGGCGCGACACTGCTGGCGCCTCGCTACGAGACGCTGCCCCCGCTGGTCGGCCTCGACGCCGGCGAGAGTTTCGTGCCGCCGGTCGTCGGTGTCGGTAATCCCGCGGAGCATCACCACGGCGATATCGAGGCGGGGCTCGCCTCCGCCGAGAAGCAGATCGATGCCGTCTACGAGACACCGCCGCAATATCATAACGCGATGGAGCCGCATGGGATCGTGGTTCAGTGGGATGGCGACAGGCTGTCCGTGGACATGCCGACCCAGGGTCTGATGCTGTCGCTGGCGCGCATTGCCGAACTGTTCGGCATCGCGCACGACAAGATCCACATCCGCAGTCCCTTCCTCGGCGGCGGCTTCGGCTCGAAGGGGCTCATGGGCGGTCCGCCGGTTCTCGGCATCATGGCGGCGAAGCTGGTCGGGAAGCCGGTCAAGCTGGTGCTGCGCCGCGAGCAGATGTATGGCCCGGTCGGCCACCGCGCGCCGACGCGCCAGCGCCTGCGCATCGGCGCCGACGGTGAAGGACGCCTGACCGCGCTCGATCACCATGCGCGGACCGTGTCGAGCACCTTCGACGATTTCTACGAGCCTGCCGCCGATGCGTCGCACACGCTCTATGCCGCGCCCGCGATCCGCACCTCGCACGATGCCGTGCGCGTCAACACCGGCACGCCGCTGTTCATGCGCGCGCCGGGCGAAGCGACGGGCTCGATCGCGCTCGAGAGCGCCATCGACGAGATGGCGTGGGCCTGCGGCATGGATCCGCTGGCCTTCCGGCTAAAGAACTATGCCGAGGTCGAGCCGATCACCGGCAAGCCGTTCTCGTCCAAGGCGCTGCGTGCCTGCTACGAACAGGGCGCCGCGCGCTTCGGTTGGTCGAAGCGTCCGCTCCAGGCGCGGCAGATGCGTGACGATGGCGGCCTGCTGGTCGGCTGGGGCATGGGCACCGCGACCTTCCCGGCGCTGATGTTCCAGGCCGAAGCCCGCGCGGTGCTCCGGCGCGACGGCTCCGGCGTGATGGAGATCGGCGCGCACGACATGGGGC
>NZ_JAEMSD010000665.1 GCF_016462955.1 Bradyrhizobium sp. | reverse complement strand
CCCCACCCGATTTGCTGCGCAAATCGACCTCTCCCTATGGGAGAGGTGACCTGCGCCCGCTGCCGCAGTAGCCTACGCCGCCAGGACCAGTTCGCCAACCTCGCTCATGCCGGCATCGCGATCGCCGAGCAGCAGCGCGGCGATCTTCGCTTGCGCCGCATTTTCCGTGAGCCGGAACGGATCGCTCGGCAACACGCGATGGTCGATCACGAGGCGCGACAGCAGCAGCCGGCGCGCATCGCCCCGCATGTCGTAAATGCGGTGTGCCTCCCAGGCGAGCGCGACTGCGCTTGCGACGTGATAGAGCACGCTGGTGGCGCGGCGAGCATCGGCCTCGTTCTCGGATTTCCCGGCGACCTCGCGCGCAAAGCCGACGGCGCAATCGGTGAGGCCGCGCAGACGCTCGCGCCATGCCTGCGGCACGGAGGCGCTATCGTCGAGCCGGGCATGCAGATCGGCCGCCAGCGCGGATTCGGCGCCATGACGGCCGACAGCGCGGCGCAGCGCATCGATCGCGACGATGTTGCCGGTGCCTTCCCAGACCGAGCCGAGATGGGCATCGCGCAGCAGCCGGGGCGTGGCGAATTCCTCGATATAGCCGATGCCGCCGCGCATCTCGAGCGCATCGCCGCAAACCTTGCGCGCATCGCGCGTGGCGCGGAATTTCAGCGTCGGGGTCAGGATGCGCAGCAGCGCCGCCGCATCCTGGCTGCCGGCTTCCGCGCGGTCGAGCGCGTCGGCGGTGAGAAAGCTCATCGACAGCGCCTGCTCGACCGGGAGCATGATCTTCAGCATCTGGCGCCGACCGAGCGGCAGGTCGATGATGCGCTGGCCGAACACGACGCGGTTCTTGGCCACAGTCATCGCATCGTGATAGGCGCGGCGCATCAGCGCCGTCGACTTGACGCCGTTGGAGAGCCGCGAGGAATTCACCATCTCAGCCATCTGCACGAAGCCGCGATCGAGCTTGCCGACCGCATAGGCGATCGCGCCTTCCAGCTTGATCTCGCCGGAGGCCATCGAGCGCGTGCCGAGCTTGTCCTTGAGGCGCACGATCCGGTAGTGGTTCTGCGAGCCGTCGTCGAGGAAGCGCGGCATCAGGAACAGGCCGACGCCGCGCGTGCCGGGGCCGGCGCCTTCGGGGCGCGCCAGCAGCATCACGACCTTGGCGTCGGCATTCGAGCAGAACCATTTCTCGCCATAGAGGCGCCAATGGTCGCCCTCCTGCACCGCGCGCGTGGTCAGCGTACCGACGTCGGAGCCGCCTTCCTTCTCGGTCATGAACTGGCCGCCTTGCGTCAGCTTGCTCATGTCGGTCGAAGTCAGGCCGTCCAGATATTTCGCCTTGAGGGCCTCGCTGCCGAAATTCGCCAGCAGCTTGGCGCAGCCGTCGGTGACGTTGATCGGGCACCCCATGCCGAATTCGGTCTGGTTGAACAGGAAGGTGAAGGCGTGCTTGGCGACAACAGGATATTTGTCCGGCCAGCCCATGATGCCTTTGCGGATCGAGAGCGCATGGATGCCGAACTCGCCGAATGCGGCGTTCTCCAACTCGCGATAGGCCGGATGGTATTCGATCGACTGCACGTCGCGGCCGAACTTGTCGCGCTGGTGCAGAATGGGCGTGTGACGGTCGGCAAGGCGCGCGCATTCGTCGAGCCGGCCGCCAGCGAGCGCGCCGAGGCGGTCGAGATGCGGCTCGATGTGGCGGAATAGCGCTTCGGGCAGGTGGATGCGCAAAAGGTCCGTCAGGGCGGGATCGGCACGGTAGAAATTCATGCCTGACGTATCGGGGGCCAGCAGGCCGGAAGGTTCGGCCGCGACGTGATTCGGCTTTGCTGGGGCCGGTTTGTGCATGATCGTCCTCACTCGTTTCCGCCTTGCGGACATTTTGCGCTGATTTGCCGCTTGCCGCTTCGGATGATGTCGATCATGCTCCAGTCGCGGAGAGCGATAAAGCCGCAAATTGTCAGGGAGGCATGATCGCCGTGACGGAGCAATTCGCTCTGCGGAATTGTTGATCGCTCCGTCTGGTTGTTGGCGTCGGCATGCATAGATCAGCAGCTCCCTGTCTCAAGAGATCGCGCCATGGAACATCCGAAGTACAAGATCGCCCTCATTGTCGGTGCTGGTGAAGGATTGAGCGCCTCCTTGGCGCGCTTGCTCGCCAAGCAAGGCATTCGCGTCGCGCTGGCCGCGCGCAAGATCGAGAAGCTCGGGGCGCTCTGCAGCGAAACCGGCGCCAAGGCCTATGCCTGCAATGCGGTGGAGCCTGAGGAGGTCGAGCGCCTGTTCGGCCTGGTCGAGCGCGAGATCGGCACGCCCGATCTCGTCGTCTACAATGCCAGCGGCCGCACGCGCGGGCCGTTCGTCGATCTCATTCCGGCCGACGTTGCCAATGCCATCGCAGTCAGCGCCTATGGCGGCTTCCTGGTGGCGCAGCAGGCCGCCAGGCGCATGCTGCCGAACAAGCATGGCGCGATCCTGTTCACCGGCGCCTCCGCCAGCGTCAAGGGCTATGCGCAGTCGGCGTCGTTCGCGATGGGCAAGTTCGCGCTGCGCGGTCTTGCACAGAGCCTGGCGCGCGAATTGTCGCCGCAGGGCATTCATGTCGCGCATTTCGTCATCGACGGCGGCATTCGCAGCGCGGCGCGGACGGAAGATGCCGACAAGCCGGATTCGATGCTCGATCCCGATGCGATCGCAGAGAGCTATTGGAACGTGCTGCAGCAGCCGCGCAGCGCCTGGAGCTGGGAGCTCGAGCTGCGGCCCTGGGTGGAGAAGTTTTGAAACGAGCTGCCGTAGGGTGGGCAAAGGCGCATCGCGCCGTGCCCACCATCTCGAACTCAACAAACAATGGTGGGCACGCTTCGCTTTGCCCACCCTACGAGAGCAGGGAGGATCAATGACCACCGAAACCACCATCGACACCGGCACCAACGAGCTCCTCTGCGTCATCCGCGACCGCGTCGCCGTCATCACGTTGAACCGGCCGGAGGCGCGCAATTCGCTGTCGGATGCGCTGACGCCGGCGCTGCGCACGATGATCCGAGCCTGCGGCGAGAACCC
>NZ_JAEMSD010000198.1:7460-11325 GCF_016462955.1 Bradyrhizobium sp. | reverse complement strand
GCCGAAATCCTTCGGGCCGAAGATCGCCAGCGGCAGGGTGCCGCGTGCGATGGTCAGGATGCCGTTGCCCGAGCCGTAGAGCAGCGCGAAGACGCTCGCGGCGGGAGCTCCGAAGACGGCAACCACGGCGGCGCCGATCGGATGGGTGACGCAGGCCAGCCGCGTCGACCACAACGGATGGAAGCGGCTGAGAAAGCCGGCTTCGAGGATGCGCGCGGCCACTTGCGCCGGGCCGATCAGCGCGCCGGCCGCGATCGCCTCGACATGCGTGGCGCCCATCGTCTCGAGCAGGCGCGGGAAATGCACGGCCATGGCGCCTGTCACGGTCCAGACCGCGGCAAAGATGAACGCCAGCAGAAGCATGGTGCGGTCGAGCGGCAGATGCGGCTTCTGGGCGGTCGCCGCCGCCTGCTTGGCGCCCTTGATCGCTGGCAGCATGAAAAAGTTAAGCGGCAGTCCGATCAGGATGTTGGCGGCAGCCCAGGCAAAACAGGTCTCGCGCCAGCCGATATGCGACAGGCCCCAGGCGGTGAGCGGCCAGCCGACGGTCGAGGCAAAGCCCGCCATCAGCGTGATGCCCGTGATCGGCCGGCGCGCCTCGGTGCCGTAGATGCGCCCGAGCGCAGCGAAGGCCGCGTCATACAGCCCCATCGCCATGCCGATGCCGAGCACGAGCCAGGCGATCGCCATCACCGCGACCGAGTGCGAGACCCCGAGGAGCACGAGGCCGGCCGCGATGGTCAGGTTCGAGGCCGACAGCACCTGCCGTCCGCCGACGAGATCGATCTGCCGTCCGATGCGCGGTCCCAGCATCGCCGAGATCACCAGCGCGGCCGAGAACGCGCCGAAGATCCAGTTGGAGGAGACGCCGAGGTCGCGTGCCATGGGATCGGCGAGCAGGGCCGGCAGATAATAGCTGGAAGCCCAGGCCAGGGTCTGCGTGGTGCCGAGCGCCAGGATGATCGGAAGCTGGCGCTGGGTCATATCCCCGTGTCTCTGGTCGCCCGTGTCATTCAGTGCATTTGCCGCTTATGGCGGGAGCGCGTCAACAGCGCCTGCGGCATATTCGACCTGCTGCGGACGGGCGCCTTCCTGCCGCGTCGGTGCCGCCTTCCGTTGGTCACGAATGCACGCCATAATGGCGCATGCAATTGACCTCGCGCCTTGCGCTGATGAACTGGCTGACCGGCCAGGGGCTGACGGGCCTGCCTGAAAGTGAGCTGCTTCGCGGCTTCTGCGAGCGCTGCCGCGCCGAGGGGCTGGAACTGTCGCGCGGACTGGTCGTCATCGACACCCTGCATCCGATCTACGAGGGACGCGGCTTCCGCTGGAGCGATCGTCCCAGCAACGAGAGCGATGCGTTCGAATACGGCTCGACCGCAGACGGCGACGCCGCCAAGAGCTGGCGCCGCTCGGTGTTCTTCCACATGCTCGAGAACGGGCACGACGAGATGGTGATCGATCTCGCCGATGCGCCCTCGATGGATTATTCGCAGATCGGCGAACTCGCCGAGAAGGGCCACAAACACTATCTCGCCTTCGTGCACCGCTTCGGCGAGAACGGCGCGCTCGGCCTGATGGATTGCCTCTATTCCTGCTGGACCACCCGCCGCGACAGCGGTTTCTCCGGACTGGAGCTGGAAGCGTTGCGCGATCTGGTCCCGGTGCTGGGGCTCGCGATCAAGTCGGCGCAGCAGGTCGACATCGCCCGCACGCTCGGCCGCGTCTATCTCGGGCGCGATGCTTCGGAGCAGGTCTTGCGCGGGCGCATCTCGCGCGGCGTCACCGAGCGCATCAACGCCGTGCTGTGGTATTCGGATCTGCGCGGCTCGACCGGGATCAGCGAGAGCATCGGGCCCGACGAGATCATTCCGTTCCTCAACGATTACGCGCAGGCCGTGATCGATCCGATCCACGAAGCCGGTGGCGACGTGCTGAAGCTGATCGGCGACGGCGTGCTCGCGATGTTCTGGGGCGAGGACATGGCCGATGCGCGGCGCGCCGCGCTACGGGCCGAGCATCTGTTCCGCAAGAACGTCGCCGCGCTGAACGCGCGGCGCGAGGCCGCCGGCCGGCCGACGACGTCGGCCTATATCGGCCTGCATGTCGGCGAGGTCTTCTACGGCAACATCGGCAGCGAGGACCGGCTCGACTTCACGGTGGTCGGCCCGACCGTCAACGAGGTCAGCCGGATCGCCTCGATGAGCCGCTCGGTCGACCGCGAGCTACTGGCCTCGTCCGAGTTCTACAAGGGCCTCGATGCCGCCGGCCGCCGCTATCTCGTCTCCACCGGCCGCTATGCGCTGCGTGGCATCGGCCGCGCGCAGGACCTCTATACGCTCGACCCGGAGGTCGATGCGAGCGAGCCGGTGATGGGGAGCTACGAGCGCTATCTGGCGGGTTAGGGCGAGGCAGCGACTAGCACCGCGCCGTCGCTTCATCTCCCACCATGTCCGGCTGCCGGTCGAGGGCGACCGCCGGTGACAGCCAGATCACCAGCGCCTGCATGCCGAACACGGCGGCAGCGAGGTAGAGGCATGCTTCCGCGCTGAAGAGGCCGCCGACAATCGCGCCGAGCGCCGAGCCGAGCGGGCGGGCGCCGTAGCTCATGATGTTGATGGCGGAGACGCGGCCCAGAAGGCGCGGCGGCGTCACCGACTGGCGCAGCGTCGTGGTCGAGATCACCCACAGGATGGGACCGGCGCCGAGCAGGAAGAAGCTCAGGGCCGCAAGCCAGGGCGAGGGGACCAGCACCGTCAGCGCCATCACCAGGGCGGCGGCGAAGCCGGTGACCGGGCCGAGGCCGACGACGGTGCCGAAGGCGAGGCGTCGCATCACGCGCGTGGCGAGGAGCGCGCCGATTACCATGCCGACGCCGTACATCGTCAGCACGGTGCCGACGCCGGCTGCGGTCAGGCCGAGGTGGCGCACGGCGTAGGGCACGAACACGGCGATCTGCAGGAACCACCCGGTGTTGAAGATGAACTGGGTGACGAACACCGGCCGCAGCAGCGGATGGTGAAACACGAATGCCGCGCCCTCGCGGATGTCCTGGACCGGATGGCGCCGCGGCGCCGGCGTGCGCGCGGGCTCAAAGATGCCCGAGAGCAGCACGACCGCAATCGCCGACAGCGCCGCGGCAAAGCCGAAGGCCGGGCTTGCGCCCCACCATCCCACCAGCATCCCGCCGAGTGCAGGCCCGCTGGCAAAGGCGATAGTGCGCGCCAACTCGATCCGCGCATTCGCCGCCGGTAACAGATCCGGCGTCACCAGCAAAGGCACCAGCGCCGGCGCCGCCACGCTGTAGACCACGGTGCCGCACACGGCGGCGAAGCCGAGCAGCGCCAGCAGCGGCAGATCGAGCGTGCCGAGCGCCAGCAGCAGCACGATGGTCGCCAGCGCCACGGCTCGCAGCGCCTCGGCAGCGGCCATCAGGGAGCGACGCGAGATGCGGTCTGCGAGCACGCCGGCTGGAATGGCGAACAGCACGAAAGGCAAGGTCAGAGCGGTCTGCAGCAGGCCGGTCTGGCCTTCCGCGACCCCCAGCGTGAGCACCGCGACAATGGGGGCCGCCGCCAATGCGATCTGCTCGGCCGACTGCGCCGCCAGGTTCGACCAGGCGAGCCGGCCGAAGGTGTCGGGGAGGCGAGGCGGGTTTGACATGGCTCATTTCCTGCGACGTCGGGTTGGCGCCAATATTCGGCCGCGAGAGCCGCCAAACCCACCCGCTTCCCGACAGGCTCGTCGGGACGGGGGCCGCCTAGATGCAGTTGCAAATGAGTTGCAATAGGAATGAACTTGGGTATTCTGCCGGCATGGATGCCCGATCACCCCACCTCAAAGCCGACACTGCCGCTGGCTGGCG
>NZ_JAEMSD010000198.1:0-7450 GCF_016462955.1 Bradyrhizobium sp. | reverse complement strand
TGGCGCGCCGACGCGCCCACCACCAAGAGCCTCGCCGAGGTCAATTCCACCGTCTCGATCCCGGTTGCCGGCCACTGGTCGCGGCGGCTGCTGGCCTTTGTCGGCCCTGGCTATCTCGTCTCGGTCGGCTATATGGACCCGGGCAATTGGGCGACCGATCTGGCCGGCGGATCGAAGTTCGGCTACACGCTGCTCTTCGTCATCCTGCTCTCGAACTTGATGGCGATCCTGCTGCAGTCGCTGGCCGCGCGGCTCGGCATCGTCACCGACCGCGACCTCGCGCAGGCCTGCCGCGCCTCCTATCCGCGGTCGGTCAACTTGCTGCTGTGGATCGCCTGCGAGGCGGCGATCATTGCCTGTGATCTCGCCGAGGTGATCGGCACGGCAATCGCGCTGAAATTGTTGTTCGGCATCCCCTTGATCGGCGGCGCGCTGCTGGCCGCGCTCGACGCCTTCCTGCTGCTGCTGCTGATGAACCGCGGCTTCCGATTCCTGGAGGCCTTCGTCATGGCGCTGCTCGCGGTGATCGCGGTCTGCTTTGCCGTCCAGATCGTTGCTGCGGCCCCGCCGGTGGCGGAGGTCCTGCGCGGCTTCATGCCGAAGAGCGAGATCTTCACCAATCCGGACATGCTCTACATCGCGATCGGCATCATCGGTGCCACAGTGATGCCGCACAATCTCTACCTGCATTCCTCGATCGTGCAGACGCGCGCTTATGAGCGCAACGATACCGGCCGGCGCGAGGCGATCAAATGGGCGACGACCGATTCCACGATCGCATTGATGCTGGCGCTATTCATCAACGCCGCGATCCTGATCGTGGCGGCCGCGACCTTCCACAAGAGCGGCCATTCGGACGTTGCCGAGATCGAACAGGCATTCGAGCTGCTGTCGCCGCTGCTCGGCCTCGGTATCGCCTCGACGCTGTTCGCGGTGGCTCTGCTCGCCTCGGGCCTCAACTCGACGGTGACGGCGACGCTGGCCGGCCAAATCGTGATGGAAGGCTTTCTCGACCTGCGCCTGCCGAGCTGGGCCCGCCGCCTGCTCACGCGCGGCATCGCAATCATTCCCGTGATCGTCGTGACCGCGATCTATGGCGAGCGCGGCACGGCGGAATTGCTGGTGTTCAGCCAGGTCGTGCTGTCCATGCAGCTGCCCTTCGCCGTCATCCCGCTGGTGCGCTTCGTCTCGGATCGGCGCAAGATGGGGAAGTTCGCAATACCGAGATCGGTTGCCGTGATCGCGTGGATCATCGCGAGCGTGATCGTCGTCCTGAATTTGAAGCTGTTGTTCGATACGTTCTTCGGGTGAATGCAGAGCAGCCGCTCTCGGGTACGGAACATCCCGCGAGTTTTGCGCGAGCCGGCCGCACCCTTTCCGAGTTCCACATCGTCCTGTGGCAGAGCCTTCGTCGCGGAGCGACGAATGACCGCTTTTCAATTGGTACGAAGAGGGTATACTACCTTCAATTGCTTCAGGCCGTAGACCACTGACGGGCCATATTATGGCGTTGCGTTTTTCAGGATTGATTTTACTCCCGGCGGGATAATCGGCGGTCCCGCGCCGGAGTGAGTGCGCCGATCGCATTTTCTCCGGATACTTCATGGGTTGTGCGCGAAGTTAGCGCGCGAAGCTGGTGGCGAGGTCATTGGCTGATGAGTGATTTTGAGTGCGCGTGTTCACGTCCTGGAGGGGACGATGATCAAGCCAGAAAGCGTCGATTGCTGCGTTGAAATCATTGGTGAGTGTGTGCTGCCGTGACCAAGTGTCCCGCGTGTTCAGCCCGAATCTCCCGCGAGCATCGCTTCTGCTCCCAGTGCGGCGCGCGCCTCGATCCCGCCCCGGAGCAGGTCTGCGCACATTCGGCCGCCGGCGCAATCGCGGGCGACGCGCGTGCTGTTTCGCTGCATGGCCATGGCGCGGCCCGGTCGCAGATGCTGACCGAAAACAAGCAGGTCAGCGTTCTCTTCGTCGACGTTTGCGACTCCACGTCGCTGCTGCAGCACTCCGACCCTGAAGACTCCCGCAACTATCTCGGCAAGACGCTGAACCATCTGGCCGAGGCGGTCGGGACCTATGGCGGCACGGTGAGCCAATTGCTCGGCGATGGGCTCGTCGCCTTGTTCGGTGCGCCCGTGGCGCAGGAGGATCACGCCCTGCGGGCCTGCCTTGCCGCCCTCAAGATGCAGAGAGCTATCATTCCAGGCCACGAGATGCAGGGTGTGGCCAGCCCGATGCTGCGTATCGGCATCAATTCCGGCGAGGTCCTCGTCGGCGTGGTCGGGCAATACGGCTGGTCGCATTACGGTGCGGACGGCAAGACGATACACCTTGCGTCCCGGCTCGAAAAATTGGCTGCGCCCGGCGGCATTCTGATCAGTGCCGCGACGCAGCGCCTCGTCGCGCAGCAGATCGACACGCGGCCGGTGGGAACGCGGTCGGTCCGAGGGCTGGATGATCCGGTCGAACTCCACGAGGTCCTGGTCGCCACCGAAAGTTCGGCGGCGGCGCCGATGACGCGCAAGCAGCGCTGGGCGCCGCTGGTCGGCCGCGACGAATCATTGCGGACCCTGGCGCGGGATCTCGATGCCGTTCGAACCGGGACGATGCGAACGATCGGGCTGTGCGGGGACGCCGGGATCGGGAAGTCCCGCTTGATCACCGACTGGATCTCCGCGCTTGCAAGCCAGGGCATCGAGGTCTGCGTTGCGCAGGCGAAAAGCTACGCCAGCGCGCGCGCCTACAGCACCGCCGCGGACCTGATCGCGAGCCTGGCAGGACTGCCGCAAGCCAGCGTGACGGACGCTCGATCCGTGCAGGCCGTGGCGGCCCAATGGCCCCCCGACGGCGCCGCCCATCTCGCCGCGGTCAATGACCTGTTGGGGCTGGCGGCGCCGGACGAGGCTTGGCTGTCGCTCAACCCGGTCCAGCGGCGGCGCCGGATTGGCGAGGCATTGCTGTGGCTCGTGCGCAGACGCGCCCAGGCGGGGATGTTCGTGCTGGTGCTCGAAGACGTTTTCCTGGCCGACCGCGAAAGCCGGCGGCTGTTCGAGGCCCTGCTTCCAAAACTCCAGGGACTGCCGATCCTGGTTTGTGTCAGCTACCGGCCGGATTTCGAGCATCAGTGGCGCCAGGTTTCCTGGTTTGCAGAGCGCGCGATCGAGCCTCTGCGCGACGGCGAGATGCTCAGGCTCGCGCGTGCCCTGTTGGGGGATGATCTATCCGTGCTCGGCGTCATGAACGAGTTGGTTGCGCGCGCCGACGGCAATCCGTTTTTCCTGGAGCAATTGGTCATCACGATGATCGACGACGGCTCGCTCGAGGGAACGCCGGGTGCATACCGCCTGCAGCGGCCGCCGGGAGAGCTGCGCGCGCCGGGCTCGATCGCGGCGGTGATCGGCGCACGCGTCGACAGGCTGCCCGAGGCGGCCAAGTCCGCGCTCGAGGCCGCCGCGATCCTCGGCGATCCCATCACACGCGAACTGATCGCGGCGATGCAGGCCGTCGACCTCGGACGTTCCGAAGAATTGCTGGGCCTGTGCGTTGCTTCCGGCTTGCTGGCAGGACAGGATCAGGCGCGCGGCCGGCTCGAGCAGCACGCATTCGCATTTCGCCACGCGCTGGTGCGCGATGTCGTGCTCGGCGCCCTGACCCGCGCGCGGCTCAAGGCGCTGCATCGGCAGGCCTTCCTGGCGCTGCATGCGCGCCCGGGGGCGACCGAGGCGGATGTCGCGCCGGCGCTGGCCTACCATGCCTTCAAAGGAGAGGAATGGGAGCAGGCGGCGAGATTCACCGTCAAGTCGCTGGCGCGTGCCATCTCGCGCTCGGCCAATCAGGAAGCACTCCAACTGTTCGAGAAGGGCCTCCAGGCCGCGCACCGTGTCGAAGACACCTCGATCGCGCGGGCGTTGGAGCTCGCACTGCGGCTGGAGGCCATCGGGGCCATGCTGGCGCTCGGGCAGATCGACGAGATCTTCAGCAATATGGAGCGTGCGGAAGCCATCGCGGTGCAGCTGAACGATCAGCGCGCCCGGGCGGCGGTAGCGACCGAGACGGCGGTGTTCCTGTGGATGCGCGGACGTTTCGAGCAAGGTCTGCGGCATGCCTCACGGGGTCTGGAGGCGGCCCGGCTCGCGCAACGCCGCCACATGATGATGGCAGCGCATCAGACCCGCCTCATGCACCTCCATGCTCTCGGCCGCTACGCCGAGGCCGCCACGGAAGGCCGGGTTCTGCTCTCCGACTTCGGTCCGGAACTGTCGGTGCATTGCGTTCAACCCGGATGGGCCGCCATCCCCATCATCAATCTCTATGCGTTTCACGCCAGCACGCTCTGGCGCCTGGGAGACAATGCGGCCGGCCACGCATTCTGCGCCAAGGCCTATGAGATCCTGGCGAACATCGACCATCCCTATTCCCGTCTGCTGATCGACACCGTGCAGGCGCAGATCTGGATCGAGAGCCGGGAGCTCGACCGAGCCGAGACTTTGATGCGCACGGGCGTGCAGCAATGCATGACGCACAACGTCCCGACCATGCTTTCGGTTTGCACCGGTGTCCTCGGCAGCGCGCTCGCGCGCAACGGCAAGGCCGCCGAAGCGGCGACGATGCTGGAGAAGGGGTTCGCCGATCGTATCTACCAGGCGGCAGGGCCCTACGGCCGGACGTTCATGCGCGTGAGCCTGGGCGTCGCCTATCGCAAGCTCGACCGGCTCGACGATGCGATCGCGATCGGCCGCAAGGCGGTGGAGGAGGCCGCCGAAGAATACGGTCACCAGACCGAAGCCCTGTACGAGTTTGCCGAGACCTTGCGGCAGGTCGGCGATCTCGCTGGCGCCGAAATGCATTTCAGGCGGACCGCCGAGGCGGCGGAGCGTCTGGGCATGCCCCACTATCAGAGACAGGCCACTGCGGCACTCGTGGATTGGCGGAAGGACGGGTTTGCAGCATGAAGCTCTCGACCTATGAACCCGACGCGTTGCAGCCGGGAGCACGCCGTCTCTCTTACGGTCTCTTCTGCTGGCTCAACCGCCACACGACGGTCCTGCGTGCGATCGGCGCGTTGCTTCGGCGCTGGCCCGCCATCGGCGGCCGGTTTGGCCTGGTGGCACGCGCCAGCGCGGTCAAGGATGTGCTGACGCGCACGCGCAGCTTCTCCAATACGGCGCATGCGGCCAACATGGTTTCCGGAGACTATCTCATCGGCATGGATCCCGGTCCGACCTACACGGCTGACAGGGAGTTGGTCCACGCGCGCCTCGCTGCCCTGGATGTTCCGAACGCTTCCGACGAGGAAGCCAAGAGACGGATCGAGATCCTGGCGCGCACCGGAGCGCGCGGGTTCGATTTGATCGAGGGCTACCTGATGTGGGTCGTCTTCCACGCCATGAAGCCGCTGTTCGGATCGGCCACCGACGCAGTGGTCGCTGGATCCGCGGACCCTTCTGCGCAAGCCGCCGTCGATGAAGGCCTGCAACGGCAGTACATGCTGGAGATCCGATATGTCGCGGGTCAATTGCTCGCCGGCAGCCTGGCGACACTCGAGCTGCGGCGGCGGGCGGAAACCTGTGGAGATGCGCTTCAAGCCCGCATCGATCGTGTGAGCGGCCCGATCGGTACCGCGTGGGGCGTCAAGAGCGCATCTGAAGACATCGAACGCAACGCGGTGGGGCTTGCCTGGATTTCGCATCCCGTCACCGTTCAGTCGGGAGCCCTTGCCGTGCAGGAGCTTCTCGGGCGACCCCAAGTCTACGAGCAATTGTGGTCCCGAGCCAGGAGTCTCGGGGATCGCGTCTGGACCGACGCCGGTTTTCGCAAGGACGTGCGCGACCATATGCTGGAGCTCATGCGTTTCCGCCCGATCTTTCCGCTGTTGGCGCGTGACGTGCCCAGGGACACGGAACTGCAGACTGGCGCGCGACAGAATGCCAAGTGCCCGGGTGGCGGCAAGGTTTCGCTGCTGTCGATCGCCGCGCTGTTCGATCCGAGCGTGGACCGCGACATCGGACGCTTTTGTCCCAATCGCGACTGGGGGAGCGACGATCCCTTGCGCTATCTGATGTTCGGATATGGCTATCGCCAATGTCCCGCCCGGGACCACGCCGTGGAAATCCTGACCAGCGCCATGATCGGACTGCTGACGCTACCCCGGCTGCAATTGGCGCGCGAAGGCAAGGCCATCACCTATGACGGGCCGCTGATGTTGTCCATGCGCATGCGGATTACCTGAGCGAGCGGAGAGTGGGCCATGCTCGAGAGCGTCCGGCAGCAGATGATCTGCATCGTTGCGCCAGGCTGGGCCGGCGGTGCTAGGCTTTCAGAACCGCTTCAAGAGGCGTTGGACCATCTCTTGCGCGATGTTGCCGTGGTTCACTTTGCCTCGATCGGGCTCCTGCCGGCATTGGCCGATGCCGCCAACAAGCGGCCGTCGCTGGTGCTGGAGCTTGCAGTCGAGGAGGGCTTCCGCCCCTCCGATCTGCTGTACCGGCTCGTCTACCATCCTGATGGCGCGATGTGGGCGCTGTTCGGCACCATGATCGCTCGCAACGTCGCAGAGCCCACGGCAGAGCAGAAGAAGGAGCTGCTCGAGAGGTTGATGAGCTGGCACAGCATCGCCGACGGCGGCTTCGTCGGCGCCCGCGACCGGTCGGTCCGGCAGATCGCGATGGAGAGGGACCTGCTCGATCAGACGCGCATCGAAGCGCGGAAGCTGAAGCCGAAACACGGCAACGATCGCACCGCCTTCGCGCTGGCACTCGCACGGTGGGCCTACGCCAATCCCCGCTTCGAATGGGCGGCAAGACCGGCGCCGCGCTCCTATTGGCGCGGGAGCGGGGCCGGCATCGGTGCCAAGCTTGCCTATCCCGTGGCGGCGATCGTGCTTTGGTTTGCCGTGCTCGGGATCGCGTGGGCACTGCCGCGCGCCTATAGCTGGTTCTTCGGCGAACCGGGTCCCGTGGGGCAGATGATCGATAACGCCGTGACCAGGACGAGCGAATGCCTCTTCGCGATGAGCTGGCACGGGCTGCTGGCGTTCGCGGTGATCATATTCCTCGTCTGGCTGTTCCTGGTGCCGTTGCCCGCGCAATTCGTGTCCTGGAGGCGCTGGCTGAACAGCGTTCAGCAAGAGCTCGATCGGCCGACCGACACGTATTCGTCGGTGGCCACCTATCTGGGCGGCTGGATCATCGGCGTGCCGCTGCTTCTGGCCGTTGCGGCGTGCGCGTTCGCCTACACGATCGCTCCATTGGTCTATGCGGTGGCTCCAGACTACATGCAGAAGGTCGTCGAACCGAATCTGCCAAAGCTGACTGGGCTGGAGATCACGCTGATCGCAGTCGCCGCGATCGCCGCGGTCCTCGCTATCGGCGCGCTGTTCTACCGGCTCAATCGCCGCTTCACCAAGCTGAGCGAGCAGTTCTTTCATCCGCTCGAAGACGATGTTCCGCGC
>NZ_JAEMSD010000664.1:913-3096 GCF_016462955.1 Bradyrhizobium sp. | reverse complement strand
GGCCGGGACCGTCACTAGATTGCGACGTTCCCATGCTCTCTCGTCTTTCTGATCGCCGTCTTCACCGGGCGCGAAACGTCAGGAGACGAATTCCATGCATCGAGGACACTTCTCGACCATGGACGGTCGCCGACCTTCGGCACGATGTTCGGTTGGATCTGTTGCGAAGGGCGGTCCGCGAGGAATGCAGCGAGACGGGCTCCTTGTGGTGGGTCGGCATCTGCGAGAGCGATGCAGGCGTTGAGGATAGGCGGGACACCCCAGTCCTGCTCCTTTCTGGCGCGCTCGAGCAGGCGATCCATCATCACCGTGACTTCGATACGCGAGACCCGGGTCAGCCTGTCCTTGAGCTGGTGGGCCATGTCGGGGTGCTCGAGCAGGGCCGTGAGCAACTCGGCCGCCTCCGACGACAGGCGGTCTTCGGGCGTGATAAGCGGCGCCTGCTCGCGGCCGACGTAGAGCGCGCCGCGCAGGTCGTGGTCGTGAAGGGGCGGCGAGAGCGCCAACCATTCCTTCACGAAGGGAGCGTTCCACGGCGCCTTCAGATCGAGATCGCGCCCCGCTGTCGCCGCGTCTTCCCATTCTTGGAGGAACGTAGGCTTTCCCTCACCCGAGGCGCTGACGTTCTTGACCAGTTCGGCATACGCTGCGGTGTCGCCGATGCGCTCGAAAAGCAACAGCTTAGCGAGCACCGCTTCGTCGACGCCAACGCCCTGCGCTTTCGAGATCGTCATCCGGATCGAGAGCGCGTTCAGGAAGCGCTTGATCAGCCGCGGATTTCCCAGAATCCCCGACGCCGTCGTCATGAGCGAGGCGAGCCTCTCGGCCGTGTCGAATTGACCGACAAGATGCTCGGGCAACTTCACGCCAAGCGATTGGACGAAGGCCCGGTCGACCTTCTTTCCCTGCCACGTCCGCTTGAGCTGGCCAATCATGCCAGCGCGGATCTTCTCCTTGTCGTCGTCGGACAACTCGCTGTTGTCCACGAACAGGAGCATCATGTAGGCGCGGACCTCCTGGGTCCCGAGCTGCGGCACCCGAATGGGAACTTGGATGAGCTTGTCGAAGTAGTTGGTGACCAGCAGGTCGTCGCTGACCCCGACGAAGTGCTTCCGGACGGCGTGCTTGATCATGTCGTTGTCGGCCGCGATCACGAAGGCGGTGTTCTTGAGGAACAGAAAGAGGCGGATCGCCTCCAGGGTCGAGATCGTGGTCTCCGGCAAGCATCGGTCGAGATCGTCGATCAGGACGACCAAAGTTATCCCGAGCTCCTCGAGCGCTTGTTCGAACGCGTCGCGCAGCGCCTGAATCTCCTTCGGCGGTGACGTTTCCTCCTTCGGGTTCAGCAGTTCGCCACCTTCCTGCGCCGCGTCCGCCGCAGCTTTCTTGGCGGCTTCGCCGGTTTCCTTCCCGACCCCTTCGGACCAGACCTTCTTGGCGAGCTCGAAGATCTCGCCGACCGCGCCGACCGGGGGCACCCCGAAATAGATCGAGGCGGCCGAGGTCGCTGCGAGTTTCGCGGCCCGGAGCCATTTCACGCGCTTGGCAAGGGACGCGACCTTATCGAGTGCCGTCTGTCGGCTCTCCGCTTCCTTCGCGAGCTTGTCAGCGATCACATCCATCAACGCAGCACGCGCGTCGTCATAGCCCTGGTAGAGCCAGGCATTGAACTCGACGAAGACGTACTTGTCGGCGGCCTTCTTCCCGCTCTCGTCCTTCCTGGCGGCGATCGCCGAGCGGGTGAGCTTGATCATCGAGGATTTGCCGATGCCCCAGGCGCCAGACACGCCGATCGAGATCGGGCGTCCCTTGGCCTGCACAATGATCTCGGCCACGGTTTCGGCGACGCCGGAGAAGTTCAGGAAGTCCCGCTCGGTCTCGTTATCGGGCCACATCGGCAATCTCTCGCCTGAAAAAGCTTTTGGAATCGAAATATCTGTTGCGCGAGCAGAGGAAAGGCACCGAGCGCTGCGTTGTTACGTTCCGTTCTCCGAAAGTGCAACCCAGACCTTCTTCTTACGTCCTATGGTTGCTGCTCTGCACACGCGCTTCAAGTCTCCATCGCTTCGGCCATTATCGCGAAAGTGACCTGCAGGACGCTGCAAAGAGGCGGGGATGCGGCCGACGGCCCCGCCGGGACCACTGCGACGAAACTCCTAGGCAATCGCCGCCGAAGTGGTAAC
>NZ_JAEMSD010000664.1:0-903 GCF_016462955.1 Bradyrhizobium sp. | reverse complement strand
GGTTTGCGCCCTTTTTTGTTGCCCACTGCTTGTTTATATTCTGAGGTCCACACGACGGTCGGAAAAGCGGGCGGAGAGGCGCTCCACGCGATGGGCGATGGGCTAAATGAAGGCATAGTTGGCGACACCGCGAAGCTGATGATGCATCGGCTGATCGTGCGGATGCTTCGCCGCGACCCGTCATTGGTCGAGAAGGCGAAGTTGGCTCATGAGCGCCAAGCCAGTCAGTTCGCCGGCTGGCCCTTCGTGCGCGAGTGGCAGGAACTGCTTGCGCTACCGCCCAAGGAACTAGCCTCTAAACTCATCAGCCGCGACCGCGAGATGGTGCGGCTGCGTAATACCTCGCCGTTCTGGCTCGCCGAGGGAGTCGATTTTGGCGACTACCATGCCCGTGTCCGCTTGAGGAAGGCGGCGAGACGGATCGTCAAACGCAGCCTGTCTGCGCAGCCTGACTTCCTTGTTCCGGGAGGTCCTTGATGGCCGAAGATCGCGGCATACGGACTTTGGATGACCTTCTCCGGGTCGTCCGAGCCTTGGCCTTCGAATTCAACACGGACAACGTCTTCGTCGTCGGCAGCCAAGCCATTCTGGCATCGATGCCCGATGCGCCTGAGCCGGCAAGGGCATCGCCGGAGATCGACGCTTTCCCGGAGAACGCTAAGATCTGGGAGCTGGAAGAGAATGCCAAGTCGCCGGGCGGTGATCCGAACGTTGCGTCGGAGCACATCGACGGCTTGTTCGGTGTGAGCAGCCAATTCCACCGTACTCACGGCTTCTACATCGACGGCGTCGACGAGACGACGGCCAAACTGCCGGCGGGCTGGCAGGTTCGCGCGATCAAAGTAAGGACCGAAGTCGCAGGACGAAGCGTGTACGGCATAGCGCCGGCTCCGGAGGATTTGA
>NZ_JAEMSD010000197.1 GCF_016462955.1 Bradyrhizobium sp. | reverse complement strand
CTGGCGGATATTGGCCATGGCCGCCTGCGACAGACGTCGCGCGCGGACTATCCCGGTAAGATCGCCCTTGAGCAGCGTCACGCCCGCACTTTCGATCGCGACATCCGTACCCGATCCCATGGCGATGCCGACGTCGGCGGCGGCAAGCGCCGGCGCGTCGTTGACGCCGTCGCCCGCCATGGCCACCACCTTGCCTTGCGACTTGAGGCGCTCGACGACAGCCGCCTTCTGGTCCGGCAGCACATCCGCCTCGACCTCGTCGATGCCGAGTTTTCTGGCTACGGCTTCGGCCGTGGTCCGATTGTCGCCGGTCAGCATGACGATGCGGACGCCTTCCGCATGCAGCGCCTTCAGCGCGTCGGGCGTGGTCGCCTTGATCGGGTCGGCGATGGCGAAGACGCCGCCCACAGTCTTGTCGACGCCGATATAGATGGCGGTGGCGCCGTCGCGGCGTAGCTCGTCTGCTTGCGCCGCGAGCGGCGCTGTATCGATCCCATGCTCGGCGAGAAAGGCGGTGCTGCCGAGCACCACATGCCGGTCCTCGACCCGACCGACCGCGCCCTTGCCGGTCGGGGAGTCGAAGTCGGCGACATCGGGAATGGCGATCTTGCGCTCTTCGGCGGCCGACACGATCGCGCGCGCAAGCGGATGCTCGGAGGCCTTCTCCACGCCTGCGGCAAACCGCAGGATCGTCTCCTCGGCAAAGTCCGGCGCGGCGACGATGCGGGTCACGGCCGGTCGGCCCTCGGTGAGCGTCCCGGTCTTGTCGACCACCAGCGTATCGACCTTCTCCATACGCTCCAGCGCCTCGGCATTCCTGATCAGGACGCCGGCGGCCGCGCCCTTGCCGACGCCCACCATGATCGACATCGGCGTCGCAAGCCCGAGCGCGCAGGGGCAGGCGATGATCAGGACGGAAACGGCGGCGATCAGCCCGTGCGCCAGGCGTGGCTCAGGCCCCCAGATGCCCCAGGCCGCGAAGGCGAGCAGCGCGACGGCAATGACGACCGGCACGAACCAGCCCGACACCTGATCGGCCATGCGCTGGATCGGCGCACGCGAGCGCTGGGCGTCCGCGACCATCTGGACGATGCGAGCCAGCATCGTGTCGCGCCCGACTTTTTCCGCCCGGATGACGAGCGCGCCGGTCTGATTCAGCGTACCTCCTACGACCGCTTCGCCGACTACGCGCGTCACCGGCATGGATTCGCCGGTTACCATCGATTCATCGATCGATGAGCGCCCCTGCTCGACCACGCCATCCACCGGCACGGTTTCCCCGGGCCGGACCCTGAGCCGCTCGCCGATCGCAATCGCCTCGACCGGCACATCTTCTTCCACACCGTCTGCCCCGATGCGTCGGGCGGTCTTCGGCGCGAGATTGAGAAGCGCGCGGATCGCGCCGGAGGTCTGTTCCCGGGCGCGCAGCTCCATGACCTGACCGAGCAGCACCAGCACGGTGATCACGGCCGCCGCCTCATAATAGACCGCGACCGCGCCATCAGCGTCACGGAAAGCCTGCGGGAAGAGCTGCGGCGCGAATGTCGCGACGATGCTGTATCCCCAGGCGACCCCGGTCCCCATCGCGATCAGCGTGAACATGTTGAGGCTGCGGTTGACGATCGACGCCCAGCCACGCTCGAAGAACGGCCATCCGGCCCACAACACCACCGGCGTCGCCAGAGCGAACTGGATCCAGATCGAGATGTGCATCGGCACCAGATGGTGCAGCGCCGGGATCAGGTGGCCGCCCATCTCCAGCAGAAACACGGGCAAGGCGAGTGCGAGGCCGATCCAGAAGCGCCTGGTCATTTCGGCAAGTTCCGGGCTCGTTCCGGCGTCCGCCGCCGCGATCAGCGGTTCCAGCGCCATCCCGCAGATCGGGCAACTGCCCGGTGCGTTCCGGCGGATTTCCGGATGCATCGGGCAGGTCCAGACCGTGCCCTCGGTTGCGGCTGCCGTTACCGCCGCAACGGGGTGATGCTCATGGGTATCAGGTGCATGTGTGTGGCTATGGTGGGAATGATCGCCATGGGCGGCAGCGTCCTCATGGTGGTGTCTGGCATGCGCTGCCAGTGCTGCATAATGCACGGGGTCGGCGTCGAATTTCGCCTTGCAGCCGGCCGAGCAGAAGACGTAGCGCTGACCTTCATACTCGGCCTTGTGCGCGGTCCTGGCGGGATCGACGACCATGCCGCAGACCGGATCGCGCCAGAAATTGCCGGACGGCGTTTCGCCGTCCGGCTCGTGATGGTGATGATGGCCGTGCGCCCCTGCTACCTCAGCGGCGCTTTCGCTCTTCTGATCGTCGTCGGCCATTCATCACCTTCCACACGCCCCGCGGGCCTTCTGGTCTGTCTTCACTCCTCGATCAGATGGAACTCTTCGAGCAGTTTTGCGATCTCGGTGCCTTCGAGCTTCTTCATCAGCAGCTTGCGCAGGAAGGCGGGTCCGGGAAGGTCGATGCCCTTACCGTCCCTCAGCGGACCGATCGCCGCCAGCAGCGTCCGGATATCGTAGGTCGAGTTGAAGACTTCCGGCACGCCGCGCTCGACATTCATCAGCGTGTAGACGGCCTCCATCGGCGTGCGCACCGAATATTCCGTGGTGAAGATGCAATCGCGCTGCTTGGATTCCGCGAACTGGCCGATGAAGGCGAAGTTGACCGCGCCCTCCGGCACCACGTCCGGCCGGTCGCCCGCCTGGCGCGGCATGAAGAAGGCAGTGATATAGGGCATCATGGTGGGAACGGTGCTGGCGCCGGTTGCGGCAAGTTCCGGAATGTCCTCGACCGCCACGCCGAGGTGATAGAGCCATTCCTGGGTGATCTCCTCGCCGGTGCATTCCTGCATCGGCTTCTTCACGAAGTCGCCGGGCTTGTCGACGAAGAGCGCGTAGAACCAGGCGATCATCTGATCTTTGGGCTGCTTCTTGAAATGCGGCTGGCGATGAACCGTCCAGCTCAGCAGCCACGCCGAGTCCTTCACCGTGACGATACCGGCGGAGACGATCTTGCCGGTAAAGGGGTTCCGCTTGGTGATCTTCTCGACATAGGCCGGAATGCGGGCGTCGAGGGCAGTGATGGAGGCGGAGGCCCATTTCGTCTCCGGGATATGGGCGCCGAACACGTCCGGGCGGCCGAAGGCCGGATCCTTCGCGGCGATGCGGCGCCACAGGTCCCAGGCCGGCGCCGGTCCTTCATTGAGCTTCGCCGGCGTCCTGTGGTCGCCATTGTCGGAATTCTCGGTCAGCGAGCCGATCGTGATGAAGACGAGATCGTCTGGCCCGAGATCGACGCCGCCTTCGACGCCGCGCTCTTTCCAGTGAATGCGGGTCGCCTGCTTGCGGCCGGGCTGGATGTCGAAATCGACATCGGTGACCTCGACGCCGTAGCGGAATTTGACGCCGTGATCGGTCAGCCACTTCACCAGCGGCAGGACCATCGATTCATACTGGTTATAGCGGTTGAACTTGAGCGAGGAGAAGTCGGCGAGACTGCCGATATGATGGATGAAGCGGTGCAGGTAGAGCTTCATCTCCAGCGCGGAATGCCATTCCTCGAAGGCGAACATGGTGCGCCAGTAGAGCCAGAAATTGCTTTTGAGGAAGTCTTCGCCGAAGACCTCGTTGATACGCTTGTTCTCCATCTCCTCGCGCGTCGCGAGGAAGACCGAGAGCAGGTCCTTCTGGGCCTTGTCGTTCAGCGTCAGCAGCGCCTTGTCGGGCACGTCCTGGCCCTGGTTCTGCGTCGTGCGCTGGAGCGAAAAGTTGGGATCGTCCTTGTTGAGCCGGTAGAACTCGTCGAGCACGCTGGCGTCCTCGATCTCCAGCGAGGGGATCGAGCGATAAAGGTCCCACAGGCACTCGAAATGTTCTTCCATTTCGCGACCGCCGCGAATGACGAAGCCCTTTTCTGGCACATCCAGACCGTCGAGCGCGCCGCCGGGAATTTCCAGCTCTTCGAGGATGGTGATGCGCTCGCCCGAAACGCCGCCGTCGCGGATCAGGAAGGCCGCGCCGGCAAGCCCCGCGAGACCCGAGCCGACGAACCAGGCCGTCTTCCTGTCGGCGCCCTCGGGCTTGCGGGGACGCACGAAGGCTTCATAGTTTCCGCTGCTATAGTGCATGGCGAACTCCTGTTCTTCTTGTTGGGATCAGTCTGCGGAGGGCTTGTAGCTGTAGAAGCCTTCGCCCGAGGCGACGCCCAGCCTGCCCTTGTCGATGTAGTTTTCCTTCAGCCACGCGGCGAGCGACTGTGCGTGCTCATCACCGTGCGACAGGATGTTGTAGGGGGTGTTCAATCCGATGATGTCGTAGATCTGGAACGGCCCCATCGGCGCGCCGGTGGCGATCCGCCAAACCTTGTCGACATCTTCCGGCTCGGCATAGCCGCCGGCAGCCAGATCGGTTGCGGCATTGAGGAACGGCACCAGCAGGGAGTTGAGGACATAGCCCGCTTTCTCCTTGCGCACCGGGATCGGCACCATGCCGATGGCGGAGGCGAAGGCGATCAGGGCATCGAACACAGCCGGATCAGTGTCATCCGTGCCCATCACCTCGGCGGTGTTGAACTTCCAGATGCTGTTGGCGAAGTGCAGCGCCAGAAACCGGTCCGGTCGGCCGGTGTAAGCCTTCAGGTCGCTCGGCAGCAGGGTCGAGCTATTGGTGGCGAAGACCGTCCTGTCCGGCGCGAGCCCCGCCAGTTTCTCGTAGAGCGCCTGCTTGATCGAAAGAACCTCCGGAACCGCCTCGATCACGAGGTCCGCGTCCGCGACGGCCGCGCCGAGATCGCTCAGCAGAGCGATCCGCTTGAGCGCCCCGGCCGCCTTGCCGCCAGCCGCGCCCGACACCTCGTTCGTGTAGGTTTCGACGAGCGCCGCCAGCCGTGCGCGCGCCTGTTCGAGCGCTTCCTCGCTGATGTCGTAGGCGACAACATCGAAGCCGCTATAGGCCGTCTGGAAGGCGATCTGGCTCCCGAGGACTCCCGTGCCGAGAACCGCCACTTTCCTGATATCGCTCATCCAATTTCCTTCTGCGCGGTATCGTCACTTAGAAACGGAGCCGCCACCTCCACCGGGACGCGGGCCAGCTTGCCGGTTTCCCGATCGACCAGGGCCCATTGGGTCAGCGAGGCGACGATCGTCCGGCCGTCTTCGGCATGGAATTCGACACATCGTGCATAGCGGGCACCCCGCGGCGCTCGGACGACCCAGGTGATCGCACTGACCTCGTCTCCCGCCCGGACATTGCCGCGATAGTCGACCTCATGGCGCAGCACGACCGCGACGAACCGGTCGCGATCCTGCGGCCGCGCGGCCGTCAGCCAATGCGCCACCGACGCATCCTGAATCCAGGTCACCCAGACCGCATTGTTGACATGGCCGAGTTCGTCGATGTCGGCGTCCCGGGCGCGGAAGCGGATATGGAAGCGCCGATGCTCATCCACCTCGCCGACGAGTGGGTGTCCGTGCTCATCGCAGCCGATGCGTCGACGATCTGACACGATCCCGCTCACGAATACGCCTGCTCCTCATGCGACGAACCCAGTCCTGCCATGGCGCGGAAGAAGCCGACGAGCATCTCGTCGCGCGGCATGGCGCCGTCGACATCGCCCTGGACCGCCAGTCCCATCCAGAGCGCATATAGACCGATACCGGTCTGCAACGGCGGCAAGGTCGGACGCAGTGCGAAGCGTTGCGTCAGATCGGCGACGAGTTCACCGAACATCCGGTAGCAGGCCGCCTTGCCCTCCCGGTGCCGCTCGGCGAAAGCCGGATCGCGCCGGGCATGGAGCTGCAATTCGATCGAGAGCAGTGACCATTGTGCCTCGTCGGCCAACTTCGCGAGCCGCGCGGCCAGCACCTGCAGCGTCGCCTCGATATCGTCGCCGGAGCAGTGCGCGACCAGGTCGCGAAGCAGTGTGACCTCGTCCTGGATATGGCTTTGCAGGATCTCGACCAGCAGATCGTCCTTGCTGGCGAAGTTCGAGTAGAAGGCGCCCTGCGAATGCCCTGCGGCGCTGCAGATGTTGCGAATCGACATGGCCGCGACCCCCTCCTCGATAATCGAGGAATGCGCGGCCGCGATCAGCCGGTCCCGCGTCTGGCGCTGCGTGTCTTTGCGCGTAAGCGGCATGGGTTCGTTCTCCAACCAACGGGCGAGACGTGCGAAACCTTTTCGGAGGTTCCGCGTTCTCAGTGAAACCAGATATCAACTGATATCCGAAATCAACGGCGATTTCGACCCGAAATCGGTCCTGGGCAACGAAATCTCAGTGTGAAGGAGCGCTCTTGGCTCAAACCTACATTGGCTATTCCCCGGACGTGGAGGTTCTCGGCGAGGACGAGGAGCGGCTGACCGCCGAGATCCTTGAGATCATGGCGAGTACCAACCGCAAGGCGTTCGAACGCCACCGCCATGCTGTGCGCGACGCCCATGCCAAGAGCCACGGGTTCCTGAAGGGCGAACTCGTCGTGCCGGAACTGCCGGAGCATCTGCGTCAGGGGCTTTTCGCTCGCCCGGCCACCTATTCCGTGGTTATCCGCCTCTCATCAGCGCCCGGAGATATCCACTCGGACACCATCCCCGCCCCGCGCGGCATGGCGATCAAGGTCATCGGCGTCGAAGGCGAGCGGCTTCTGCCCGACGACCAGGGCCGCAATCAGGACTTCCTGCTCGTCAACATCCCGACCTTGAGCTTTGGCACGATCGGCAAATATCGCCAGCTCATCGGCCTTCTGGAGAAGAACGCCCAGAACCCCGCTTTCCTGCAGCGCGCCATGGCCGGTGTCGCACGTGGTGTCGAACACGCCGTCGAGGCTCTCGGCATCGAGCCGGGCGCCACGTTGAAAGGCCTTGCCCGCGACAATGCCCATCTTCTCGGCGAGACCTACCACTCGATGGCGGCAATCCGCTTTGGTGATTACATCGCCAAGATCAGCGCAGCGCCGCTCTCCGACAATGTCAGGGCACTCACCGGCAAGGATGTCGGCGCGGTGGAGGACGCCACCATGCGCGATCTGGTCGTCGAGCATTTCCGTGAGCAGGGCGCGGAATATCAGCTCAGGGCGCAGCTCTGCACCGATCTCGAAAAGATGCCCGTCGAGGACGCGGCGGTGCTCTGGCCGGAAGACCTGTCGCCGCATCAACCGATCGCGACGCTGCGCATCCCGCCGCAGGACGCCTATTCACCGGCGCGGCGCGTCTATGGCGATGACGTGCTGTCGTTCAACCCCTGGCACGGCATCCGCGAGCATCAGCCGCTCGGCTCGATCATGCGCGTGCGCATCGCCGCCTATGAACGGTCCGCCCGCTATCGCCACGAGATGAATGCCCAGCCGCGCGTCGAGCCGGCGAGCATCGACGCCATTCCGGACCGGCTGAAACGCATCTTCGGTCTGGTGAACGGCAATTTCGACGGCGCGCAGAAGGTCGGCACGCTCCACAATATGCGCTTCGTGTTCTTCGACAACGACACGCGCATCCTGTTCGCCACCGCCTATGACGGCGACTGGGACACCTATATCAACGACTTCGCGACCAAGATCCCCGATCTGATGGACCTGATCTTCGCCTCGGTCGAGGGCTGGCCGGGCATTGCGAGTCCGAAGGTCAAGGACTTCATCGCCGAGCATCAGATCACTGCCGCCGGCTGGTTCGTCGCCAACCCGCAGGTGACCGTCGTGGATGTCCGCCGGCTCCAGCGGCTCGAACATGCCGTCAACGAATTCCTGGACAAGGTGGGCTGAGCAATGGCGATCCTTCAGAAACTGAAAGAGCGCTTCCGGCGCGACAGCGTTACGCTCGACCTGCACGACATTCAGGCGCTGATCCTGCGCAGCCGGCCCGAGCCTTATGTCGGCATCCACGCCATGCTCCATTTCGACGAGGCGGAGGGCGCGCGCGATCTTCTCGGCCGGCTCGCGCCCCATATCGCATCTGCCGACAACTGGAGCGAGGATCTTGATTTCTGGATTGGGGCCGCGCTCAGCTTCGAGGGGCTGAAGGCGCTCGGCGTTCCCGATGCCCAGCTCAAGACCTTCCCACTCCCCTTCCAGCAGGGCATGGCCGCGCGGTCGGAGCAATTGCGCGACTTCGGTCCCAATGCGCCGGAGAACTGGGAAGACGTGTTCAAGCCGGGCAACTGCCATCTCGCGCTGACCATCTATGCCGTGGATGATGCCGCGCTCGACAAGGCGCTGGCGACGGCGCGCACCGAACTCGACCGGAGCAGCGGCGTGACCCTGCTCGGCGAGCATCGTTTCGGCGCGCCGGATGGTGCGAAAAACCCGTTCGGATTCCGCGATTCGATCTCCCAGCCTGCGGTCGAAGGCAGCGGCGTCGATCCGCTCCCAGGCGAAGAGCGCCCTATCAAGGCGGGGGAGTTCATCCTCGGCTATGACAGCGAGAACGGCCAGGCGCTCGGCATGCCCGAGCCCGCTACGCTGGGCAAGAACGGCACCTTCGTCGTTATGCGCAAGTACAACAGCCGTGTCGGTTGCTTCAACGCCTTCCTCAAGGCACATGGCGACACGCCGGAGGAACGCGAGCGCCTTGCGGCCAAGATGTTCGGGCGCTGGCGCTCCGGCGCGCCCTTGACGCTGGCGCACGATCATGACGATCCCGACCTCGGCGCGGATCCGCAGCGCAACAATGACTTCAATTTCAAGGACGACCCTAAAGGTCGCATCGTGCCGCTCGGCTGCCATATGCGACGGCTGAATCCCCGCGATTCCGAGTTGACGCTGCTCACCGACGTCAACATCCACCGCATCATTCGCCGTTCCTCGACCTTCGGGCCGGTTTATTCCGAGGATGTGGGGCCTGAGGACGATGCCAACGGCGATCGCGGCCTGTTCTTCATCTTCATCAGCGCGCGTGCCTACGACACGATCGAGTTCATGCAGCAGGAGTGGATCAACCGAGGCAATTTCGTCGATCTCGGCGAAGAGCGCGATCCGATCGTTGGCCTGCATGAGGATGACGGCCGGTTCACGATCCCGCAGGCGCCTGCGCGCAAGCGCATCGACGGTGTGCAAACCTTCAACGTGATGAAGGGCGGCGAATATCTGTTTATGCCGAGCTTGTCGGCGATCCAATTGTTGGCGGCCGGGAGCTGGACGTAGGAACGCGCTCGTCCCTCGTTGGTCGTTGTGAAGGCCAATATTCAGTTCGTCAGGATCGCTGCGTCCGTCGTCGCCATGATCAGCGTCAGTCCGATCTGGGCTCAGGGGTAAATCCTGATGGCTGGAAAAATCACTTCGAGCGTCGCATTGACAAGGACGCATCGCTCATCGAGGCGGTATGAGCAAACGCGTTGCGCTGCCCGGGCCGCTCTTTGGTCTTTACAGGAGCCCGCCCTTCAACAGCGTCTCAAGCCAATCGGCGAATACCTGCAGCCGGCGCGAAAGGTGCTGCCGGTGCGGATAGAGTAAGGTCATGGGCATGGGTTCCGCCCGATGGCGGGGCATCACCTCGACCAGCTCTCCCGCCTCCAGGTGCCCTTTGACGTCATAAGCCGGGATCTGGATCAGTCCGAGGCCTGCAAGACAGCAGGCGATATAGGCTTCAGCGCTGTTGACGGTCACGCGGCCCTGCAACGGCGTTCGATGCAGTGCTCCATGCTCGACCCATTCCCAATCCTCGACCCTTCCGCTGGATGGCGAAGCGTAATTGACCGCTCGATGATCGCCGAGATCATCGGGTGTGCGCGGCGTTCCATGACGCGCCAGATAGGCGGGGCTGGCGACGTTGAGCAGCGGCAACTCGCCGATCGCCCGCGCGGTCAGGCCTGAATCACTGAGCGGACCCACGCGCAGCACACAGTCGATGCTGTCTTCGACGAGGTTCACCGCGCGGTCGGTGACACCCAGGTCGATATCGATCTCGGGAAATTTGTCGAGGAAGTCAGGGAGTGCCGGCGCGATGATCAGACGTCCGACCCGGCCCGGGACATCGATCCGCAGCTTGCCGGATGGCCGCGCCGCCGACTGACGGAACAGATTTTCCGCATCCTCGACGTCGGCGATGACCCGCTGACAGCGCTCATAAAAGGCGATGCCGTCCTGTGTCGGGGAGACCTTGCGGGTCGTTCGGTGTAGCAGCCGCGCCCCAACCCGTCCCTCCAGCTCCTGAACAGCCGCCGAAACAGAAGACCGTGGGACGCCCAGCGTGTCGGCCGCGCGGGTAAAACTCGCGCATTCAACGACACGGGCAAAGATACGGAAAAGATCAACGCGGTCCAAACAGTCAGAACTCCAATTGGACGGGATTTATGACAAGTGATGTCAGAATGATCGGCTTTATCGGCAAATCCTAGACGATATGGTGCCCTAACGAAAGCGGTCGCCGGTGCGATCGCGCCCGGCAAAGGAGGCCGCCCCATGACCGATCACAGCATCAAAGGCAAAACCGTCATCATCGCCGGAGGGGCGAAGAACCTCGGCGGACTGATCGCCCGCGATCTCGCCGCGCATGGCGCGAAGGCTATTGCAATCCACTACAACAGCGCCGCCAGCAAGGCGGATGCCGATGCGACCGTTGCCGCCGTCAAGGCTGCGGGCGCGGAAGCGGTGGCCTTCCAGGCCGACCTGACCAGCGCCGGGGCCGTCGAGAAACTGTTCGCCGATGCTGTCGCCGCCATCGGCCGTCCGGACATCGCCATCAACACCGTCGGCAAGGTGCTGAAGAAGCCCATCGTCGAGATCAGCGAGGCCGAATATGACGGGATGAGCGCCGTCAATTCCAAGACGGCTTTCTTCTTCATCAAGGAAGCGGGCAAGCACCTGAACGACAACGGTAAGTTGGTGACGCTGGTCACCTCGCTTCTCGGTGCCTTCACGCCCTTCTATTCGAGCTATGCCGGCACCAAGGCTCCGGTCGAACATTTTACCCGCGCAGCCTCCAAGGAGTTCGGCGAGCGCGGCATCTCAGTGACGGCAATTGGTCCAGGACCGATGGATACGCCGTTCTTCTATCCGGCCGAAGGCGCCGATGCCGTCGCCTACCATAAGACCGCCGCAGCTCTGTCGGGATACTCGAAGACCGGTCTTACCGACATTGAGGACATCGTCCCGTATATTCGCTTCATGGTCTCGGACGGCTGGTGGATGACGGGCCAGACGATCCTCGTCAATGGCGGCTACACCACGAAATAGAGTCCCATGTAGTTCTCGATCACCGCCCTGAAGCGCCGTATGGCAGAGCCATGTCTTGGCGGGACACCGGACATTCGCCGCGGCGATTTCTTTCAGGGCGACGGGAGGTCAGGAGGCAGCAACGTTGGCTTGGCGGGAGGAGACGAAGCCGATGAGCATGTCGTGACGCCGGTTCAGCGATGCGGGAGGCCGCCATTTTCTCCGTTGTCTGACCGTGCCTCGACCGCTCCAAACGGCCTCTTC
>NZ_JAEMSD010000663.1 GCF_016462955.1 Bradyrhizobium sp. | reverse complement strand
CGCGGCTCTTCTCGACGCTGATGGTGCCGAGATCGGAGAAGATCATCTGCGCGGCGCCAGGCAAGTCGAAGGGCTTGCCATCTGTCCGCGTGTAGTTGTTCTCGGCTGTCTCGTTCCAGATGCGGAAGGCATTGCCGACGAGCAGGTTCAGCTTGTTGTCGGCCTCGTTGTCGCTATCCGGATCAACCAGACGCAGGTCGATTGCGGCGTGGCGGCCGTCGGTGATGACTGACAGCAGGATGTCATCGCCGGGCTCGGGTGCGCGGTCGCGCTCTTCGATCGCCTTGATGCGCTCGCCGAGCCGGATCTGGTAGCGCTTGAATGCCGGCGACGGCTTCGCAGTCAGGATCTGGCGCTTGCCGGTCGAGACCGCCGGCACCTTCACGTACTGACGCAGGTCATCCGGCATCACCACGTCTGCAAAGGAGCGGAACATGGCGATGAGCTCCGGCACGTTCACGAAGGTGGCAAAGCGCGTCACCGGCTTGTATTTGCCGGATGGCTGCAGCTCAAGTTCGGTCGTGACGTCGCCAAATGTGCTCGCCCAAGCGTCGAACTCGTGCAGGCCATGCTCGAGGAGCGCCTCATAGCCGAGGTAGCGCTGGACCGAGAACATCTCGCCGAGCGTGTTGGTGATCGGCGTGCCAGAGGCGAGCACCAGCGCGCGGCCAGGGTTCTTCGTCTCGATGAAGCGGGATTTGACGTACAGGTCCCAGGCGCGCTGTGAGCCGTTCGGATCTACGCCCTTCAGCGTCGACATGTTGGTCGCGAAGGAGAGCTTCCTGAACTCCTGCGCCTCGTCGACGATGATCTGATCGACGCCAATTTCGGAAATGGTCAGCAGGTCGTCCTTGCGGGTCGAAAGCGATTCCAGGCGCTCCTGCAGGCCCTCCTTCAATCGCTCGAGGCGCTTGCGCGAGACGCGGTCGTCACTCTCGACCTTGGTCAGAAGGGTCTCGTAGAGTTCGAGCTCGTCCTGGATCATCTGCTGCTCGAACGCCGATGGCACGGCGATAAAGCGGAATGCGCTGTGCGTGATAATAATCGCGTCCCAGGTCGCGGTCGCCGCGCGCGCGAGGAAACGGTGCCGCTTGTCCTTGGTAAAATTGGTCTCGTCGGCGACGAGGATACGGGCGTTCGGATAAAGTGCGAGGAACTCGCGTGCGGCCTGCGCCAGGCAATGGCCGGGCACGACCAGCATCGCCTTGGCGACGAGGCCAAGCCGGCGCTGCTCCATGATGGCAGCCGCCATGGTTATGGTCTTGCCGGCCCCGACCGCGTGGGCGAGATAGGTCGAGCCAACCGAGACGATGCGCCAGATGCCGCGCTTCTGGTGCCCATAAAGCACAAAGGCGGCTGAGGCACCCGGAAGCTTCAGGTGCGAGCCGTCGAAGGCTCGTGGCGCGATGTTGTTGAAGCGCTCGTTATAGACGCGCGCCAAGCGGTCGGCGCGATCGGGATCAGACCAGATCCAGCGCTGGAAAGCGTCCTTGATCTTTTGCAGCTTCGTCTTGGCCGCCTCGGTGTCGACAACATTGAGGACGCGGCGCTCGCTGTCGCCGTCCTTGACCGTATCGAAAATCTGCGGCACGCGGCTGTTCAGCGCGTCGGCGAGAAGCTCGCCGGCGTGCCGGCGGTCGGTGCCCCACTCTGATGTGCCGGCCGCTGTCCAGCCGAGCTGGCGGGCCTCCACGGTCCACGATGCGAGCTCCGGCATGTGGTGAATCCTGATCTCGGCGTCCATTGTCGCCTTGACGAAGGCGACGACGTCGGCGGCCGGAATCCACGGCGCGCCCAGACGCGCCGTGATGTCTGACGGCCTGAGGTCCGCGGGCTGCACGCCTTGCAGCGCCGTGACGTTGCGTTCGTAGGAGAGGTCGAGCGCGGCAGCGGCCTCCGCAACCTTCAGCTTGTCCCGCACGTGACCAGAGAGATAGTCGTCAGCCGTATGCCACGAGCCGTTAGCGGGATCGCGAAAGACGGCACTCCCTAGTTCGGCGACGACGTCGTCGCGGTCCCGATGCAGCAGCTCGGCGATGTGGTCGATGTCGACGCGCCCGCGCTCGTTGAGAACAACGGCCAGCGCGTCGGTTGCGCTGGTGATCACCGGCGGGGCAGGCGGCGAGATCACGCGCTCGGTGAAGATCGGCCCAGGCTTTGCGGTGTTGGTCTCGAGGTCATAGTCCTCGATCGAGGCGACCAGCCAGCAATCGGGATCGTCGAGGAAGGGCTGGATGTTCGGCCGGCGGTGCGTCTCGCGCACCTCGCCGCTCTCCTCGTCCTCGGCGGTCGAGACCGTCGTGAAATTGATCGGGCCGAAGTCCCGAACGAAGTTCGACCAGGCGATGCGCAGCCTGACCTGCGCGTCCTTCCACGGTCGGTCGAGCTCCTGCGCCTTCAAGACCTCGCGCACAGCGTCGCGGACCGGGATCAGCTTCCGGATCATGCGCACGTGCTTTTCCGGAATGCCGTCGGCGCTGCGGCCTTTGCGCGCTTTCACCGCGACCGGCTGGCCGTCGAGGACCTGCATCAAGCCGTGGGCCTTGTCAAAGAAGTAGCTGCCCTCGCGCACGTGGCGATCGGCAGGCCAATCGACGTCACAGGGATCACCGGCTTCTGCCAGGTCGGGATCGATCACCTCCGGCTCGCCGTCATAGACGGCTTCCGGCAAGAAGCCGATGGCGGCTTTGAGTGTCGCTTCGAGATCCTCATCGTCGCGCGGCAGACATGTATAGGCCTCGCCGAACGGACCGGACGCGAGCGCGTGCGCGCCGAGCACGAAGTCCGGGCGCTGCACGAACCATCTGTTCACGCGGATCGCGCTCTCGTCTTCCGCCGCCAGCCGAACCTCGTCGAGGTCGAGCCATGACAGGTCGCCTTCGGCGTCGCCGACCTTGCGCTTGCGGAAGAACAGGATGTCGACGAAAACGTCGGTGCCGGCGCTGGCGCGGAAGCTACCCTCGGGCAGGCGAATGGCTGCGACCAGGTCGGCCGACTTCGCGATGTGCTGACGCGCCGAGGCGTCCGCCTTGTCCATCGTGCCGGAGCTCGTGACGAAGGCGGCGAGGGCGCCGGGCTTCAGGAGGTCGATTGCCCTGGCG
>NZ_JAEMSD010000662.1 GCF_016462955.1 Bradyrhizobium sp. | reverse complement strand
CCGAGATATGTTGAAAAAGCCCTGCCTCGATCTCACGTCCTGCAACGGGTCATCACCGCGGGACACATGCGTCCCAAAATGAACGGCCGGTTGGAGGTCACAAGCTCACCTCTCGCGCCGGCCTTGACGTCCGCCCTGGAGCAACATGAACCGCTTAACCGCTTTCGTCCGTTTATCCCGCGAAGTCATGCGCGTGTGATACTGCAATTCGCAGTCCATGCGCGCAGCGGCGCCCACCATGAACAATGCCGTAGTTAACGCACATGAGCGTTAACCGGACCGTAAGCACTGCAACCGGTGGGCACGTGCGGCATCGGATTTGCTCTTCGGGCTGGCACGTCCTTTCCTGTAAATTTGATTAGAACAAGCGCGGTCAGAGAAAATGAACAAGCCAGCTACGATCGATTTCGCGACAGCCACGGCGATCCGGATTCCCGCGGCCACTGCACCGACCCAGGCGCTTCATGATCTTGTCCCCGGCGAAGCCCGCGACAGCCTGCTCGCCGTCCATGACGTGCTGTGCCGCGAGCTGCCGCAGGGCCGGCTCGCGATCTATGAAGCCGGCGGCGGCTCATGCAGCGTCCTGCCACCGGAATTGCTGAGCCGGAGCAAGGTCACCGTCGTCGATATCGACGAGGACCAGGTCCGCAACAACACTTATGCCGACGAGGCGATCCTGGGCGACGTCCAGACCTACCGCTTCGGCGGCGAGACCTTCGATCTCGTGATCTGCTACAACGTGATCGAGCATCTGCCGCACGTCGACACCGCGTTGCTGAACTTCCGCGACGCGCTCAAGCGCGGGGGGATGATCCTGATCGGCGCGCCCAATCCACGCTCGCTCTCCGGGGTCGTCACCAAATATTCGCCGCACTGGTTTCATGTCTGGTTCTACCGGCACATCCGCGGAATCAAGGATGCCGGCTTGCCCGGCGAGCCGCCATTCCCGACTTTCTTCCACCCGCTGGTGACGCTGCCCCGGCTCGAAGCCTTCGCAGCCGCCAACGGCCTCGAAATGATCTATCGTCGTGAAGTCGAGAGTCCGCGCTATCCCGAGATGCGCCGGCGGAAGCCGCTGTTCGCGGCCCTGGTCGATGCCGGCGCCGCATTGCTGAACGCCGTGCTCCCGCGCGGCACGGACGTCCGCCGCGGCGACTATCACGTCATCCTGCGGAAGAGCTGACGGCCATGCACGCGCAGCCGATCGCACGACGAGCGACGCTTCGCGGGCGTGCTGCGGGCGGTAACGAACCGTTAATCTCTCGGGGATCCCGGCGTCCCGGCGATGCTCCGAACGGCGGCATTCGCTTAAACGCTTTGTTTGCCATTTCGGTGAATAGTCCCGCAATGGGTATGGTTAATTTTCCCTGTTGCGTTGATTGGGCACCTACATCCCGGGTGCGTGGCGTAAAGCGAAGAGTAACCCCTCAGCCCGCGACAATTGGAATGAAAGCTGGGGATCATGCTTGACTACAACCAGCCGATCGATCGAGCCGCACCGGAGGCCTCGCAGGGGAAGCCTCAGGCCGGCTTCAACGTGCTGGAGCTCATCAATATCCTCTGGCGGCGAAAGGTAGCGATTGCCGCGGCCGCTTTGCTCGGCGCGACGCTTGCAGTCGTCGTCGGCAAGAGCATAACGCCGCGCTACACCGCGACCGCCCAGCTCTATGTCGATCCGCGCGAGCTTCAGCTGGTCGATCGCGAACTCACGCCGCGCGCCCAGGACATCTCCGGCATGTCCATGGTGGTGGAGAGCCAGGCACGCCTGATCACCTCCAACAGCGTGCTGCTGAACGTGATCCAGCAGGCCGGGCTCGACAAGGATCCGGAATTCGGCGGCGGCGACAGCCGCAGCCTGATGTCGTCTCTGCTCGGCCTGGTCGGCCTGCAGCCCCGTGCGCCCTCCGCCGCGGAGACGAAGGAAGTGCAGCTTGCAGCGCTCGAGGCGCTCAACAAGCACATCACCGTTCGCAAGACCGAGAAGAGCTTCATCGTCGACGTCGAGGTCTGGTCGACGGATCCCGCCAAGGCGGCCATGCTGGCCAACACGCTGACCAGTGCCTACCTCGCCGAGTCCCGCAACTCGCAAGCCTCGGCCGCGCGGCGCGCGACCAACGATCTTTCCGGCCGGCTAAAGGAGCTGCGCGACCGGCTGCGCAATGCCGAGACCGCGCTTGCCACCTACAAGGCCCAGAACAATTTCGTCGGCACCCAGGATGCGCTGATCAGCGATCAGCAGCTCTCGGCCAGCAACCAGCGGCTTTCCGCGGCACGGGCGGCAACGATGGATGCGCAGGCACGGCTCGACCAGATCGAGGCGACCCGCCGCACCGCGGCCGATGCCGGCGCGATCCCGGAGGCGCTGCAATCGCCGACCATCGCGAATCTGCGGGCGCAATATGCCGACGCCCGCAAGAAATATGCGGAACAGGCCAGCGAGCTCGGGCCGCGCCATCCGGCGCTGCGTCAGACCGAGAAGCAGGTCGAAGACCTCAAGCGAACCATCAACGAAGAGATCGACCGCTTCGCCCAGTCCGCCAAGAACGATTTGACGCGCGCCCGCGACTACGAGGCCTCGCTCAACCGGGCGCTGGAAGCGCAGAAGCGGCAGAGCGTCCAGCTCAGCCAGGCCGCCGTGCGCCTGCGCGAGCTCGAGCGCGAGGCCGACGCCAGCCGCGACGTCTACCAGTCCTTCCTCAAGCGCTCCCGCGAGACCGAGGAACAGGAGAGCCTGAACACGTCGGCGGCGCGCGTCATCGGCGAGGCGACCGTGCCGCAGCGGCGCTCGTTCCCGCCGGCCATGAGCCTGTTCGCGATGATCGGATTCATCTTCGGGACGATCGCGGCGTCGAGCTGGTTCGTCGCGGCCGAGCTGCTGTTCACCGGCGCGATCGCACCGGCGCCGGCGCCCGCCCGTCCGCAGCGCATTCCGGCGCCGGATGCAGCGAGAACTCCGCAGCGCACGCGACCGCCGGAACCCTCGCCGGCTCAACCGGCCTTGCGAGCGCCGGAGATCGAACAGGTTCCGCCGGAGCTTGCGGCTCCGCCGTTGCAGCCTGCGATGGTCGAAACGCCTCCGGTCGAAAAGCCGCTGATCGCGCGCTTCCAGGA
>NZ_JAEMSD010000196.1 GCF_016462955.1 Bradyrhizobium sp. | reverse complement strand
TGGTTACGGTGGCGCTGCCGCGCGTCCGCGACTTCCGCGGCCTGAACCCGAAGAGCTTCGACGGCCGCGGCAACTACTCGCTCGGCATCAAGGAGCACATCATTTTCCCCGAGATCGACTTCGACAAGGTCACGGAAGCCCGCGGTATGGACATCACCGTCTGCACCACGGCCAAGACCGACGACGAGGCGAGGGCCTTGTTGACCGCTTTCAATTTCCCGTTCCGGCAGTGAGACGCTGACCTAGAGCCTCTCAAACGCGGATACCCAGGAGCCAAGCATGGCAAAGAAGAGTTCAGTCGAGAAGAACAACCGGCGCAAGCGGATGGTGAAGAACGCCGCCGCCAAGCGCGAGCGGTTGAAGGCGATCATCGCCGACAAGACGCTGCCGATGGAGGAGCGGTTCGCCGCGACCCTGAAGCTGGCGGAAATGCCGCGCAACTCGTCGGCGACCCGGATCCGCCTGCGTTGCGAGCTGTCGGGCCGCCCGCGCTCGAACTACCGCAAGAACAAGCTGTCCCGTATCGCGCTGCGCGACCTTGGCTCCAAGGGCATGGTCCCGGGCCTCGTGAAGTCCAGCTGGTAAGGAGGGTCGTTTAGATGTCTACGCACGATCCAATCAGCGATCTGATCACCCGTATCCGCAACGCGCAGATGCGTTCGAAGACCAAGGTCTCGACGCCCGGTTCGAAGATGCGCGAGAACGTGCTCGAGGTTCTGAAGGCCGAGGGCTACATCCGCGGTTACGCCACGCTCGAGCATTCCTCGGGCCGCAGCGAGATCGAGATCGAGCTGAAGTATTTCGACGGCGAGCCCGTCATCCGCGAGATCGAACGCGTTTCCAAGCCGGGGCGCCGCGTCTACGCCTCGGTGAAGAACCTGCCGCGGGTGAACAACGGACTCGGCATTTCGGTGTTGTCGACGCCGAAGGGGATCATGGCCGACCACAGCGCGCGCGACGCGAATGTGGGCGGTGAAGTCCTCTTCACGGTGTTCTGAGAAGGATTTTCGATCCATGTCACGTGTTGGCAAAAGGCCTGTGGCGGTTCCGTCCGGTGTGACCGCGACCGTCGATGGGCAGACCGTCAAGATGAAGGGGCCGAAGGGCCAGCTTCAGTTCGTCGTCCACGACGACGTCGAGGTGAAGCTCGAGAACGGCCAGGTCAAGGTCAAGCCGCGAGCCGAGACCAACCGCGCGCGAGCGCTGTACGGTACCGCTCGCGCCCAGGTCGCGAATCTGGTCGAAGGCGTCACCAAGGGCTTCGAGAAGAAGCTCGAGATCACCGGCGTCGGCTATCGCGCCGCGATGCAGGGCAAGAACCTGCAGCTCGCGCTCGGCTACAGCCATGACGTGATCTATCCGATCCCCGAGGGGATCACGATCACGGTGCCGAAGCCGACCGAGATCACGGTGGCGGGCAGCGACATCCAGCGCGTCGGCCAGGTCGCCGCCGAGATCCGCGCCTACCGTCCGCCGGAGCCCTACAAGGGCAAGGGCGTGAAGTATGTGGGCGAATTCATCTTCCGCAAGGAAGGCAAGAAGAAGTAACGGAGCCGGTCATGTCGAAAGCCAAGGTTACGAATGCCCGGCGCAAGCGGAGTGTGCGGCTGAAGCTGCGCCGCTCCGCCAGCGGCCGCCCGCGCCTGTCGGTGTTCCGCTCGTCCAAGCACATCTACGCCCAGGTCATCGACGACCTGAAGGGCGAGACGCTGGCCTCTGCCTCGTCGCTCGAGAAGTCGATGCGCGACGGCGGCAAGACCGGTGCCGACATCGATGCGGCGAAGGCGGTCGGCAAGTTGCTGGCCGAGCGCGCGGCCGAGAAGGGCGTCAAGGAAGTCGTGTTCGATCGCGGCAGCTATCTCTATCACGGGCGCGTCAAGGCTTTGGCCGATGCGGCGCGTGAGAGTGGGCTGAGCTTCTAACAGAATTTGAGGATTGGGGCGTAAGCCCCTGAAGGATTGGAAAAACCATGGCAGCTGAACGCGAACAACGTGGTGGACGCGATCAACGCGGCGGCGGACGTGAACGCAGGGAGCGCGAGGAGCGCGACAGCGAGTTCGTCGACAAGCTCGTCCACATCAACCGCGTGGCCAAGGTCGTCAAGGGCGGCAAGCGCTTCGGTTTCGCAGCGCTGGTCGTGATCGGCGACCAGAAGGGCCGCGCCGGCTTCGGTCACGGCAAGGCGCGCGAAGTGCCCGAGGCGATCCGCAAGGCGACCGAGTCCGCCAAGCGCAATCTGACCCGCGTCTCGCTGCGCGAGGGCCGCACGCTGCATCACGACATCGCCGGCCGTCATGGCGCGGGCCGTGTCTATCTGCGTGCAGCTCCGGCCGGTACCGGCATCATCGCCGGCGGCCCGATGCGCGCCGTGTTCGAGACGCTCGGCGTCCAGGACGTGGTGGCGAAGTCGATCGGCTCGTCGAACCCGTACAACATGGTGCGCGCGACCTTCGACGCGCTGAAGCACCAGGATTCGCCGCGTTCGGTCGCAGCCCGCCGCAACATCAAGGTGTCCACTCTGCAGTCGCGCCGTATCGGCGGCGATGCCGAGGCGGCCGCCGACTAACGGAAGCTTTTCGGAGTAGACCACGATGGCCAAGGCCGCAAAGACGATCAAGCTCGAGCAGACCGGCAGCGCGATCCGCCGCCATCACTCGCAGCGCTCGACCCTGATCGGGCTCAAGCTCAACAAGATCGGCCGTACCAGCGAGCTGCCGGACACCCCGGCGGTCCGCGGCATGATCGAGAAGGTTCACCATCTCGTCCGCATCGTCGACGAGAAGTAAGCAAAGGCGCGCGATCCCGGGAAACGGGAACCGGTTCTCGGTGAAGATCGTGCGCAAGACACAAGGAGAAGGGCGATGAAGCTCAGCGATATCGCCGACAATGCCGGCTCGCGCAAAAAGCGTATGCGCGTCGGCCGCGGCATCGGTTCGGGCAAGGGCAAGCAGTCCGGCCGCGGCGGCAAGGGCCAGACCGCGCGTTCGGGCGTGCGCATCAAGGGCTTCGAAGGCGGCCAGATGCCGATGCATCGCCGTCTGCCCAAGCGCGGCTTCAGCAACATCTTCCGCGTCGAGTTCGCCGAGATCAATCTCGACCGGCTCCAGGAAGCGGTCGACGCCAAGAAGATCGACGCCGGCAGCGTCGTCAACGTCGAGGCCCTGGTGAAGGGCGGCGTGCTGCGCCGCGCCAAGGCCGGCCTGCGGCTGCTCGGCCGCGGGGAGCTCAAATCCAAGCTCAACATCGAAGTGCACGGCGCTACCAAGACCGCGATTGCGGCGGTCGAGAAGGCCGGCGGCTCGGTGAAGATCCTCGCCCCTGCAAAGGAAGAAGGCGAGGCGGCGTAACAACTGCGTCATTGGCCCGCGCCTCGCGGGCCTTTACGCATGCGGGACGTGGACTTATCGAAGCCGAGCCCCAGATAATGTCCGGCGTCCGCTAATTCAGCCCGGCCGCGGGCATCAACGGCGCAACAGGCGGCGGGAGAAAGTCCAAGATGGTCTCTGCAGCGGAACAACTGGCAGCCAATCTCAATTTCGGCGCGTTCGCCAAGGCCGACGAACTGAAGAAGCGCATCTGGTTCACCCTGGGTGCGCTGCTCGTTTATCGGCTCGGGACCTACATTCCGCTGCCCGGCATCGACCCGAGCGCCTGGGAGCAGGTGTTCCGCTCGCAGGCCGGCGGCATCCTCGGCATGTTCAACATGTTCGCCGGCGGCGGCATCCACCGCATGGCGATCTTCGCGCTGAACATCATGCCGTATATCTCGGCCTCGATCATCATCCAGCTCCTCACGACCGTCTCGCCGCAGCTCGAGGCGCTGAAGAAGGAGGGTGAGGCCGGCCGCAAGACGCTGAATCAGTATACCCGCTATCTCACCGTCATCCTGGCCCTGTTTCAGTCCTACGGCATCGCGGTAGGACTTCAGGGCGCCGGCAATGTCGTCAGCGAACCTGGACTGTTTTTCCTGCTCTCGACCTCTATCACGCTGACCGGCGGCACCATGTTCCTGATGTGGCTCGGCGAGCAGATCACCTCGCGCGGCATCGGCAACGGCATTTCGCTGATCATTCTCGCCGGCATCGTCGCCGAGCTCCCCGCTGCGCTCGCCGGAATGCTCGAGCTCGGCCGTCAGGGCGCGATGTCGACCGGCCTGATCCTGGTCGTCATCGTCATGGCCGTCGTCGTGATCGCCTTCATCGTCTTCATCGAGCGCGCCCAGCGCCGGCTTCTGATCCAGTATCCGAAGCGCCAGGTCGGCAACAAGATGTTCGAGGGCCAGTCCTCGCATCTGCCGCTTAAGCTCAACACCTCCGGCGTGATCCCGCCGATCTTCGCGTCCTCGCTGCTTCTGCTGCCGACCACGGTTGCGAACTTCAACACCGGCAGCGGGCCGGAATGGCTCCAGTGGATCACCACCCAGCTCGGCCATGGCCGCCCGCTGTTCCTGATCCTGTATCTGGCGCTGATCGTGTTCTTCGCCTTCTTCTACACCGCGATCGTGTTCAACCCGACGGAGACCGCGGACAATCTGAAGAAGCACGGCGGCTTCATTCCGGGCATCCGCCCGGGCGAGCGCACCGCGGAATATATCGATTACGTGCTGTCGCGCATCACCGTGGTGGGTGCGATCTATCTGGCGATCGTCTGCTTGATCCCCGAGATCCTGATCTCCTACGCCTCGGTGCCGTTCTACTTCGGCGGCACCTCGTTGCTGATTGTGGTCAGTGTCACCATGGATACGGTGGCGCAGGTCCAGGGCTATCTGCTGGCGCACCAGTACGAGGGGCTGATCCGCAAGTCCAAGTTGCGGGGCCGCCGTAGATGAACAGGGAGCTCGCGCGCCGAATCGCTTTCACGATTGGCGCGCTGCTCCTTTTCAGGCTCGGCTCGCTGATCCCGATTGCGGGACTGGATGTTGCGTCCCTTTCGTCGCTGCCGAGCTTCAACGTCCGTCTTTCGCTCTTTTCGCTCGGCCTCATTCCCTATCTGACAGCGGCGATCCTTATCCGGTTGCTGTCGGTGGTGTGGCGCGGCCTTGATTTGCTCGAGCGGTCTGGCGAGGCCGGCCGGCGCAAGATCGCCCGTGCAACGCTCAGCATTACGCTGGCTCTTGCTGCTTTTCAGGCCTACGGCATCGCCTCCGCGCTGATTTCCATTCCGGGTCTCGTGAGACATCCGGACGGCTGGTTCGTGACGACGGCCACGGCCTCGATGGTCGGCGGCGTCTTCGTGCTGCTGTGGCTCGGCGAACAGATCACCCGCTACGGCATCGGCAACGGCCTTGCGCTGATCTTGAGCGTCGGCATCCTCATCTCGCTGCCGCAAGACGTCGCCGGCATCGCGAATCTCGTGCGGAGCGGGGCGATCTCGGGCAATCTGGTGTTCGTCCACGCTTTGCTCTGGGTCGTGACCGTCGCCGTGATCGTCCTGGTCGAAGGCGCGCGGCGAAACGTTCGGATCGAGTTCGGCCCGCTCGACGTCGGCGCGCGGCAATTGCCGGCCCGGGCTGGCGTTCTGCCGATCAAGCTCAACAGCGCCGGGTTCCTGATTCCGGTCACGGTGGCGCCGTGGATCTTCTTTCTGCCGCTTGCCTTTGCCGGCTTCTTCCTGGGCGGTGACCATCCCCTGGTCGCAGCGGCTTACCGACACCTCCAACTGGGGCAGCCAGCGCACATGATCCTCGTGTCGATCGCGGTGTTCGCGCTCGCCTTCGTCTACACCGCCTATGTCGTCAATCCCGAAGACGCGGCCAAATCCCTGGCGCGGCACGGCGGCACAATCTCCGGTATCGCGCCCGGCGAGGCGACAGCGAGCTATCTCGATCGTGTCGTGTCATTGACGACGGTGGTCGGAGCCGTCTACCTGACGGGCTTGCAGTTGATTCCGGAGGTGTTCGAGCTTTACGGGATCGGCCTGCCTTATAGTATGGTCGTCAATGGCGGCGAGGCGCTGGTTGTGGTCTGCACCGCTCTTGATATCAAAGCACAGGTGCGCGAGGTGTCGCTCACCAATTCGGGGGGCGTACGCCGATGAGAATTATACTTCTGGGACCGCCGGGGTCGGGCAAGGGGACCCAGGCGCAGCTCTTGGTGCAGCGCTATGGCATCGTCCAGCTCTCGACCGGCGAGATGTTGCGTGCAGCGGTTGCGGCCGGAACGCCTGTCGGGCTGAAGGCGAAGGAGATCATGGCCAGCGGCGGTCTCGTGCCTGATGAGGTCGTGGTGGGAATCATCTCCGACCGCATCGACCAGCCCGACGCCAAGAACGGCTTCATCCTCGACGGCTTCCCGCGCACCGTGCCTCAGGCCGAGGCGCTGGACGAGCTGCTCAAGCGCAAGCATCTCAAGCTCGATGCCGTGATCGAGCTTCGGGTCAACGAGAGCGCGCTGCTGAGCCGCGTCGAGGCGCGCGTTGCCCAGATGAAGGAGCGCGGGGAGGAGGTCCGGGTCGACGACACTCCGGAGGTCCTGACCAAGCGACTCGCCAGCTACCGGAGCCAGACGGAACCGCTGATTCACTACTATTCCGAGCGTCGGAAGCTCTCGACCATCGACGGCATGATGGCCATCGACGAGGTCACCCGGGCGATTCACCGCCAGCTTCTGGCGCTGGGGGCGGTGGAACCGAAGTCCCACGCCCGAAGCGCAGCCACTGCGACGCCGGCCAAGAGGACCAAGGCGGCAAAGAAAACGGCCGAAAAGCCGGTGAAAGCAGCCAAGAAAGCTGCAAAATCGGCCAAAACCGCCAAGAAGGCAGGCAAGAAGGCCGTGAAAGGTACCAGGAAGGCCGCCAAGAAGACCGTCAAGAAAGCGGCCAAGAAGTCCGCCCGGAAGACTGTCAAAAAGGGTGCCAAGAAGGCGGCAAAAAAGGTCACGAAAAAGCGAGCCAAGCGCTAGCAGCGGTTGACGAAAGCCCCCGGAATCCCCTAATAAGCCCCGCATCCAAGTCGGATAGTTTCAGACGATGCCGGGCCCCAGGAAGACCGGGGGTGGGCGTCGTGTTCGCGTTTGTGAACACCTGCCCGAGAACACAAGCACTTAAAGCCCGGTCCTGACGAGGATCGGCGACAGGAGAGAAGGCCGTGGCCCGTATTGCCGGCGTGAACATTCCCACCAACAAGCGCGTGCTGATCGCGCTCCAGTACATCCATGGCATCGGTCAGAAGATCGCCGGTGAGATCCTGGAGAAGGTGAAGATCCCCGTGGATCGTCGCGTCAATCAGCTCAGCGACGCCGAAGTGCTCCAGATCCGCGAAGTGATCGACCGCGATTATCTCGTCGAGGGCGATCTGCGTCGTGAGGTCGGCATCAACATCAAGCGTCTGATGGACCTCGGCTGCTATCGCGGCCTGCGTCATCGTCGCGGTCTGCCGGTTCGCGGCCAGCGCACGCACACCAATGCGCGCACGCGCAAGGGTCCGGCCAAGGCCATCGCCGGCAAGAAGAAGTAAGTTTTCGAATCCAATCGCGCGTGTGGCGATGCGGGGAGACCCGTTCGCCACGCGCTTTTCGTTCCACAGGTGTAGCCGCTGGCATTACGGCGGCGTTTGAGATCTTCAGGAAAGGGACTCAATGGGCAAGGAAGCCACCCGCGTTCGTCGTCGTGAGCGCAAGAACATCGCCTCGGGCGTCGCGCACGTGAACTCGTCGTTCAACAACACGACCATCACCATCACCGACGCGCAGGGCAATACCATCGCCTGGTCTTCGGCCGGCACGATGGGCTTCAAGGGCTCGCGCAAGTCGACCCCGTACGCCGCGCAGGTCGCCGCCGAGGACGTGTCCAAGAAGGCGCAGGAGCACGGCATGCGCACGCTGGAAGTCGAGGTCGCCGGTCCGGGTTCGGGCCGCGAATCGGCGCTCCGTGCGCTCCAGGCCGCGGGCTTCACCGTCACCTCGATCCGCGACGTGACTACGATCCCGCACAACGGTTGCCGTCCCCGCAAGCGTCGGCGCGTTTGATTTGACATGTTGCGGGCGCATCGGCGCCCGCAACGACTTTGCAAGAAGCCGCAGGTGCGACCTGCGGCCTTTCTCCAACGCCAGTATTTGATGCCTCAAATAGACTGGCCTGTATGGGTGAAACAGTGACGATCCAGAAAAATTGGCAAGAACTGATTCGGCCGAACAAGCTCCAGGTCACGCCCGGCAGCGATCCCTCGCGTTTCGCGACGATCGTCGCCGAGCCGCTCGAGCGCGGCTTCGGCCAGACCCTCGGCAATGCGCTGCGCCGCATCCTGCTTTCCTCGCTCCAGGGCGCGGCGGTGCAGTCGGTGCATATCGACGGCGTGCTGCACGAGTTCTCCTCGATCGCTGGCGTCCGTGAGGACGTCACCGACATCGTGCTCAACATCAAGGACATCTCGATCAAGATGCAGGGCGAAGGCCCCAAGCGCATGGTCGTGAAGAAGTCCGGCCCGGGCGTCGTTACCGCCGGCGACATCCAGACCGTCGGCGATGTCGTCGTGCTCAATCCGGACCTGCAGATCTGCACCCTCGACGAGGGCGCCGAGATCCGCATGGAGTTCACGGTCTCGACCGGCAAGGGCTACGTGCCCGCCGAGCGTAACCGTCCCGAGGACGCGCCGATCGGCCTGATTCCGGTCGACAGCCTGTACTCGCCGGTCCGCAAGGTCTCCTACAAGGTCGAGAACACCCGCGAGGGCCAGATCCTCGACTACGACAAGCTGACCATGACGATCGAAACCAACGGCGCGATCACGCCGGATGACTCGGTGGCTTACGCCGCCCGCATCCTGCAGGATCAGCTCAACGTGTTCGTCAACTTCGAAGAGCCCCGCAAGGAAGTCGCCCAGGAGATCATCCCGGACCTCGCCTTCAACCCGGCCTTCCTCAAGAAGGTGGACGAGCTCGAGCTGTCGGTGCGTTCGGCCAACTGCCTGAAGAACGACAACATCGTCTACATCGGCGACCTGATCCAGAAGACCGAGGCGGAGATGCTCCGCACCCCGAACTTCGGCCGCAAGTCGCTGAACGAGATCAAGGAAGTGCTGGCCCAGATGGGTCTGCATCTCGGCATGGAAGTGCCGGGCTGGCCGCCGGAGAACATCGACGAGCTCGCTAAGCGCTTCGAGGATCACTACTGAGTATTCGTCGTTCCGGGGCGGCTCGCAGAGCCGAACCCGGAACCTCGAACTTCCGGATCGCCGCTTCGCGCCGTCCGGAATGACCACCACGGGCGAACGCAGGCAGCCCACCTGAGCAACATGTCCGACGAACCGTCGCGGCAGTTTTAACGTAAGGACTACTCACATGCGTCACGGCAAGGTTCATCGGAAGCTCAACCGCACGGCCGAGCATCGCCGTGCGATGTTCGCCAACATGGCGGCCGCGCTGATCAAGCACGAGCAGATCGTCACCACGCTGCCGAAGGCCAAGGAGCTCCGCCCGATCGTCGAGAAGCTCGTCACCCTCGGCAAGAAGGGCGGTCTCTCGATGCGCCGCCAGGCGATCTCCGAGATGCGCGACAAGGATCAGGTCAAGAAGCTGTTCGACGTGCTCGCGACCCGCTACAAGGACCGCCAGGGCGGCTACACCCGCATCATCAAGGCCGGCTTCCGCTACGGCGACAACGCCGCGATGGCCGTGATCGAGTTCGTCGATCGCGATGTCGACGCCAAGGGCCAGGATTCCGGCCCGGTGCAGGAAAGGGAAGCCGAGGCGGCGTAAGCCGGCCGGCAGCCGAGTTTTCAGAAAGCGGCGCCCAGAGCGCCGCTTTTTTGTTGCGGTCGCTGCGCGCTGTCTCGTCTATATCTCAATGATCGGAATTGTGCAGTTGGCTGCATTGCCGAGGCATGGGCGATGGATGATTCAGAGTTGTGCCTTACGTACCGGCCTGACGACGATCGATGCTTAGGTGAGCTAACGGCGGCAGTGAGATCAGGCGCATTTTCTGGTCAAGGTACGGCCTGGTTCAACCGAACAGAAATAGAGGAGTGTCTCGTCGCGCCTCTCGGCACTTTCCCTTTGAGTTCGACTGCGCCGCCAAAAATAGAAGGCGGTATGGGAAACGACGACGATTTTCGGTGTCATCTTCGAGTGATGGTCAAGCCCTACAATTCCAGGGGTATCCTTCTCGTGCACGTCGACCTTGTTTCTGACTATTGGCGTCAAGCTTCCATTGTGGACGCACCGAATTCAGCATCTATTCGCTTCCTGACGGAATATGCACTCGTCAACACTTTCGCCAAGGAGCTTCAGCGGGTTCTGGAGGGCACGAAAGAGTGCGCAGTCCTGAAAGGCTACGCCAGCTGAAGCTGCTCTTTCGATCAGCACCTTGGAGTGAAAACGCTTCGCGGCGGTCATTCCAGCCTCACGGCTCGGTGAATGCAATTGCGGCTTCTCAAGCCGCACCCGATATCTCCGCCAACGTCAATGGAGATGACCAATGCACATCGACTTGTCCGGAAAGACCGCCCTCGTCACCGGCTCGACCGCCGGCATCGGCCACGCCATCGCCAAGGGCCTGGCAGCCTCTGGCGCCAGCCTCGTCATCAACGGCCGCGGCCAGGACAAGGTCGACGCTGCCGTGCGCAAGCTGGAAGGGACGGGCGCCAAGGTCCGCGGCATCGCCGCCGACGTGTCGACCGCTGCAGGCTGCAAGTCGCTCGTTGCGGCGCTGCCCGAGGTCGACATTCTCATCAACAATGCCGGCATCTTCGAACCCAAGGATTTTTTCGAGATCCCGGACGAGGACTGGACCCGCTTCTTCGAGGTCAACGTCATGAGCGGCGTGCGGCTGTCGCGCGCGTACATGAAGGGCATGCTCGCGCGCAATTGGGGCCGCATCGTCTTCATTTCCTCGGAGTCCGGGCTCAACATTCCCGTCGAGATGATCCACTACGGCATGACCAAGACCGCCCAGCTTGCGATCGCGCGCGGCCTGGCCCAACTCACCCGCGGCACCGGCGTCACCGTCAATTCCGTGCTGCCGGGACCGACCATGTCGGAAGGCGTCGAGACCTTCGTGAAGGATCTCGCCAAGCAAAACGGCCAGTCGGTGGACGAGGCCGCCGCCAACTTCGTTAGGCAGCATCGCCCCAGCTCGCTGATTCAGCGCTTCGCCAGCGTGGAGGAGATCGCCAACATGGTGGTCTATGTCGCCTCGAAGGAGGCATCCGCCACGAACGGCGCAGCGCTGCGCGCGGAGGGTGGCATCGTCAACACCATCGCCTGAGCGCCCGCGCGTCAGCAGTCCGGCTTTTGGTTCGGGGCACGATCGGCTAGATTAAGCCTCCATGCTCCGGACCTTCTCCACTCGCGACAAGCGGCGCGTCCGCCTGACCTATGCACGCTGGCGCCGGCGGGCGATTTTCCTGCTCGGCGGCGTGGCCGTCGGCGCAGCGGCCGTCGCGCTGGCGCAGGCCGCCGATCTGGCCCAGCAGGCCTTCGCGTTCCTGCTGGCGAAGTCGCGCTATATCGTGCTGGCGATCACGCCGCTCGGCTTCATGCTGTCGGCCTATCTGACCATCCGC
>NZ_JAEMSD010000661.1 GCF_016462955.1 Bradyrhizobium sp. | reverse complement strand
AGATAGGCCAAGAAGTCTTGCACCGCCTTGTTGCCGCGCGCGGCCGCGTCGGGCGAGACCACCGGTTCGAGCGCGCCGAGGATCGCCAGCGACCAGTCGCGCAGCGGCCCGCGCTCGTCATGGGGCACGTCGAGCAGATTGCCGATCACCTCGATCGGGATGGAGGCCGCGAAATCCTCGATCAGCTCGCAATGGCCCTTGGCCGCGATGGCGTCGAGCAACCCGTCGACGAGTTTGATCAGGTCTCCCTCCATGCCTGCGATCGCCCGCGGCGACAGCGCGCCCATGATCAGGCGGCGCACGCGGGTGTGCGACGGCGGATCGTTGAAGACGAGGCTGGTGGTGTGATGCTCGTACAGCGGCGTGTCGCCGTATTTCGGCGCGAACTCGCGCTTCTTGTCCGAGCTGAACGATTTCGTGTTCTTGTAGGTCGTGACGAGGTCATCGTAGCGGGTCAGGAACACGGTGCCATTGCGCAGGCGCTTGACCGGCTCGTTCTCCCGCAGTGCACGATAGGTCGGGTAGGGGTTGGCGTAGAATTCCGGCGTCAGCTTCTCGAGATCGAAGCTGGCGACCAGCGCCTTCGCATCTGCGTTCATCCCGTTATACTCGCCGGTTAATGCCGATATGCCGTTTTTGTTGTTCTGGTCGGCGCATGCATGCGTCTACAGTCTTTGCACACTGCTAGCCGACCGGACGGGAAAATGCACGCACGCACTGACGCTGCCGACACGACGCCGAGTTGGCCCGACGATATCTTCGCGACCTTGCAGCGCTTCGACGTCCGGCAGGTGCCGTATGTCCCCGACGCCGGGCACTCCAGGCTGATCCAGCGTGTGCTGGACTCCTCGACGATGCGCGGCATTCCGCTGACGACGGAGGAGGAAGGCGTGGCGCTGCTCGCCGGCGCGTGGACGGGAGGCCAGCGCGGCGTGCTGCTGATGCAATCGAGCGGCGTCGGCAATTGCATCAACATGCTGTCGCTGATTCCGATCCTGCGCTTTCCGTTCCTCACGCTGGTGACCATGCGGGGCGAGTGGGGCGAGTTCAATCCGTGGCAGGTGCCGATGGGCTCGACCACGCAAGGCGTGTTCGAATTGTCGGGTGTCCAGGTGCTGCGCGCCTCCGATGCAGCCGAGGTGCCCGCCGTGCTCGAAGCGGCGGCGGCTCAGGCCTACAACGCGCTCACCCCCACCGCCGTCCTGTTGTCGCAGCGCCTGATCGGCGCCAAGGTTTTCACCAAATGAGCAAAGCCAATCTCCTCGACCGCCGGCAGGTGGTGTCTACGCTGCTCGCCAACCGCAAGGACGTCGTCGCGATCGGCGGCCTCGGTGCGTCCACCAACGACATCTGCGCGGCCGGCGACCACGCCCGCAATTTCTATCTGTGGGGCGGCATGGGCGGCGCTGCAATGATCGGGCTCGGGCTCGCGCTGGCGCAGCCGAAGCTGCCGGTGCTGGTCATCACGGGCGACGGCGAGATGCTGATGGGGCTGGGCAGCCTTGCCACCATCGCCCTGCAGAAGCCGTCCAACCTCTCGATCGCAGTGCTCGACAACGAGGCCTATGGCGAAACCGGCGGCCAGACCAGCCACACCTCGGCCGCCGCAGATCTCGTCGGTATCGCGAAGGCTTGCGGCATTGCGGACAGCCGTGCCGTGACGACCCTGGCCGAGGTCGAGGCTTTCGCCCAAGCCGTCCAGGATGTCTCGGCAGGCCCGCGCTTTGCCAATGTGAAGATCGACAGCGCCAGCGTCGAGCGCATCCTGCCGACCCGCGATGGAACCCACATCGTCAACCGGATCCGTGGCGACCTCGGTTTCAATCCGATCTAGCAGGCGCTCCTCTGGAGGGGCATCAGCCCAGCGCCTGTCGGCTGAATTTCCCGTGAGTTTGCAGCGCATTCAGGTTGCGGTGCAGCAGTGCGCTTGACTTCTGCGTGGGTGAGTGCTTACTCACCGAAATGAGCTCATTGCGTATGACGAGCGACCTGAGGCGTCAATTGATCCTCGGCGCCGCAAAGCGTTGCTTTGCCCGGCACGGCTATACCGGCACCACGACCAAGAGCGTGGCGGCCGCCGCCGCTATTTCCGAAGCGCTGCTATTCAAGCATTTCCCGTCCAAGGCGGCGCTCTACGCCGAGATCCTCAGCGACGAATGCGAGGCGGACCCGGCGTTCATGGAGCTACTGGAGCGGGAGCCGTCGACCGCCACTCTCGTCGAATTGATCCGTGGCATGGTCGAACACTTCCTCCAGATCGCCGACGGTCCCGATCAGGAAGAGGCGCAGCGCCTCCGACTGATGGCCACGAGCCATTTGGACGATGGCGAATTCGCCCGTGTGCTTTATGCCAAGATCGATACACTGATCGGGGCTGTGTTCGTCGCCTCGTTCGAGCGCGCGATTGCCGCCGGAGACGCGCGGCCCTGCGCCGGCGATCCGCTCAACCTGTTCTGGTTCGCCCATCACGCCGTGATGACGGTGGCGCTGACCAGGCTGCCGGCCACGCCTTGTCTCGCCTACGGCGAGGCGAAAGACCTGGAGCGGCAGCTCTGTGAGTTTCTCCTGAGGGGTATCGGACTTAACGACGCCGCAATTGCTTCGCATCTGGGCCGCGATGTCGCCGCGGATGCGAACCAGACGGCGATTGCAGAAAGTGCATGACATGAACGTCGTAGCTGAACACAAGATATCGGGCGAACCGATCGACAAGGCTCCCAAGCGCCCGGTCAAGCCGGTGCGCTGGTTCATCATCGTCGGCACGCTTTTGGCGCTGCTCGTCGGCGGCCTCGTCTGGTTCAATTACTTCCGCGGCCAGATGATCAAGCAGTTCTTCGCCAACAACAAGCCGCCGCCGACCCTGGTCAACGCGGCCGAGGCGAAGTCCGACGGGATCGACAGTGTGCGCTACACCGTAGGAGACGTGCGTCGTGACGTGGACGCCGAGACGCTTTAGCTCACTCTCCGACATGTGCATCGCAGCGATCGGAACCACTGGATCGGCCGTGCCGTGCACCAAGAGCACGGGCGGCTTCGGGAGTTCTCCGTGACTCAACCCGAGCGTCCCTGTCAACATGCCGGACTAGCCAACGACGGCAGCGACCGCCCGCGGTCGCCGCAGCGC
>NZ_JAEMSD010000660.1 GCF_016462955.1 Bradyrhizobium sp. | reverse complement strand
CTCTCGTCGGCGCAGACGGAAAGCGGCCGCTTGATCCGCGCCAGCGCCTCGTCCTTGCCCGCGGGCAGCGGCTGCTCCACCAGGGTGACGCCGGCCGCGGCGCAGGCGGCGAGGTTCGCTTCCAGATTGGCCTCGGTCCAGGCCTCATTGGCATCGACGATCAGCTCGGTTTCAGGGGCGGCCTTGCGTACCGCGGCGATCCGCTCCGGATCGCCGTCGCCGCCGAGCTTGATCTTGAGCAGCGGACGGTGCGCCGCCTTGGCGGTCGCCGCGGCCATCGCTTTGGGCGTCCCTAACGAAATCGTGTAGGCGGTGGTGCGCTCGCCCGGCACGGGGCGGTCCAGCAGGTTCCAGGCCCGCCGGCCCGCTTTCTTGGCCTCGAGGTCGATCAGGGCGCAATCCAGCGCGTTGCGGGCCGCGCCTGATGGCATCGCGGCCTGGAGGGCGTGCCGCGTCAGCCCGCCTGCCACGGCCTCACGCATCGCCTCTACGGCGGCCAGCGTTGCCTCCGGCGTCTCGCCATAACGGAGATAGGGCACGCATTCGCCGCGGCCGGTCAGGCCGCCCCAGCCGACCTCCGCCACGACAGTCACGGCTTCGGTCTTGGCACCCCGGCTGATGGTGAAACTTCCCGCGATCGGGAAGCGCTCGATTCGCGCCGCCAGAGCGGCAAATGTCGTGGAAGTCATTTTGAACTCTGGCGAAATCTGAACCTGCTAGTTACCTCTAGCAACTAACGTTAACCCCTTGGGGATACCTTCTCTGGGTAAGGGCGCGTGCGCAACCATCTGATTCTCTCCGCCCCGGTATGGGAGCGGATACTTTGAGCAGCGATCCGAAGCTCGAACGGATTGCCAAGGGCGACGCACTGGCACTTTGCGCTACCGGGACCTGGACCGCGAGCTTCGCGCCGGTCCTGGAGCGGATGGTGACTGAGGCCGAGAAGCTCGCCGGCAGCCCGCAAAACATCTTCATCGACGTCTCCGAGGTCGCCAAGCTCGACACCTTCGGCGCCTGGCTGATCGAGCGGCTGCGCCGCAGTCTCACGCAAGGTTCCGCGGAGGCGCAGATCGCGGGGCTGTCCGCGAATTACTCCAGCCTCGTCGACGAAGTGCGGCGGGTCAGGGCGACGGCCGTGGTCGAGACCAGCCAGATCACCATCTCCGGCATGCTGGAGCAGATCGGCCGGACCGTGGCCGGCGTCGCCGGGACGGTCGCGGGCCTCGTCGACATGCTGGGCGCCGTGCTCGCGGCGTGGTTCCGCGTCCTGATCCATCCCAGATCGCTCCGTCTGACCTCGACCGTGCATCACCTGGAGCAGGTGTGCTGGCGCGCGGTGCCGATCATCGTGCTGATCACCTTCCTGATCGGCTGCATCATCGCGCAACAGGGCATATTCCATTTCCGCAGGTTCGGTGCCGACATCTTCGTCGTCGACATGCTCGGCGTGCTGGTGCTGCGCGAGATCGGCGTCCTGCTGGTCGCGATCATGGTCGCGGGCCGTTCGGGCAGCGCCTACACGGCCGAGCTCGGCTCGATGAAGATGCGCGAGGAGATCGACGCGCTGCGCACCATGGGCTTCGACCCGATCGAGGTGCTGGTGCTGCCGCGCATGATGGCGCTGGTGCTGGCGCTGCCGATCCTGGCCTTCCTCGGCGCGCTGGCGGCGCTCTATGGCGGCGGTTTGGTGGCCTGGCTCTATGGCGGGGTCCAGCCCGAGGCTTTCCTGCTGCGCCTGCGCGATGCGATCTCGATCGATCATTTCATCGTCGGCATCGTCAAGGCGCCAGTCATGGCCGCCGTGATCGGCATCGTCGCCTGCGTCGAAGGGCTCGCCGTGCAGGGCAGCGCGGAATCGCTGGGTCAGCACACCACGGCCTCGGTGGTGAAGGGAATCTTCTTCGTCATCGTCATGGATGGCATCTTCGCCATCTTCTTCGCCTCGATCGGGATGTGACGATGGCAAGGGAAACTCAAGGCGAAATCCAGGATCCCATCATCCGCGTCCGCGGCATCACCGTGCAGTTCGGCGAAACGCGCGTGCTCGACGGCCTCAACCTCGACGTCAGGCGCGGCGAGATCCTCGGCTTCGTCGGTCCCTCCGGCGCGGGCAAGTCGGTGCTGACGCGCACCATTATCGGCCTCGTGCCGAAGGTTGCGGGCTCCATCGAGGTGTTCGGCGTCGACCTCGATTCCTCCAGCACCTTGCAGCGGCGCAACGTCGAGCGGCGCTGGGGCGTCCTGTTCCAGCAGGGCGCGCTGTTCTCCTCGCTCACGGTGCGGCAGAATATCCAGTTCCCGATGCGCGAATATCTGCGTGTCTCGCAGCGGCTGATGGACGAGATCACCATGGCCAAGCTCGCCATGGTCGGGCTCAAGCCCGAAGTTGCCGAACGCTTTCCCTCCGAGCTCTCGGGCGGCATGATCAAGCGCGTGGCGCTGGCCCGCGCGCTCTCGCTCGATCCGGACCTCGTGTTCCTGGACGAGCCGACTTCGGGTCTCGACCCGATCGGGGCCGGCGATTTCGACGAACTGGTCCAGACGCTCCAGCGCACTTTGGGGCTGACCGTTTTCATGGTAACCCATGACCTCGACAGCCTTTACACAGCATGTGACCGCATCGCCGTCTTGGGCAACGGTAAGATCATTGCCGCAGGGTCGATCGCCGACATGCAGGCCTCGCAGCATCCCTGGCTGAGGCAGTATTTCCATGGCAAGCGTGCCCGCGCGGTCATGAGTTGAGCAGCAGGGTTGAGTAGCTGGAGCACTGATGGAAACGCGGGCGAATTACATTCTGATCGGCTCGTTCACGCTGGCGGTGATCGCGGCGGCGGTCGGCTTCGTGCTGTGGTTCCAGTCGCTGCACACCACCAAGCAGCGCAGCCCGTTGCGCGTGGTGTTCGAGGGCCCGGCGGCGGGCCTGCGCAACGGCGGCAGCGTCAACTTCAACGGTATCCGGGTGGGCGAGGTGGTCTCGGTGAAGCTGGACAACCCGCGGCGGGTTGTCGCACTCGCCATGATCGAGAACAACGCCCCGATCCGCAAGGACACGCTCGTCGGCCTCGAATTCCAGGGTCTCACCGGCGTCGCCGCCATCTCGCTCAAGGGCGGCGACGAGGCCGCGGCGCCGCCG
>NZ_JAEMSD010000195.1 GCF_016462955.1 Bradyrhizobium sp. | reverse complement strand
CAACGTGTTCCCGATCGAGACCGTGCCGTTGCGGGAGCGGCGCGAGGACATCCCCCTGCTCGCCCAGCATTTCCTGACGCGCGAGAGCAAGGCGCTGAAATCCAACCTGCGCCTGTCGGAGGGCGATGCGCGGCGGCTGACCCGCTACGACTGGCCCGGCAATGTCCGCGAATTGCAGAACGTGATCGAGCGCGCCGCGATCCTGTCGCAGAACGGCCGCCTGCGCATCGACTTGCCCGATGCCACCAGCGCGCACGCACCGGCCGGCGCCGCGCGTCAAAAGGCCGACGCGCGTCCGGCAATCATGACCTCGGCGGAAATGCGCGAGCACGAGCGCGCCAACATTCTCGCCGCGCTCGAGGCCTGCGCCGGAAAAGTGTTCGGCCCCGGCGGCGCGGCCGAGATGCTCGACGTCAAGCCCACCACCTTGGCCTCACGGATCAAGGCGCTGGGAATTGCGCCTCGTCCGCGGGCCACTCAAGCAGGATGGTCTTGATTGGACCGATGTGAGACGGGGACACCTCTCCCGAAGGGAGAGGTGGACCGAACTCTGCGGCGGCTGCCGGCTCACGCCGCCTTGGTCGTCACGTCAGACGCAATCGGCAGGCCCTGCTCGATCGGCAGCGACGGATCGCGCGACCATTCGTTCCAGGAGCCGAAATACATCCGCACGTCCTTTACGCCGGCGTTCTTCAGCGCGAGGAAGGTGTTCGAGGCGCGCGCGCCCTTGAAGCAATACAGGTACACCGGCGTGCTCGGCGTGATCCCGACGGTGGCGCATTCCGCCAGGATCTCGTCCTTGGACTTGAAGCGCGGGCCTTCGGCGGTCGGCTTCATCATGCGATACCATTCCAGCCAGACGGCACCGGGGATGCGGCCCTTGCGCGGGCAGAAATCCTTGCCGTAGGGGGACGAGCTGTCGCCGATCCACTCGTCGACGTCGCGGACGTCGAGGATGGCGATGCCGGGCTTGCCGACGGCGGCAAGCATGGTCTTGGCGTCGATCAGGATCTCGCCCGCTTCGGGCACGATCGAGAACGAGGCCTTGGCAGGTGTCGGCACCTCCTTGGTCACCGGGAAACCCGCCGCCGACCAGGCATCGAAGCCGCCATGCAGCACCTTGACCTTGGGATAGCCGAGCATGGTGAGCAGGTAATAGCCGCGGCAGGACTGGCCGAAGCCCGAGTTCATCGACTGCTCGTAGACCACCGCGGTTTCTTTGCCCGAGAGGCCGGCGGCGCCGAACGCGTCGGCGAACTTGGTCTTGAGCTCGGCCATGCCCTCCGGCGTCGAGGTCGCGAGGAACGTGAAGATCTCATGCACGTTGACGGCGCCAGGCAGATGGCCGGCGGCGTAGGCGTCGGGATTGCGGGTGTCGATCACGACACACGGCTCGGTCTTCAAGAGATCGGCAAGTTCGACGGCAGTGATCAGGACGTCAGTCATGGCAGCCTCTCCGTTGAGGTTGGGGGTCTTCGGGTGGACTCGTAGAACTCAGGTGTCGGCGAGCATCTTGCGCAGCTGCTTGGTGGCCGGCGTGACGATCGCGACGAAATAGGCCTCGCGCAGCCGCCGCTGCGCGCGGTGGCCCTTGAGGTAGCCGCGCGCGCCACAATGCAGCATCGCCGCATGCGCCGCGGCGACGCTGGCCTCGCCGGCGCGCAAGCGGAGCGCGATCACCTTGCGCCAGTAGGTCTCCTCCTCGTTGTAGGGATCGCGCGCCAGCGCCATGGTCTCGGCCTCGAGCTCGGCGGCGAGTTCGTTGAAATGCACCGGCTGCTGCGGCAGATAGCGGTTGATGTGCCCGAGGGGTGCATCGACCTCGCCCATGATGTTGATGCAATCCTTGATCACCCCGAGCGCCATACCGGCCTGCAGCAGGATGAAGCCGGCGCGGATCTTCTTGACGAAGGGCGCGGCGGGATCGGCCAGGATCAGCTCATCAGGCACGAACACGTCGCGGAACTGCACGCCATAGGTGCCGGTGCCATCCATGGCGAGGAACGGCTTGCAAGGCGTGAGCGTGATCGCGGGGTCCGAGCAGTCGGCGAGGAACATCACGGTGCCCGGCGCGCCACTTGCGCTGCCCGGCTCGTCCTCACGCTCGAAGATGGTGCCGAAATAATGGTCGGGGCCGAGATTGGAGACCCAGGGCAGCGCACCGCGCACGATGTAGCCGCCCTCGACCTTGCGCCCCTTCAGCTTCAATTTCTCGATGCCGAAGAAGCTCTTCATGGGGTTGGAGAGCCCGGTACCACCGAGCACGCGGCCCGTCGAGAAGGCATCGCCAAAGCGTTTTGCGAGCTTCACGTTCGGCGAATTCGCCGCGTACCAGACCAGCGTATTCTGGCACCAGGCCATGAAGGCCGTGGCCCCGCAGACCTCCCCGATCGCCGCCATCGCCTGGATCGCGCAGCGCAGATCGGCGGGGCCTTCGTGCGGCACGTGGCTGCCCCACGCCCCGACCGAGCCGAACTTGCGCAGCACCTCGGCCGGATAGACCGTGCCCTCGTCGATGCCGGCGGCGAGCGGCGCGAGCTCTTCGCGCGCGATCCGCGCCACCTCGCCCGCAATGGACGGTGCGGGTTGATCCAGAATGTCAGCCCGCGATAAAGCCAGTGAACTCATGATCGTCTCCCGCACCCTGTCCTGATTGCCGCCTGCTAGATGCCGACCTCGAGATTGACCGGCCGGGTGAAGGTGTTGGCGACCGGCGACCATTTCTTCACATGCGTCACCAGCGCGTTGATCTCCTCCGGCGAGATGCCCTCGCATTCCATGTCGACCTTGACGCGCACGTCCGTGAAGCCGACCGGCTTGTCGGAGGTGTCGCCGGTGCCCCAGACCGCGGTGATGTTGAGATCGCCCTCGAGTTCGAGCTCCAGCTTGTTGACGGTCCAGCCGCGATGCACGGCGTTGGCGTGCAGGCCGACCGCAAGGCAGGAGCCGAGCGCGGCCAGCGAGGCCTCCGACGGATTTGGCGCGGTGTCGTCACCCAAAAGACCCGGCGGCTCGTCGACGATGTAGGGCGGCAGGTTGCGGATGTAGTTGGCGTGGCGGAACTTGCCTTCCGCGACCGTCTTGCACTTCAAGGTCTTGATGACCTTCGGATTCGCCTTGCCATTGGCGATCAGTTGCTCGAGGCCATTCTTGTCGATGGGTGCGAGGCAACCCGTCAGCACTGTCTTCTGAACGACGGCAGTCATCAATCTTCTCCCTGGCAGAAGTGGAATTCGGTAGGATACCGAACGGTCTGTTTCCTTGCATGGAGCGTGCCAGAGCCAGCCAAAAACAAAACGCGAGGCTTTGGAGCCGCTTAAGCTTCCCTGCCTGCGGATTGATCGGCTGCTTCTTGCTCAAACGCGATGCAGCTAGGGCAGGCTTTGCAAATTTTTTCAGCGCCAAACAGATGCGGCTTGCTGATGCGGCACGGCTGCGGGTAAGTTCGAGTCCATGGCAAAGACGTCATCGAAGAAGAATTCGCCCCACGCCGCTGCCGGCGACGACGAATCCGCACGCGGCCGCCTTCTCAACGCCGCGACGCATCTGTTCTGCAAGAACGGCATCAACGCCACCGGCATCGATGCGATCATCGAGGAGGCCGGCACCGCGAAGACCACGCTCTACAAATTGTTCGGCTCCAAGACCAACCTCGTCAACGCCGTGCTGGAGAGCGAAGGCAAGCAGTGGCGCGAATGGTTCATCGGCGCCATGGAAGACGGCGGCGGCGACGCCCAGGCGAAACTCACGCGGATATTCCCCGCGCTGAAGAGCTGGTTCGCGGAGGAGCGCTTCTACGGCTGCCCCTTCATCAACGCCGTCGGCGAGCACGACAAGGATGCCAAGCAATTCCGCAATATCGCGCTCAAGCACAAGAAGATCGTGCTCGGCCATATCGAGAAGCTCGCCGGCGAGCTCGGCTCGGCCGAGCCCGCGGTGCTGGCGCACCAGCTCGGCCTCATCATCGACGGCGCCATCGTCGCGGCGATGATCTCGCGCGATCCGGGTGTCGCCGATACGGCGGCGCTCACGGCAGGTCCTCTGCTCGGACAGTCGAAAAGCAAGAAAAAGCGCGCCGAGCAATTGGAGACCGCTTGACGTCCCCTGCCGTTCCCGAGCGTCGGGCCGCCGCTCGCGCGGCCGAAAACAGCCCGATTTAACTTTCCATCAAGTACGCTTGCGATCGTGGAACCGCCGTAAAGGCCGCTTTAGGACCCTTCGCCGTCTATCCGCGGGCGAAAGGGATTTCGGGAATGCTGTCCGACGCTGGACAATACAGCTTGCCACGCTGGCGCCTGATGCGGTGGTTGACTGACGTCGGACCGGACGTGCCGGCCGACATCCGTTCCGCACTGGTTGCCCAGCTGTTCGGCGCGGTCCCGATCTTTGCGGGCGGCGCCATCAATTCGGTCGCCATCGCGGCCATCGTCGCCTATCGCATGCAGACGCCGCTGCTGATCGCATGGTTCGTGCTCGAGCTCGTGATCTGCCTTGCGCGTCTGGCGATCTTGCTCGCGGCGCATCGGGCGATCCGGCTGCACCGGCCGACCCCGACCGATCTCCATCTCCTGTTCTCGATGGCCTGGAGCCTCAGCCTCGGCCTGGGCGCGGTTGCAAGCATTGCGAGCGGCGACTGGCTGGTGGCGATGCTGTCCTGCATGTCCACGGCCGCCATGATCGGCGGCATCAGCTTCCGCAACTTCGGCGCACCCCGATTTGCCGGGCTCATGATCCTGATCAGCCTCGGCCCCGTCGTCCCCTACATCGCTTTGCTCAACGAGCCGGTGCTCTACATCGTGATCTACCAGATCCCGATGTACCTCGCCGCGATGACTGGCGCGGCCTTCCGGCTCAACAGGATGCTGCTCACCACCATGCGGGCCGAGCGGGAGAACAGCCGCCGCGCGCACCACGATGCGCTCACGGGACTGCTGAACCGCGCCGGCCTGGTCGATGCGCTTGAAGCGAAGCTCGCAGCGTCCAGGCGCGATGGGCTCCCCTTTGCCTTGTTCTTCTCCGATCTGGACGCGTTCAAGCCGGTCAACGACACGTTCGGGCACGCCGCCGGCGACGCCGTACTCAAGACCGTCGCCGACCGACTGCGCGAAGCGGTGCCCGGGGCAACCGCCATCGCGCGGATGGGCGGCGACGAATTCGTCGTCCTGGTGGATGGCGTCACGGCCGAGCAGGCACTGGCGACGGGCGAGCGCATCGTCGGCGAGATCGCCAAGCCGTGCCAGCTTGATAGCGAAACCTCCGTCCCCCTCGGTGCCAGCGTCGGCATTTCGATGTCGCCGGACCATGGTTTGGAGGTGGACGAGTTGCTTGCGGTCGCGGATGCCGCCCTCTACGAGGCCAAGTCGGGCGGCAAATCGCGCTGCTGCCTGGCTTCGGTCGACATGGGGATTGCGGCGCTGCGCCGGCTTCGGCACACGGGCAAGCGCGTCGCCCAGGAGACGAGCGCCGCCGCCTGAGCGCCAGACGCTCTCTGCTTTTCCTGAACAAACGGTAGCAAGCCGCTCGGCCGGCCCAGGACATCAAGGCGGGAATGACTCTCGTCGGCGGCAAGTTCGTGTTTCAGCGCTGAACCGGCGCCGAAGCATCTATTTCATCGGACGTGAATCGCTGCCGGGTTTGGTCTCGAGCTTGTGAAGCTCTGCCTGAGCTGCGGCCCATTCCACAAAGCGCTTTGGACATTCGTCCGCGGCGGCGCGCAACAGCCGTACGGCTTGATCAGCTTCCTGCTCCAGCCCCAGCTCGCCGGCATAAAAATTTGCTTCGCAGAGCTGCTCCCTTGTTTTTTGCGCGGAGACGTCTTGCGCAGACTTGAGCAAGGCTTCAAAACTTATCTCGCCCAGGAAGAAACGAACGATGGGCGCGGGCCAACGCGACGCATCGATCAGCTTGGCGGCATCACCGAGCTCACGCCCGCTGCCGCTCTTTCGCTGCACGAGATCGAGCCACAGATGCGTATAGGCATCCTTCCGGTCCAGTTCGCTCGATCGACGGAGGTCGGCAAGTGCCTCTGGCAGATGGCCGGATTGGAAGTGGAGGGCCCCACGCAAGCGGTGGATTGCGGGGGTACTGGGATTGATCTCGATGGCCAGGTCGAGATTCGACAATGCCTTTCCGAGATCGCCTCGAACCTGAAAAACCCTGGCACGGCCGATATAGGGCCGCGGGTCCTTCGAGCTAAGCTCGACCGCGCGGTCGAAGTCGGCCAATGCGAGATCGACCTGGCCGCGTGCGAGATAGATGTCGCCCCGGCAGACTTGGCCCATCCAATGGTCTGGCCCGATCTCGATCGCCCGCCCACAATCGGCCAAGGCGCGATCCGGCTCGCCTTTCGTCTCATAGGCAAAGCTGCGGCCGATACGGGCATGGACATTGTCGGGATGGATCAGAAGGGCCCGGTCATAGTCGGCGATGGCACGATCGACATCGTCCTTCAGATAAAGCCGCGCACGCCCAAGATACGCATAGGTATTCCTGGGGTCGAGCTCGATGGCCTTGTCGTAATCCGCAAGCGCGGCTTCGCTGTCGCGTCTCTGGACGTATATGGAAGCTCGATAAAGGCGCGCGTTCACATTGCCCGGATCGCGCTCGATGATCTGGCTGTAGTCCGCAATCGCAAGGTCGACCTCACCCTTCTGGTGATAGAACATGGCGCGGCGGAAGCGGGCCATGACGACGCCTTGCTTTGTGCCCGTCGCCGCCTCGATAATGGCGGTGCAGCCCGCAATGCGGTCATCGATACTGAAATTTCCGACCGCGTTGCACTTGGAGGCCAATGGCATCTCGGCGCGGGCGCCTGATATGTCGAACAGGATACTCAGCGCCACGACACCGAAGCTTGCCGCACAAATTCGTGCGCGGCCCACGATTCCAAACATGTCGTCCCCACTCCATTCCCGGGGACTTCATAGCAACCTATCGTGTGCCTGCACAGCCCTCGGTTGCGGACTTGCAGGCGGCGGGTCCGTCTGGCCCAACGTTCGACTAAAAGCCGTGCCGCCTAGCTGCTCTTCACCTGACGCACCGGCGGCGGCTTCCAGGTCCCGTTGATGATCGAGGGCGACTTTTCGTTGGGCCAGTACATGCGCAGCATCAGCACGAACTTGCCGGCGGGTGCGGGAAGCCAATTGCTCTCCTTGTCAGGACCGGGATTGTCCTTCTGGATGTAGAGATCGACCGAACCGTCCGGATTGGCTTTGAGGTTCTGGCGGGCGCTGATGGACTGGCGATTGATCGGATTGGCGACGAAGAAATAGTTCTCGTCATACATCGTCAGTGACCAGAAGCCGCCGACCGGTGGAAGCTGCCCCTTCGGAAACCGCATGACGTATTTGTTGCTGCCGACATACTCCTTCCCGTCGGCATCCTTCTGGGATGTCGGATAGCACGCATCCTGAATCCGGTTGGCGCCAAGTCCGATGGCGGTGACCAGGGCGCGGTTGAAATAATTGGTGCCGTAGACACCCGCTTCGGCGTCGAAGGCCCAGCCGTTGACGTTCCTGATCGCCTTGTTGACCTTGAACTGGAGCATGATGCGGTCGAATGCCACCTGGGGGACCCGCTTGGCGAAGGCAGCATCGAACTGGCCCGCGTCGAAATCCCTGCCGGGGACGAGACCGATCTTTGCGAATTTGGGGACCTCCGGCGCATCCGCGGCGGCCGGCGGATTGCGTTTCATCAATTGCGCGAGAAGCGTGAAATAGGCGACGGCGTCCATGCGATTGACCTGGTCGCGAACGGCCGTCTTCATGTCGATCGAGGCATCGGCCTTGCCTGCCGGGGGCGTGTAGGACTTGCCGTAGGCGCTGAGAGGAAAGAGCTTGAACTCGTCCTGCGCCGCATGCACGGCCGCGTAGTCTTCCGGCGTACCGGTGCAGTAGACCCGACCCAGAATCCACACCATGCTCGTGGGCGATTTGTATTCCTTGATGCCGGCGGGAAGCGTTCCTTTCCAGCCCGGGCCGGTGATCGCGTAGGTCTGCGCCTTGGTGCCGGTGGTGCGCTTGCCCGGCACCTGGAAGACGTTGGTCCAGCCGTCCAGCATCGGAAACAGGAAGTAGCGGTCCTTCATGTCGGGCATGCCCAGGACCCAGGGCTCGCCGCCGACGTCGATCCAGGCGGTCGTGTAGAGGGTGTCGGCATTGGGCGCCGTGACATCCTTGAAGCTGGCATCCGGATATTTGCGCAGCTTGACGAACTGCCCCATCGGCCCGCGCGTGCCCTGCGGCGCCGCAACGTTGGTCATGACCCGCCGGGTCATCTCCATCGTCACAAGCGGATAGCCGTAGACATAGGCGTCCTGAGCGAGCCAGAAATCTTCGCCGCCTTCCAGGGCCCTGATGACGGGACCGTCGAACTCGGCGCGGGCGCTTCGGGACATCGCAAACGCCGACATGGCGGCGCTGAAGGCAGCAAGTGCTTGGCGACGGCTGATCGACATCTCGAACCCTCCCTGTTGCGCACAAAGCGTAGGCGGCGGAGTTTCCCGGTCTTTGATATGCATCAAGGAAGATGGATGGTGCGCGGGCGCCGTGTCCGGCGTTGCATCGGTGAGCGGGTAAGTGGGCGAAGGCGGGTTGATCGGCAGGTGAGCACGAACCAGCGAAAAAAGAAGAGCGACTGCGCCGTCATAATGCAGTGCCGTAGCCCGCATGAGCGCAGCGACATGCGGAAGCTTTCCAGGATATCGCTACGCTCAACCGGGCTACGAATATCTCGTCGGGTGGGCAAAGGCGCACAGCGCCGTGCCCATCTTCTCTTGATCATCAGCGAGAGAGGTGGGCACGCTTTCCGCTTCACTCACCCTACGAGACGGCGCGAAATCTACGCGCCCTGCTCCATCATCCCCTGCAGCCGCACCAGCTCCGCCTCCAGATCGCGCTCCACATCCACGGCCCGGATGTCGAGCACGCGGTAGTCCCGCGCCTCAAGCCAGCTCCGCCGGCCCGCGCGGTCCGCCGCGATCGCCTCGCCCTCGCCCGGGTTGACCAGCTCGATCGCGATCCGGTGCGGGAACGAGACGAAGTCCGGGATATGGCGCCCCACCGGCGTCTGCCGCTTGAACCCGCCTGCGAAGCGGCGGTCGCGGGTCAATGCCTGCCAGAGCAGGCGCTCGGCGTCGGTCGGGTTGCGGCGAAGCAGGCGGGCAAGGCCGCGCACGGTCGAGCCGCTGTCGGGCACGCCGCCACCCTGCCCCTGTTCGGCCAGCAACGCGCGCAGGCGCGTGGCCTGCTCGCCGTCGAGCACGCCGCCCTTGGCCGGGCCCTTGCGCCCCTCCGCGATCGCCATGATCACGCCGTGCAGCGTGTGCATGTCCTGCTTGGTCGGCTCCATCCGGGTGAAGATGTTGCGCAGGTTCACCAGCATGGTGTCGCGCTTCTCGGCGGGGCGCAGGAATTCGACCTTGTCGAGCTCGCGCACGAGGTTGTCGAAGAAGGCCTGCATCTGGTGCTGGGAGGCGCGCTCGGAGCGCTCCGGCATGGCGTGCGGCAGCGCGCCAGACGTCGCCCGCTTGAACCATTCATAGCCGACCAGCAGCACGGCCTGGGCGAGGTTGAGCGAGGCAAAGCCCGGGTTGACCGGGAAGGTGATGATGCGGTTGGAGAGCCCGACCTCCTCGTTGGTCAGGCCCCAACGCTCCCGGCCGAACAGGATGCCGGCCTTCCCTCCTGTGGCGACGTGACCGGCGATCTCGGCCGCCGCGGCCTCCGGCCCGACCACCGGCTTGGCCTGGTCGTGGGGGCGCGCGGTGGTGGCGAACAGGAGGTCGAGGTCGGCGACGGCCTCTTGCACCGTGCCGAACAATTCGACCCTTTCGAGGATGTGGTCGGCGCCGGCGGCGGCCCGCTGTGCCGCAACGTTGGGCCAGCCGTCCCTGGGATTGACGATGCGAAGCCGGCCAAGCGCAAAGTTGCCCATGGCGCGCGCGGCCATGCCGATGTTCTCGCCGAGCTGCGGCTCGACCAGGATGACGATGGGACCGTCGAGGGAAAGGCCCGCCTTGCTCTTGTCAGTCCCCGACATCTCGCTTCGCTTTCACACTGTCTCTCAAGGCCCCGACAAGGCCCTCTTCAGGAATTGATTCAAGCCGGCCATTCGAACCGGGTTTTCGAACCGGTCTTGGGCCGGCTCGGGCGCTGTCCGCCTGTCGTTTGCCTGTCCTGACGAAATTCTCAAGGGAAATAACGACTTGGATTCGACTTTTGAATCTCGCCGGGAACGCGACCCGAAGGGCTTGCCGAGCGCCGGCCCGCCGCTCCCCGCCTGCGCAAGCTGGATGAGCTAAAAGTGCATAATCCCTTGGCTTTCGCCCGCCGCGCGGTGGTGCTAAGAGGCGGCGGATATTCCCGTGGCGCGCGACGAGCGCCGTTCCCAAGAGGCTTCCCCGATCATGGCAAAAATCAAGGTATCCAATCCCGTCGTCGAACTCGATGGCGACGAGATGACCCGGATCATCTGGCAGTACATCAAGGACAAGCTGATCAACCCGTTCCTGGATGTCGAGCTGCTCTATTTCGACCTGGGCATGGAATACCGCGACCACACCAACGATCAGGTCACGATCGACGCGGCCGAGGCGATCAAGAAGGTCGGCGTCGGCGTCAAGTGCGCCACCATCACCCCGGACGAGGCCCGGGTGAAGGAGTTCAATCTCAAGCAGATGTGGAAGTCGCCGAACGGCACCATCCGCAACATCCTCGGCGGCGTCATCTTCCGCGAGCCGATCATCTGCAAGAACGTGCCGCGCCTGGTTCCCGGCTGGACCAAGCCGATCATCATCGGCCGCCACGCCTTCGGCGACCAGTACCGCGCCACCGATTTCAAGTTCCCCGGGAAGGGCACCCTGTCGATGAAGTTCGTCGGCGAGGACGGCACCGTGATCGAGAAGGAAGTGTTCAAGGCCCCCGATGCCGGCGTCGCGATGGGAATGTACAATCTCGACGACTCCATCATCGACTTCGCCCGCGCCTCATTCAATTACGGCCTGCTGCGCGGCTACCCGGTGTACCTGTCGACCAAGAACACGATCCTCAAGGTCTATGACGGCCGCTTCAAGGACATCTTCCAGGAGATCTTCGACAAGGAGTTCAAGAAGGACTTCGACGCCAAGGGCCTAACGTACGAACACCGCCTGATCGACGACATGGTGGCCTCGGCGCTGAAATGGTCCGGCGGCTATGTCTGGGCCTGCAAGAACTACGACGGCGACGTGCAGTCCGACACCGTCGCGCAGGGCTACGGCTCGCTCGGCCTCATGACCTCCGTGCTGCTCACGCCCGACGGCAAGACCGTGGAAGCCGAAGCCGCCCACGGCACGGTGACCCGCCATTACCGCGAGCACCAGAAGGGCAAGGAGACCTCGACCAACTCGATCGCCTCGATCTTCGCCTGGAGCCGCGGCCTCGCGCATCGCGCCAAGCTCGACAACAACGCCGCGCTGGCGAAGTTCGCCTCGACGCTCGAGAAGGTCTGCGTCGACACCGTCGAGGCAGGCTTCATGACGAAGGACCTAGCGCT
>NZ_JAEMSD010000194.1:4045-11538 GCF_016462955.1 Bradyrhizobium sp. | reverse complement strand
GGGGTGTAGCCAGAGGCGAGCAGCGCCAGCAGCGAGGGCTGCGGCCGCTTCAGGTTGAAGGAAACCTCGAACTCGCCGTTGGTCGAGACGTCGTTCACCTGGTCGTACCAGGATTTGCGCGGGTTCTGCCGGAACTTCTGCTGCGCCTTGCCCATCAGCATGTCGAAAGTGCATTTGACGTCGGCCGAGGTGAACGGCTTGCCGTCGTGCCATTTCACGCCCTGGCGCAGCTTGAATGTCAGCGTCTTGATGTCGTTCACCCAGGCCCAGCTCTCCGCAAGCTCGGGGACGATGCTGTCCATGCTGTTCTGCGCGACGTCTTGCTTGTAGATGGCGAGATTGTTGAATACCGGCATGAAGGGAACATTGAGCGAGTAGGTCGCACCTTCATGGATCGAGGCATTGCCGGGGCTGTCGCGGTGATACATCCGCAAGATCCCGCCCTGCTTGGGCTCGCCGGCCAGCGTCGCAGTTGAGGCCGTCAGCACAGATAGCGCCGCCATTGCGGCGAGCGCCCACACGCTCCGCATGCTCATCCTCCCTGGACGTTGGCCTTTTGCGGCCTGTTGGTCGCGACGATAGCGAGGCGCGCGCATTGAGGCAACCCGCAAGGCGCAGCCGTGCCCTCGACACTTCGGACGACGGAGGGCCGCGGGCTTTTCTCTCCCGATGCGAGAGTGCAGATGCGAAGAGGTGAGTCCTGTGCAGATGTTGCGCGAGGTTGCATCAACAACCTCCGCTGTCATCCTGGACAAGCGCGCCCTAAGCGCGCGCAGATCCGGGATCCATAGCCCCGGGGAGAGTTTTGCGAGGATTCGGAGTTGCCGTCACGCGCGACAACCACTCCCTGTGGTTATGGGTCCTCAGATGCGCAACTGCGCATCATAGTTCGCGACTTCGTCGCGCCCCGGGACGACAGTTGCGTGCGTGGGCGCTTGCTTGCGCGCCTTACGCCGCGGAAGCCCTCACACGATCCTTGACGCCTTGTTGCCCCAATAGCGGTCCCGCAGCAGCCGCTTGTACAGCTTGCCCGTCGGCAGTCGCGGCAACTCCTTCTCGAAATCGACCGATCGCGGCACCTTCTGCCGCGACAGCGATTTTGCGCAGAAGGCGATCAACTCTTCCGCGAGCGCGGGGCCCGGCACCACGCCGGACATCGGTTGCACCACCGCCTTCACCTCTTCCCCAAGATCGGCATTTGGTACGCCGAACACGGCGGCGTCCGCGACCTTCGGATGGGTGATCAGCAGATTCTCGCATTCCTGCGGATAGATGTTCACCCCGCCCGAAATGATCATGAAGGTGGCGCGATCGGTGAGATAGAGGAAGCGGTCCTCGTCGACATAGCCGACGTCCCCGACCGTGCTCATGCTGCCGTCGGCCGAGCGCGCCTCCTTCGTTTTCTCCGGGTCGCTGAAATATTCGAACGGCGTTGCCGTCTTGAACCATATCTGGCCCGGCGTGCCGACCGGGCACTCCCGCATGTCCTCGTCGAGGATGTGCAGGTCGCCGAGCAGCACCTTGCCGACCGTGCCGCGATGGCTGAGCCATTCTTCGCTGTTGCAGGCGGTGAAGCCGAGGCCCTCGGTGGCGCCGTAATATTCGTGGATGATCGGTCCCCACCATTTGATCATGTCGTCCTTGACCAGGGCCGGGCAGGGCGCGGCGGCGTGGATCGCGATCTCCAGCGAGGACAGGTCGTAACGCGCTCGCACCTCCTCCGGCAGCTTCAGCATGCGCGAGAACATGGTCGGTACCAGCTGGGTGTGGGTGATGCCCCATTGCTCGACCAGCTGGAGGTAACGCTCGGGGTCGAAGCTCTCCATGATGATCACGGTGCCGCCCATGCGGATCGTCAGGTTCACGGCAGCCTGCGGCGCCGAGTGATAGAGCGGTGCGGGCGACAGGTAGACCATGCCTTCCCGGTAGTGCCAGAGCTTGGTGAGGAAATCGAACAGCGGCAGATTGTGCTTCGGCGGCTCCTCCGGCAGCGGCCGCAGGATGCCTTTCGGCCGTCCCGTCGTGCCGGACGAATAGAGCATGGCCGTGCCGAGCCATTCGTCCGCGATCGGCGTCCGCGGCATCTCCGCCGTCACCTCCGCCAGGCCGACGATGCGTTCGCTCTCACCCGGGCCGTCGGCGACGATGCAGAGCTCGACGTCGGGGCAAGCCTTGATCGCCTCTCGCGCGATCTCGAGCTTGGCCATGGACGTGATTAGGATCTTCGACCGGCTGTTGACGAGGAGATAGGCGAGTTCGCCCGGCGTCAGGAAGGAGTTGATGCAGGTGTAGTAGAGCCCGGCGCGCTCGCCCGCGCCGCAGGCTTCGAGGTAGCGGGAATTGTTCTCCATGAAGATCGAGTAGTGGTCGAGCCGCCTCAAGCCGTGCTTGCGGAACAGGTGCGCCAAGCGGTTGCTGCGCGCCTCGAGCTCGCGATAGGTGACGGCCTCGCCCGTCGCCGCCATGATGAAGGCGGGCTGGAGCGGGCGCAGGCGGGCATGCGTACCAGTATACATCGAACCTCCGGCTTTGGATCAGGCGGCAAGAATCAGAATGTCGCGTACGTCGGCGGGGCTCTCGATCGTGCGCGGGTTGCGCGGAATCCAGTTCGTCCGCATCGCCTGTTCGGCGATCGCGTCGAAATGCTCCGGGGAGACGCGAACGTCCGCGAGACTGCGCGGCATGCCGAGCGAACGGATGAAGGCATCGAGCACATCGGCGGCGTCGTGGCCCGGATAGCCCATGGCGGCGGCGACGATCATCTGGCGCTCGGCATTGTCGCGCGCATTCCATCGCATCACCGCCGGCAGCATGACGCAGGAGGTGTAGCCGTGCGGCACGTCGAAGGCCGCGCCCAGCACGTAGCCGATGCCGTGGCTCGCGCCCATGGGGACGCCGGCCGACAGCGCGCCCATCGACAGCCAGGTGCCGATCTGCGCGTCCATCCGCGCATCGAGGTCGGATGGATTGGCCTTCACCCGGGGCAGCGCGTCAGCGAGCATGGCGAGGCCCTTCACCGATTGCGCGTCGGCATAGGGATGCGTCTCGCGTGAGCAGATCGCCTCGACGCAATGATCGATCGCGCGGATGCCTGTGGACAGGAACAGCCATTCCGGTGTGTGCACGGTGAGGGCGGGGTCGAGGATGGTCGCGCGCGGCACGGCGAGCGGATGCCGCAGCATCTGCTTCACGTTCGCCTTGCGGTCTGTGACACCGGCAATCGCGCTGAACTCGCCGCCGGCGATCGTGGTCGGCACGCTGACCTGCCGCACGGTTGGCGCGGTCATGTCGGGTGCGACACCCCCGTGGACGCGGATGCGATCGATGCCGTCGATGTCGGTGATGCCGTTGGCGAGGCAGAGCTGCACCGCCTTTGCGCCGTCGGTGATCGAGCCGCCGCCGACGGTGACGATGAGGTCGGCATCCGCCTCGCGCGCCGCATTCGCCGCGGCGATCACCGCCTCGCGCGGCGTATGCGCCGGCATGGCGTCGAACAGGCCGGCGCAACGCGCGCCCAATGCCTGCCTGATTTTCGCGATCTCGTCGGTCTGGCGGTTGAGCGTGCCGGAGACCATCAGGAAGGCGCGGCGTGTGCCCAGCCGGTCCATCTGCGCGACGATGGCATCGGCCGCAGGATGGCCGAACACGACCTCCTCGATCGCGCCGAAAACGACACGTCCCTGGTGCACGTCTGTCCTCCCGGACAAAATCGTCTTGTTTTGTAGGGGGTAACCTAGCCGAGCCGCCGCCTCCCGTCATGTGCGAAGACGCTGGGGGCCCTTACCCTCCCTGCACCTTCACCAGAGGTCGTCATGCCCGGGCCTTCGCCGCGCCGAAGCGGCTACGGCCCGGCCATGACGATGTGGAGACTATCGTGCCCAAAGGGGGACTGCTCATATGCGATTGCCCTACCCTGCAGGGGACGGGCGCAGGCGCAGGGCGAAAGATCGTGCGCTCCATTCAGGATTCCGGCGGATAACGCCATTCGCATTCGCCCGCCGATCGCCTCGTGCGAGGCCGGCGATCTTCCTGTCAACCCGCCTTCCGGCCAGGGTCCTTTTCCGAGCCTTGCGCGCATCGCGGTCTTGAAGAGTTCATCTTGGCGTCCCATCTTGTGGCGCCCGCAGGTAGAGGCGTACCATGTGCTTTCTGCGGCATTATACGAGGACCTGGGATGAGCGGACCGGATGGAAGCGAGCAGTTTGCCAGAAGCCACGATTTCGGTCTGGCCCGACCGAGTGCAATCGCTGCGCTGCTCGTTGCGACTTTCGCGCTCACCGGTTGCGGTCAGCCGGCCTCGCAGGCCGCGGCCCCGCCGCCGGCGGCAGTGACGGTCGCCCAGCCGGTCAAGCGCACCGTCACCGATTGGGACGAGTTCACCGGCCGCTTCGAGGCGGTGGAAGAGGTGCAGGTGCGGCCGCGCGTCGGCGGCTTCGTCAACTCGGTTGAGTTCACGGACGGCGCCATCGTGCGTCAGGGCGATCTGCTCTACGTGATCGACCCGCGCCCGTTCGAGGCGGTGGCCACGCAGGCGGAAGGGCAGCTGGCGGACGCGCGCGCCAGGGTGGAGCTCGCCAAGCGAGAGCTCGATCGCGGCCTCAGCCTGGTGCAGACCAGCGCGGTCTCCGAGCAGGTCGTCGACCAGCGCCGTCAGGCCTTGCAAGCCGCGCATGCCGCCGCGACGCAGGCCGAAGGCGCGCTGAAGGCCGCCAAGCTCAACATCGAATTCACCCATGTGACCGCACCGCTGACCGGCCGCGTCAGCCGCCATCTCGTCAGCCCCGGCAATCTCGTGCAGGGCAGCGACGGCGGATCGTCGACCTTGCTGACCTCCATCGTGACGCTCGATCCGATCTATATCTATTTCGACATGGATGAAGCGACCTTCGTCAAATACAGCAAGCTGTGGTTCGAAGGCCGCCGCCCGAGCTCGCGCGATACGGCGAACCCGGTGCAAGTGTCTCTCGTCGGCGAGACCAAGCCATCGCATGAAGGCACCATCAACTTCCTCGACAACCGCCTCGACGTCTCCACGGGAACGCTGCGCAGCCGCGCCGTCGTCAAGAACACCGATCAGTCGATCCTGCCCGGCCAGTTCGGCCGCGTCCGCCTGATCGCCAGCGCGCCCTATGAGGCGCTGCTGATCCCGGATGCCGCGATCGCGACCGACCAGTCCCGCAAGATCGTGTTCGTGGTCAAGCCCGACGACACCGTCGAGGCGCGTCCCGTCGTGCTCGGGCCTCTGGACGACGGCCTGCGCGTGATCCGTGAGGGGTTGAAGGCCGAGGATCGGGTCATCGTCAACGGCGTCCAGCGTGCCCGCGTCGGCGCCAAGGTTGCACCGCAGACCGCACAAGCTCCGGCCGGTGGCAAGCCATGAACCTCGGGCGTCTCTCCATCAATCAGCCCATCCTGGCGATGGTGCTGTCGATCGTGCTCCTGATCGTCGGCGCGCTCGCCTACACGACGCTGCCGGTCTCCGAATATCCGCAAGTGGTGCCCCCGACCGTCGTCGTCACCACGCAATATCCGGGCGCCTCCGCGCAGACCGTGTCCGACACGGTCGCAGCTCCGATCGAGCAGGAGATCAACGGCGTCGAGGACATGCTGTATCTCTACAGCCAGGCGACCTCGAACGGCCAGCTCACAATCACCGTAACCTTCAAGCTCGGCACCGATCTCGACAAGGCCCAGGTGCTGGTGCAGAACCGCGTCGCCATCGCGCAGCCGCGGCTGCCCGAGGAGGTGCAGCGCAACGGCGTCACCACCCGCAAGAACTCGCCCGACATCCTGATGGTCGCGTTCATGCTGTCGCCGGACGACACTTTCGACCAGCTCTATATCTCCAATTACGCGCTGCTCCAGGTTCGCGACCAGCTGCTGCGCCTCGACGGCGTCGGCGACATCCAGATCTTCGGCGCCCGCGACTATTCGATGCGGCTGTGGCTCGATCCTGACCGCATCGCCAATCTCGGCCTGACCTCGGCCGAGGTGCTGGCGGCGATCCGCGCCCAGAACGTCCAGATCGCGGGCGGCCAGATCGCCGAGCCGCCGATCGCCGACCGTGCCTTTCAGCCGAACCTGACGTTCACGGGCCGCCTGAAGGACCAGAAGCAGTTCGAGGAGATCCTCATCAAGGCCGGCTCCGATGGCCGGGTGGTGCGGTTGCGCGACGTCGCGCGCATCGAGCTCGGTGCGCTCTCCTACACCACCAACAGCTTCCTGCTGCGCAAATCAGCGGTCGCCATGCTGGTGACGCAGCGGCCGGGATCGAACGCGCTCGCCACCGCGAAGAACATCACCGATACCATGGCGCGGCTGAAGGAGAGCTTCCCGAAGGGCCTCGACTACAATATCGGCTACAATCCGACCGAGTTCATCGCCCAGTCCGTCCACGAGCTGATCAAGACCATCTACGAGGCCATGCTGCTCGTGGTCATCGTCGTGCTGGTATTCCTGCAGGGCTGGCGTCCCGCGATCATTCCGATCATCGCGATTCCCGTGTCCTTGGTCGGCACCTTCGCGGTGATGGCGGCGCTGGGCTTCTCGATCAACAATCTCACGCTGTTCGGCCTCGTCCTCGCCGTCGGCATCGTCGTCGACGACGCCATCGTGGTGGTCGAGAATGTCGAGCGTCATCTCGAGCATGGCATGAGCCGGCGCGATGCCGCGCTGAAAACCATGGAGGAGGTTGGCGGCGCGCTGGTCTCGATCGCACTGGTGTTGTGCGCGGTGTTCGTGCCGACCGCGTTTCTCGGTGGCATCTCCGGACAGTTCTTCCAGCAATTCGCCGTCACCATCGCCGTTGCGACCGCGATCTCGTGCTTCTGCTCGCTGACTCTGTCGCCGGCATTGGCCTCGCTGATCCTCACCCCGCACCAGGAGAAGCGCCCGCCGGCGGCCTGGAATATCATCGCGCGCGGCTGGAACGCATTCACCGGTGTGTTCAATCGGATTTTCGATAGGCTCGCGCACGGTTATGCCGGGCTCGCCGATTTCGTGATCCGGCATTCGGTGGTGATGCTCCTGATCTACGTCGTGCTGATCGGCAGCGCCGGCTGGCTGATCGTGACCACGCCGCAAGGATTCATCCCCGCGCAGGATCGCGGCTACGTCATCGTCTCCGTGCAATTGCCCGGGGCGGCGTCGCTGGCGCGCACCACGGAAGTCGTGCGCGAGATCGAGCGGATTGCGCTGGATACGCCCGGCATCGTCCGTGTCGCCGCCTTCGCCGGCTTCTCCGGCGCGACGCGCACCCAGGCCGGCAACGCGGCTGCACTGTTCCCGGTGTTCGACGAGCCGGAGGCGCGAATCAAGAAGGGCTTGTCTGCGAACGCCATCACGGTCGAGCTGCGCAAGCGACTGTCCGCGATCCAGGGCGCGTTCATCATCGTGATTCCGCCGCCGGCCGTGCCCGGCATCGGGACGGGCGGAGGATTCGCCATCCGCATCCAGGACCGCCAGGGCCGCGGGCCCGAAATGCTCGCAGCCGC
>NZ_JAEMSD010000194.1:2208-4035 GCF_016462955.1 Bradyrhizobium sp. | reverse complement strand
CGCCGCGGCGCGCAAATCGCCCGCGTTGCTCGCTCCCTCGGTGTTCTCGCCGTTCACGGCCAACACGCCGCAGCTCTTCGTCGACATCGACCGCACCAAGGCGCAAAAGCTGGGCGTTCCCATCTCCAACATCAACGACACGATCCAGACCTATTTCGGATCGACCTATGTCAACGACTTCAACCTGTTCGGCCGCACCTATCACGTCACCGCGCAGGCTGATTTTCCGTTCCGGAAAGAACCGAGCGATCTCGCCCGCCTGCGCACGCGCAATGCCGCCGGCGACATGGTGATGCTCGGCAGCGTGGTCGAGTTCAAGGACGTCTCCGGTCCCGACCGCGTCGCCCGCTACAATCTCTATGCGGCCTCCGAGCTCCAGGGCGAGCCGGCGCCGGGCGTCAGCTCGACCACCGCGCTCGACGCCATCAAGCAGCTCGCGAACGACACCTTGCCGAGCGGCTTCACGTTCGAATGGACCGACCTGTCCTATCAACAGGTCACCGGCGGCAATGCCGGCCTCTACGTGTTCCCGATCTGCGTGCTGTTCGTCTATCTCGTGCTCGCCGCGCAATATGGCAGCTGGACCCTGCCGTTCGCGGTGATCCTGATCGTGCCGATGTGTCTGCTCGCTGCCACCATCGGCGTGCGCATCATGGGCCAGGACGTCAACATCCTCACCCAGATCGGCTTCGTCGTGCTGGTCGGACTGGCGGCGAAGAACGCGATCCTGATCGTCGAATTCGCGCGCGACATCGAGAACGAGGGCAGGCCGCGGCTGGAAGCCGTGATCGAGGCCTGCCGCCTGCGGCTGCGGCCGATCCTGATGACCTCGTTCGCTTTCATCCTCGGCGTCTTGCCGCTGGTGATTTCGACCGGCTCCGGCTCCGAGATGCGCCAGGCCGTCGGCGTCGCCGTGTTCTTCGGCATGATCGGCGTCACCCTGTTTGGCCTGTTGTTCACGCCGATCTTCTATGTGGTGGTGCGGAACCTGGCGGAGGGGCGGAACGAGGGCAAGAAGCCGGAGGTGGTGGCTGCTTGAGTGCTAGCTGTGGCCACCGGCATATCCTCTCTCTCTGCTGTCGTCCCCGCCTAGTGCGCAATTGCGCACGGGGGGCGGGGACCCATAACCACAGGAAGGAGTTTGGGGCGAAGCCGGTAACTCCGAGTCTTCGCCAAACGTCTCCCTGTGGCTATGGATCCCGGGCTCGCGCTGCGCGCGCCCCGGGACGACAGCGGGAGCTTGGTGCGCAGAATCCCATACTAACGATCAACACGAAACGGATGGGCACATACGGCGTTCTTCACTACTATTCGCGATTTCAAAACAGAAGACTGCTGGGAGATGAACGGATGAAATCAGCACTTTTGGCCGCAGCGGCCTCGACATTGTTTCTCGCCGCGCCGGCCTCCGCGCAAGGCGTCAAGATCGGTATCCTCAACGACCAGTCCGGCGTCTACGCGGACTATGGCGGCAAATGGTCAGTCGAGGCGGCCAGGATGGCGATCGAGGATTTCGGCGGCGAGGTGCTCGGCCAGAAGGTCGAGCTCGTCACCGCCGACCACCAGAACAAGCCGGACCTCGCCGCCTCGATCGCGCGGCGCTGGTACGACGTCGAGAACGTCGACATGATCACGGAGCTGACGACGTCCTCGGTCGCGCTCGCGATCCACGAGCTCTCCAAGGAAAAGAAGAAGATCGACATCGTCGTCGGCGCCGCGACCTCGCGGCTGACAGGGGACGCTTGCCAGCCTTACGGCTTCCACTGGGCCTACGACACCCGCGCGCTCGGCGTCGGCACCGGCGGTGCGCTGACCAAGGCCGGCGGC
>NZ_JAEMSD010000194.1:0-2198 GCF_016462955.1 Bradyrhizobium sp. | reverse complement strand
GTCGCCGCCAACGGCGGCAAGGTGGTCGGCTCGGTTCGCGTGCCGCTCAACTCCTCGGACTTCTCCTCCTTCCTGCTGCAGGCGCAGAGCTCGAAGGCGAGGATCGTGGGCCTCGCCAATGCCGGCCTCGACACCACCAACTCGATCAAGCAGGCGTCCGAGTTCGGCATCGTCGCGAGTGGCCAGAAGCTCGCCGGGCTGCTGATGACGCTCGCCGAAGTGCATGGCCTCGGCCTGCAGGCGGCGCAGGGGCTGGTGCTGACGGAAGGCTTTTACTGGGACGTCAACGACAAGAGCCGCAATCTTGGCGAACGCTTCCTCAAACGTACCGGCCGGATGCCGAACATGATCCAGGCCGGCACCTATTCGGCAACGCTGAGCTATCTGAAGGCAGTCAAGGCCGCCGGCACCAAGGATCCGGATGCCGTCGCCAAGAAGCTGAAGGAGCTACCGGTCGACGACGATTTCGCGCAAGGCGGCAAAGTGCTGGAGAACGGCCGCATGGTCCACGACATGTATCTGTTCGAGGTCAAGAAGCCCTCGGAATCGAAGAAGCCGTGGGACTATTACAAGCTGCTCGCCACCGTCCCCGGCGACAAGGCCTTCTTCACGGCGAAGGAAAGTGGCTGCCCGCTGACGAAGTGACGCTCTCGTGTCCCGGACGCGCTGCAGCGTGAAACGCTGCGCCGCGCCCGGGACAGGAGGCGGGTGTTTCACTTCACCATCCGCAGCACCACCGCCCCCAGCGCTCCGACCCACAGCGCCATGGCGGCGATGCCCTGGATCGCAAAGCCCGGGCCGCGCTTGGCCGCCGCCTGCGAATAGCCGATGAAATAGACGATGCGGCCGATGATCCAGACCGCGCCGATCCCGGCCGCGATGGCGTCGCTGACATAGATCGCGAACAGCCACAGCGCCGGCAGGAAGATGGGTAGCCATTCCAGCGTGTTCATCTGGATGCGGAAGGCACGGTCGAAATCCGGATGGCCCGACATCGCCGGCACCTTGACGCCGGTCCTCGTCCGCACCCGCGAGACGTTGATGGCGACGAAGAGATAAAACGCGATCGCCAGCAGCGTGACGAGAGCGGTGAGATGATACATCGCAAATCCCCTTGAAAAGATTGCGCCTCAATACCCGGTCATCTCGAGATAGCCAACGCCCTCATGCGTGCCAGCGAAGCTGATCGGTCCCTCCCAATAGGAGAATCCGGTCCCCATCCAGGCGTTGGCATTGAGCGGCTTGCAGGAGATCGCGAACGATCGGGATGGGATCGCAATCTGCCATTCCACGGGCACCTTGCGTCCGGCGACCTCAGCCGTCGCCTTCGGGATCATCTGGATGTCGTCGCCCGCAATCATCTGCGCCTCACCACGGGCATTGATCCAGTTGCCGAACGGATAGTTTCTGCCGTCCTTCTGCCGTAGCCGGTACAGCATCAGCTTGTCGCCGGACGCCAGGTGCAGCGACAACCAGTCCCAGCCGGTCTGGTCGGAATCGAGCGGCTGGCTACTCCATTCCCTGTCCATCCAGGCCTGGCCGGAGACATTGGCCGGCTTGTCATCGATCACGAGCGTGCCGCGGGCGCGGTAGAACGGCTGGCTGTAATAATAGGACGCCTGGCCGCGTTCGGACTTGCGGCTGTAGCCGCCGTCCCCCTGCAACACCACCGGAAGGTCGGCCTCGAGCGTCAGTGTGTAGCTGAAATCGGTGCCGGACGCCTTCAGCGTCAGCGGCGCCAAGGTGCGGTCATCGCTGGGCTCGACAGCCTTCATCTCCCAGTCGTCGATCCAGGCATCGAACGGCTTCGCCGTCACGCCGGCCTGCCCGACGCCGCCGCGTGAAAACGTTTCGGAGAAGCGATGGGTGTCGGCGCGCGTCACCGCGGCGTGCGCCATCCACACCTGCCGGTTGGCCCAGCCTTCGCCTTGCGGCCCGGCCTGCGCCGCCTGGCGAAACAGCGTCCATTGCAGGCCGCACGCGGCGCCGCTGCTGTCTGTGAGGTTCGCCGTGAGATACCACCACTCGATCCGAAATTCCGGATGAGGTCCGTGATCCCCGGGAAAGGTGAAGGTCTTTCCCGGCGTCACCTTGGCGAACCCGTCGGCCGTCTCGCCGAGCCCGGCATAACCCTGCGCGCCGGCGCGGTGCGTCAGCGCAAGGGCTGCGATGCCGCCGGCGAAGGCACGACGCGAGAT
>NZ_JAEMSD010000193.1 GCF_016462955.1 Bradyrhizobium sp. | reverse complement strand
GACCAGTACTGTGCGGCCACGGAAAAGCCGGGGACGGCCACGGCCCGGACGCGGCCAAGCTGGATACGCCTCCCATCGCCTTCACGGATGCCAATCGCGCCCGTCAGCGCAGCGTCTTCAGCCTCTAGCAGGTCATCACGCAGGGACTTGATGGAACGGCGATGGGGATGAAGATCGCCGCGCGAGGATCTGAACCGGACTTCTGGAGACGACTAACCTGCGGAGCACGATTGCTCGGGCCTCGGGCGCTCAACCGATCGCGCAACATCACTTGCGGCACGCAGGTCTGGTTGAATGTCCCCCTCGCACTACGGACGAATTTGGACGCTGATATAGACTTGTGGACCACCCGGCCCGGCGCATGGCAATTCGGGCTCCGATCAACGCCGTCGCAGCGGCACTGATCTTAAACCGTACGTACCAGCGTTACGAAATCCAGAAAGGGAAGGGGTAGGTACGGCCGTCGCGCCGGTGCCGACAATAAAACCCGCAAAATTAACATGTGTGCCTGCCAAGCCAAAAGAATCAAGCTATGATGGGTTTCTAGGGCACTCATGTTTGACGCGGCAACAACCGCGCTTTTGCGCCCAGTGTTTCTGGCGCGAAGTTAGCTTCGGATATTCCATAATCAATATTACGCAAACAGTTCGGTTCCGATGCTACGGGCTGAGCACGGCGGCCCCGATCCAATCACCAAGCCGCTCCAACGCCGCTGGCTCGCGGGGAACTAGAACGTGGACGCAGCCATAGCCTGGTTCGCGCGAGTTGAACGAAGGCAAGATAGTTGGCGGCGAGTCTTTCATAGAGCAGCGCCATCCCACGATATTGTTTGATCCTGTTGAAGAACGTCGACCTGCTTGCGAGCTCGGTAGGATACAGGCTGAAGCAGGTCGACCGCGGACGCACGCGAAAAATGGAGGTATCGATCGTCTGGACAGCGGCATCATGAGCAGGGGCAAGTACACTATGATGCCGGCCACCAGCTCGCCGCCAGCGGACAAGCCATTTATAGGAGGTGTAAGGATCAAAATGATCGGGCAATCGCGCCAAGGTGCGCCGGATCGCAGGACCCAGAAGATGCCACTGATCGTTTACCCAAGGGACCGCCATGCGGATTGTTCGGCAGCAAGGACATTCATAGTTGGCGCTCGCGGCACGATTCGGCTCCCAGTTTGGGAGCTTGAATCACGGGGCAAGCAATAGAATGCTGGAGGCGGGGGAAGGCGGCGCACCCGCCGCCTCTACGAACAGATGGAAGGTACCTACCGGTGCGGGCTCACGCCCAGGAAGAGTTGGAGCGGTCACAGAAGCGAGCGGAGGCGGTCGACAAGCTGAAAGAGTATCGTCGCTTCGCGTTATTTCTTGATCTAGGTCAATGGTGCCCCACTTCTACAAAGGACCATGGGGCCATGCCCGGTCCTGACAAACAGACCGACGATCAGGAAGCCAAGCCATCGCGCTTGGACGATTCGCGCCGGATAATCGAGGAGTACGCGGCCGACCTTCGCGAGATCATCAAGCAGCTGCGCCGCAAATTGAACTAAACCTGCACCAGTTGGTGGCCTCTCGCCAGCCCATGTAGAGCAATTCCGGTTGGCCATCGCGATATTTCCTGCGATTGCACAGACGCCGTCGGTATCCGATTTATCAGTACGCGCTCTAGCTTGATTTTGAGCTGCACAAGAGCGCGAGCTTAAAGGGCTAATAAGCGCAAACGAACTCAAGTCGTTGCCGCGATCGGGGACTCTCATGCGAGGCTATCGAAGAGCAGACGTATTGATATTGAATCAGCGCAAGCCCGAAGGACTTCTAAGGAACTGCTAGATAAGGGACACCGCGGTGTGGTTCCTGTGGTCAGGAGAATGCCAAGATGGAAACGGGTCGCTAAGGCCGCGCCAGCTCTGCGGATCAAACCGGTTTTCGGTATGGGCGAGACAGTCGTCCAGCAAGGCTCGCATATACGCTTCATCCATGTCTGAACCGATGAAGACGAGTTCCTGGCGGCGGTCGCCCCAAACGGCGTCCCATCGCCTTCTGAGATGTTCTTGAAACTGAGGATGGCTTGGCCAGCTCGTTTTTGGGATTGTCGCCCACCAAAAGCCCATCGGCTCGCACCGACGTTGGATTCCAGCAACGGAGAGGAGAGCCACCCAATCCGGACGGGTGGCGAGCCAGAAATGTCCCTTGGCACGAATCACACCCGGCCAGGGCTTGTTGAGAAAAGACAAAAGCCTGAGGGGATCGAAGGGACGTCTCTCCCTGTAGACAAAGCTGGAGATGCCGTACTCATCGGTCTCCGGCACATGGGAAGCCGGGCTGTATAGTTCCTTGTGCCAGAGGGGATGTGTCGCAGCCTTCGCTTCGTTGAAAAGGCCGGTGTTGAGAATCACCTTGAGAGGAACTTCGCCGAAGTCGGTCTCGATTTGGCGCGCTTCGGGATTGAGTGCAGCAACGACTTTGCGAATTGCCGCACGAGTCGCCTCTGTCGCTTCTGATACCTTGTTGATCACCACTACGTCGGCGAACTCGATCTGCTCAACCAGGAGATCGACGAGCGTTCGCTGGTCATACGCACCGCGCAACTCGCCGCGATCACGTAACAGGTCACGACTGCTATAGTTGGCGAGCAGGCTCAAGGCGTCGACGACGGTGACCATTGTGTCGAGTCTCGCAAAATCAGAAAGGGAGGTGCCAGCTTCGTCGCGAAACGAGAATGTTGCCGCAATGGGAAGAGGTTCAGAAATCCCGGTTCCTTCAATCAGCAGATAATCGAAACGCCGTTCTTGAGCCAATCGCCTGACCTCCAGCAGGAGGTCGTCGCGCAACGTGCAGCATATGCAACCATTGCTGAGCTCTACGAGCGTCTCCGTCGTGTGTGACAGGTTGGCACCGCCGTTCTGAACCAGATTCGCGTCTATGTTTAGCTGGCTCATGTCATTGACGATGACCGCAACGCGCAGACCCTCGCGATTCAGCAACACGTGGTTGAGCATCGTGGTCTTCCCTGCACCGAGGAATCCGCTGAGCACGGTGACTGGCAGCCGATTGTCCTTGTCCACTCTCTCCATCAGTCCTCCTAGCCGGTCAGCTGGGGACGGAACAGCACGTCAACACCATAGCTCGTCGAGTTGTAGGTGTTGGTGGGGAACAGGCTTCCGGTTCCGTACGCATACACGCCGTTGCCGCCGCTGGAGCTGGACGACGGAGCCGTCAGCGGTCCGTTCGTGACAGCGTTGGCAAACAGGCTCGGATCGGCCGCGTAGTTTCCGGCGGTGTGATAGGATGCGATGTAAGTGGTTCCCGGGTTGATCGTCACCGGGGTCGCAAAATTGACCTGTTGCCAGCCGCTGGCGGTTTCGTTGGTGAAGGTGGCGGTGGCGAGCAGGGTGCCGGTGCTGCTCCAGAGATCCGCGACGTGGGTGCCGGTGTTCGATGCGCCTTTGTAGAAGCGGAGCCCGGTGATGTCGCCGGCACTGGAGGCTTGGAACTTCATCCCAAGCTCCACCGAGTTCGGATCGTTGACCGACACAATGCTCGGCGTCGGATTCGAACTGAACAGGCTCACAATGGTAGAAGACGCGGCGTTCACGGTGAGAGCGACCGACGCACTGGCCGTGCCCCCCCGGCCGTCGGCGATGGCATAGTTGAAGGACGCTGGCCCGGTATAGCCCGCCGTCGGCGTGAAGGACACAGTATTGGTCTGGGCGTTCAAGCTCGCGGTGCCGTTGACGCCGCCGCTGACACCCGTGATCGTCAATGCATCGCCGTCCGGATCGGTATCGTTGGCGAGCAGCGCCGAAGCAGCGATCGTGAGCGAACTGTTCTGGGAAGCGTTGAAACCGCTGTCGTTCGCCGCAACCGGCGACTGGTTGGCGCCGCCGCCTGTGGTGAACACCACATCCACCCAGTAATTGGTTGCACCGAATGTGCTGGTGGGGAACAGAGTGCCCGTGCCGTAGGTGTAAACGCCGTTGCCACTCGCAGGGGCCGTCAGCGGGCCGTTGACATGAGCGGTGGTGAAATAGTTACCAGTTGCCGTGTAACGGCCGTTGCTGTGGAAGCTCGCGACGTAGGTGGTGCCGGCGGTGATCGACACCGGGTTGCCGAACGTCACGGTCTGCCAGCCGCTGGTGGTCTCGCCCGTGAAGGTCGCGGTCGCCAGCAGGGTGCCGGTGCTGCTCCACAATGAGCCGGTATGCGTGCCGGTGTCACTGGCGCCCTTGTAGTATTTGATGCCGGTAATGGTGCCGGCCGCAGACGACGTAAACTTCACGCCTAGATTAACCTGGGACGCATCGGAATCCGACAGCACCGCCGGCCTGTCCGAACTCGAGAACAGGCTCACCGTCGCGGGGGGAACGGACACGGCGATATTGAATGTCTCGCTCGCGACAAGGCCGCCAAGATCGCTCGCTGAAACCCTGACACCGACGTTGCCGGCCGCCGTCGGCGTGCCGCTGAACGTCCGTGTCGAAGCGTTGAACGTCAGCCATGCCGGAAGCGCCGAGCCGTCGGCGGCGGTGGCCGCGTAGGTCAGCGTGTCGCCGGAATCGACGTCGGTGAAGGTATTGGCAGGCAGCACCAGGGAGAAGGCCGAGCCGGTGCTCGCGTTCTGGTCTGCGGTCTGGGCCGCCAGCACCGGCGCGTCGTTGGCGCCGTGAAGGGTGACCGTGAGCGTGGTCGACGACGTGGCGCCAGCGGTGTCGCGCATGGTGTAGTTGAAGACATCGGTGAGCGTGTTGGTCGATTGCCGTAAGGCCTGCACGGCGGCATCGGTTTCGCTGATGGTATAGGTGAACGCACCGGAGGCATTGAGCACGAGGCTTCCGTGGGCTCCCGCGAGGGCCGCGCCAAGCGTGCCTGAGGTCGCGCCGAAGCTGACGGCGGTGACGGTCTTGGTGTCGCCGGCGTCCGGATCGGTGTCGTTGGTGAGGACGTTGCCGCTTCCGGGCGAGCCGCCCGAGCCATTGGCGGTTCCGCCCTTCTCGGTGGCATCCGCCGCGTCGGCGACCGCCGTTGGCACCGCGTTCGGCGTTGTCGACACGATGATGTTGAATGTCTCGTTGGCGGCCAGGCTCCCGAGATCGGTGGCTGCAACCCTGATACCGAAGGTACCGGCCGCCGTCGGTGTGCCGCTGAACGTCCGTGTCGAAGCGTTGAAGGTCAGCCATGCGGGAAGCGCCGAGCCGTCGGCGGCGGTGGCGGCGTAGGTGAGCGTGTCGCCGGAATCGACGTCGGTGAAGGTATTGGCGGGCAGCACCAGGGAGAAGGCCGAGCCCACGGTGGCGCTCTGGTTGCCGGTCTGGGCCGCTAGCACCGGCGCGTCGTTGGCGCCGTGAATGGTGACAGTCAGTGTCGCCGACGATGTGGCGCCGGCGGTGTCGCGCATGGTGTAGTTGAAGACATCGGTCAGCGTGTTGGTCGACAGCCGCAAGGCCTGCACCGCGGCATCGTTCTCGTTGATGGTGTAGGTGAACGCCCCGGAGGCATTGAGCATTAGGCTGCCGCGGGCGCCGGCGAGCGCCGTGCCAAGCGTACCGGCGGTCGCGCCGAAGCTGAAGGCGGTCACGGTCTTCGTGTCGCCGGCATCGGGGTCGGTGTCGTTGGTGAGGACGTTTCCAGTGGCCAGCGAGCCGCTGGTGCTGTTCGCCGTTCCACCCTTTTCGGTGGCGTCCGCCGCGTCGGCGACCGCCGTTGGCGCGACATTGGTAGAGCCGTTCGGAACGAACACGACGTCGGCCCAGTAGTTGGCGCCGTTGTAGGTGTTGGTCGGGAAGATCCCGGCGGTGCCGGTGCCACCATAGGCGTAGACACCGTTGCCGGCGGAAGGCGCCGTCAGGGGGCCATTGGTGACAGCGGTGGTGAAATAACCGTTGGTCGCCACATAGGTGCCGGTGGTGTGATAGGAGGCAACGTAGGTGGTGTTGGCGGCGATGGACACGGCCGCGGGCAGCGCGACGGTCTGCCAGCCGCTGGCGGCTGTGTTGGTGAACGTCGCGCTGGCGAGCTTGGTGCCGGTCGCGGTCCACAGATCGACGATGTCGGAGCCGGTGTCGCCGGCGCTGCGGTAGAACTTGAGGGCTGTGACCTGGCCGGCAACGGACGACGTAAATTTCACGCCGACCTCGAGCTGTTGTCCATCATTAAGGGCGGTCTGTGCCGGTGTGCTGGACGCGCTGAACAGGCTCACGGGAGCCGCTCCGGGCGGTACCACCGAGAAGCTCACAGTCGCTGAAGCCGTGCCGCCGCGTCCGTCCGAGATTGTGTAGCTGAAGCTCGCCGGACCGGTATAGCCGGCGTTGGGCGTGAAGGTGATGGTGTTGTTCTGCGGATTGGGTTGCGTGTTGAGTGTGACGGTGACGTTCGTGGGTGCGCTCACCGCAGTGACAGTCAAAGCATCCCCGTCGGGATCGCTGTCGTTGGCGATCAGGGATGCCGCCGTGATGACCGTCGGCGTATCTTGCGCAACGGTCGGGCCGACATCGTTCGCGGCCACCGGCAACTGGTTGGCGGCGGACGGGTTGAACATGACGTCGACCCAGAAGTTCGTCGCAGAGAACGTATTCGTCGGAAATAGGCTTGTGCTGCCGTACGCGTAGACGCCATTGCCGGAAGCGGGCGCTGTTAGCGGACCGCTTGTCACGTTACTGGTGAAGTAGTTGGTGGTGTTGGAGTAGCGGCCCACATTGGTATGATAGGAGGCGGTGTAGGTTGCCCCTGGCGTCAGCGACACCGGAGTGGAAAAGATCGCGCTCTGCCAGCCACTTGCGGTCTCGTTCGTGAAGGTGACCGTCGCCAGCTTCGTGCCTGTGCTCGACCAGAGCTCGCCGGTGTGGGTACCCGTATCCTGGCTGCTCTTGTAGAAGCGAATGCCGCTAACAGTACCGGCCACCGAGGTCTGAAACTTCACCCCGAGCTCGACTGCACTAGAATCCGTGGTGTTGACGACCGCAGGGCTCGCCGAGCCTGGGAACAGCGTCACATAAGTTGGTGCCGAAACGGTCACCGTGCGCCCCGCCGAGGGTGTTTCCAGATTGATGCTGTCGTCCACCGCGCGTGATTTGATGGTGTAAGTCCCGGCAACCTGCGGCGACCAGGTATAAGTCCATGTCTCGTCACCGATCGCGTTCTGCCAGCTCAGTCCGCCATCGGTCGAGACTTCCACGCCGGCGATCACGCCGCCGCCGAGATCCGCTGCCGTGCCGGAAATCGTGACCGCACTTCCGGCAGCGAAATTTGCTAGTGCGTTGATAGTGGAGGTCGGGGCCGTCGAGTCCGCCGAGGCGGTACCCGCGATCATCCCCGGCTGGAGCGTTCCTGGTTGAATGCCCATGTCGGCCAACAGGTTGACCATCGCCTGTTGCACGCGTGGGTCACTGGGAGTTGGTACCAAGTCATGATTGTCGCTCAGGCCCCACGACCAGTAAACCGTGCCGGCTCCGAAGACCAATGCACCGCTTGGCGCGCGATAGAGCGTCAGGTTATGAGTCGAAACGCCAGCCCCGGTCGTGTTACCGTAATCAAGTAGATATGTATTGACCGGAAGCGTCGTCGAGGAGAGTCGGACAAGGCCGGCGGGGTCGAATCCGTTGTCCGGCGCTTCATCCCACTCATAGCCGAGATAGTTCTTGGTCAGCGTCGCAGTCTGCCCTTGCTGAAGATTTGCAACGCTGGTGTTGCGCCAGAAGCGCAGGTTGGCGTCGTCATAGGGGACCGTGATTGCCTGCAGGGCGCCGCTATTGTTGGCGCCGACATCATCGACCTGGAACATCTGTCCGATCAAGGCGTTTTCGGGAACTCCGCCGCCGACGGCCGGCGGGCTGAGGCGCGGGTCACGGAAGGTGCCGGTCCACTCGTTACTTGGATCGATGGAAGCTGACGGTGACCAGGTTTCCTTATACGAGATCAAGGTGCGATAGGCGCTGGCGTCGCTGCTGATGCTGTTGCCCCAGCGCGTGCGCCAATACATCTCGTTGCCGCTCCAGAACGCCAGATTCACCCCGGCATCGCGGGCTGCCTGGACATTGGCGCGCTGCTGCCCCGACCAATATTCGTCGTGACCAACGTCGAGATACATCTTGTGGTTAAGAAGCAGGCTGCCGTAACGGTCTGCATCGACTCCCGACATGTAGGAGACGTCGTAACCGTTCTGCTCCATCCAATAAATCGTCGCGTACTCGGCGCCGAACAGATAGTCCTGCGGACCTGCCGCAGTACCGATGCTGCCGCGCGTGGCAATTGGACGGTTGTAGCTCACGGCGTAGGCGCGTCCTGCACCTTGACCGGTCGCAGGACCATTGCCGCCATAGAAATTTGCGCCGCCCCACCCGTTGTACGCCTGCCAGGTTGTATCCGAGGTTTGGAAGATGACATCGCTGGTGCTGCTGTCGTCCCTAACGATGAATGGTATATGATTTGCGCCGGCAGTTCCGTCCTGGCGCACGAGCTTTGCGATATAAACGCCGGACACCGCATCGGCCGGAATATCCCAGGAAGCTGAGACGGACCAATTGCCGGCATCGACCAGGCCGGTCGCCGCGTCGCGCAGCGGTGCAGGTTGATTCTGCACGCCCGTGTGCTGGATGGTGGCGACCTTTCGCGCTCCCATGCCGCCATAGTAGCCAAGGCGGTAGATGTCGACCCGGTAGTTTGATGAATTCGTATTGATCTTGAAGTCGACCCGATTGCCACGATTGACGCTGATGTCGGTGGCAAAACCTTCGATATTCGAACTGCCCGCGCCAACGATATCCCATTCGCTTTGTGGGTTTCCCGGCTTCTGGTTCTCGAGAACGATTGGATTTGTAGAAGTCGCTGCGGCCGCGAGAAGGCTGGTCGATTCCGTTGTGGCGGCCTGCCGGCCGGCTGGAGGAGCCGTTGCCGTTGTGGTTGTCACCGAGCCGGACAGAATCCCGATAGGGCTGGTTGGCGTCCCAATGCCGGTCTCACCTCCGCCTGGCAGCACGTTCCAGTTGGTCAGCGGCGCAACGTACTGCAATGACATGGCAGCACTGCTGGAAGCTCCCATGATGCCGGCCTGGCCGGTCAGCGCGAAATCCGCGCCTCCAGACAATCGGCTGCCCTGCAATTGGCCGCTGTGAGCCGCCATCTGATCAAGTAATCGGGTTGGAGCAATGAAGTATCCGCAACCACAAATCTGCGCGACCGCTGGAGGTGTAGACGATCCAACGACGGCCGGGGTCAAAGCCGCGGAGGGGACCTGACCGAGGATGACGACGGGATTTGAGGTCATTTGGTCGGCTGGCGCAGGCGTTAGCGTTCGCAATCCTGCGGTTACGCCCGCAAATCCGGCGGGCGAAGTCATACTGGACGATAGCGCAGCGGTATCGGAGGGGCTCAGGCCTGTACTTTTCAGCGGATTTCGTGCGGCGTGCGGCGACAGCCGCTCGTCCTCGGCGTCTGAATCAGACGCCCAAATATTTCTCTGGCGCAGAGTCCGTGGCCAACTCCGGAATCCGAGAGCTATGTGGCTCAAGCCGGACTTTTCGTACAAGGACCTCATGACATCCTCGCGAGAGATAGGGGAATATGCGTGACAGGTTCTGATGGCCGTCACCCAGACGACGGCTTGGATGTTGAAGCGATATCTCTAATGTTCGTGAGCGAGCCAATTTAAGACTTGCAGGAGAGGCTCTGAACCAAGAGCCGAGCGCGAAACCCCACTCGATCTGCCGTTCGGCTGCGATCGCGCTGTTATTCGTAATGGTTGCTACAACCATGGCGTCGCCGGCAAAAATTCAATCACGCCAAATTAAAGCATTAATATTAACTACATTAAACATTTAAAATCAAGATTTCCGTGTCACATGGTCGCATAGAGCTTTAATGCCCAGCGCCCATCATTTTGTTGTTGCTGGAATGAGGATGGCTTCCCCGAACCCAGGAATCCGCAGAGCACGGTGACTGCAGCCCATTGGCGGCGCTTGCTTCCTCCTTCATAAGTTTCCCTGGCCAATGATCTGCGGGCCGGACGACATTAACGGAGGCAGGTCGTGGTCCATAAGGCGCGGGCAACGACTAAGCCTAACGCCCTCGGACTCAACCGATTATTAATAGTATCCGTCACTTAATACTAGTATTTAGGTCCACAAATTGAATCAAGGCGCGGCCGGCCCAACGCGTTTTAAAGTGCGTCCCCAGAGACATGCTCGACTTGGCCATGCACATGGTCATTCACTGATGGGCTGATTAGTCAAAAGAGCGCCGGCGTCGGATCGACCTCCATATGCTGCTCAGCCCGGCTGGGCCTGGCTGAAGCTCATATTGGCGGCGCTCGTCATTCTCTTCTATTCGCATAACCTTCATTATGGAATACTTTTGCAATTCTTGGAATGCGACCGAAGATGACTTCGGATTACTTTAGTATACTTTCTTCGGCGCTTCGTCCATCCCGGCCATTTCACGCGGAGTCGCACGTTCGCTCCAAACATGATGAATGCCGCTGGACGTAACCGCGACGGGTTTTTCGTCTGAGCCAGGACTCGAGAGCCTCGACGGCCTGCACGTGACCATCAAACAGATCGAGCCGCCGTCGACCCCGCCCACCGAGACGGCCCCATTCACGCACCAATGCGGTATCGCCAAAGAGCGTCGGCTCGATCGTGAGCACGTAGAACCGCGCCATGTTACGGGCCGGATCGCGACGCTCGAGCACGAGGCATTGTACGGTGAGTTCGGACATGCGCCAGAATCGCAGTCGCCGAATCGACCGTCCAATTAAATAAATGAATCGATCCGGGCCAACGATTCAAAAATTTTATGCAGGCAACGACACAGTCGGGGCTAGGCTCGCGATCGGCGGCTGAGCTGAAGCCTGCAGGCTCCAAGCTCGTTGGTTCGAAGATGACGAACGCACCGCAAAAGAGCGTCTCAGGTTACGACATGCACGATTTCCTGAACCGGCCGGCCAAGCGTTGGATCGCGAGCAGCGCCGGCGAGCGCTAGCCCGGCTCGAGGCCGGCGAGCCCTCGCGCGAATTCGCGCTGACGTTCAACGTTGCTGACACCATAATTGGAAGGCTGAAGCCATGACGGCAATCGTGCTGACCCGCAGCGATCCCGCGAAAAAGGCGAACGCGAACCTCATAGGCGGCTCGCCGCTTTCTATCGGTCGTAGTGTTTGCCGCCGGTGCTGATTTGATAAAGGGTCGCCGAATAAGGAAGACGCAGGAGAATGGAAGCTTCCTTCGTGACCTTGCCGAGGACGGCAGCCCGGCACAGAAGGCTGACACCACCCATTGTTCGGTCGCAAAAGGCGTCCGCGCTGTCGATAAAATTCAGCTTTGTAAGGCGAGCTATGACGACGGTCCGCCCCTCGGGTAACGCGCCAATTGGCTGAACAACAAAGACGGTGATGAACTGCGCACCAACGATGAGCGCTAGAAGGAGCGCACCAATACCGAGCCAGACTTTCACCCTCCCCTCCGTCTATCTTGAATAATCTATTACGGCAGACGCGGCGCCGACCCGGGTCGCCATGATCTCAGGCTTCTCACCCGAGGCGGCGAATCCGGCTTGCAACATCGA
>NZ_JAEMSD010000659.1:2850-3139 GCF_016462955.1 Bradyrhizobium sp. | reverse complement strand
AGTCGAGGAGGACGCGCCGTGGGATCAGACCCTGTCGGGCGGCGAAAAGCAGCGACTCGCCTTCGCGCGGCTGCTCCTGCACAACCCCGACATCGTCGTGCTCGACGAGGCGACCTCGGCGCTGGACGAGAAGAGCCAGGACAAGATGATGAAGATGATCACCGAGGCGCTGCCCAAGGCGACCGTCGTCAGCGTCGCGCATCGCGCCGAGCTCGAGGCCTTCCACAGCCGCAAGATCGTGCTGGAGCGCCGCAAAGGCGGCGCCAAGCTCGTCAGCGACATCGACCTG
>NZ_JAEMSD010000659.1:0-2840 GCF_016462955.1 Bradyrhizobium sp. | reverse complement strand
GGCGCAAGCTGCTCGGACGATTCCTGCGGCAGCGGAAGGCGCCGAAGAAGGCGGCGTGAGCAGAGCGGGGCGCAAGCGTCTCGCCGTCGTCCCGGGGCGCGCGAAGCGTGAGCCCGGGACCCATACCCACAGGAAGAAATTTGACGAGGACTCCGAGTGGGCATCCCGCGTCAGACTCCTCCCTTGGGGTTATGGGTCCCCGCCTTCGCGGGGACGACACGTTGATCGTGTCTCGCTTCGCGTCCCTCGGGACGACACCTCTGATCGAGCGTTGGAGTCCTCAATAAAACCGGCTATGCATGCGCCGCTTGCAAAGAGGACCTGCTGCTTGACGACCGACAATGCCCCTTCGTCCGCGCCGTTCGGCGCGTTCGCGCCGAACCCAGCGCAGGCTGCGATCATACGCCTCGTTCAACGATCTGGGCTGAAGCGCGGCGCATTCCGTCCGTGGATGTCGCGGCTGGTGAATTTATTGCGCGGCGGTCCTGTCGACGTGCAATATCAGGGCGCCTCGTTCCGGCTCCATCACCAAGGCAGCGCGACCGAGCGCGGCGCGCTGTTCAATCCCGACTACAATCTCGACGAGCTCGATTTCCTGCGTCGGCACACACCCGATGGCGGCGTGTTCGTCGACATCGGCGCCAATGTCGGCACGTTTGCGTTGGTGATAGCGCGGCAGGTCGGCACCACGGGCAAGGTGGTCGCGATCGAGCCGCACCCGGTGACGTTCGCGCGGCTCTCCTTCAACCATGCCGCATCGAAAGCGGCGCAAGTCCGCCTGGTGCAGGCTGCGGCGGGCGACAGCGACGGTGAGCTCATGATCGAGAGCGGCGGCGGCAATCTCGGGGCAACCCACGTCGTCACCGGCAGCGCAAGCATTGACGCGATCAAGGTCCCGTCGCTGCGCTTGATGCGCATCCTCGAGGAGGCCGGCGTCATGCAAATCGATTCGCTCAAGATCGATGTCGAGGGATTTGAAGACCGCGTGCTGATCGGCTTCTTCCGCGACGCGTCGCCATCGCTATGGCCGCGCGCGGTCGTGATCGAGCACCTGTCACAAAACGAATGGCAGCAGGATTGTATTGCCGACATGGTCGCGCGTGGCTATGCGATTGCCCGCAAGACGCGCAGCAACACGTTCCTGTCGCGCTGACGCGAACGAATCACGGAGGTGACGATGATCGACCATCTGGGTATCTCGGTCTCGGATTACGAGCGCGCGAAAGCATTCTATGCAAAGGCGCTGGCGCCGCTCGGCTACGGCCTGATCATGGAAGTGACGGCGGAGCAGACGGGCCACGCCGCAGCCGCCGGTTTCGGCGCCGACGGCAAGCCGGACTTCTGGTTCGGCGCGGAGGGCGCCATGAACAAGCCGGTGCACATCGCGATCGCAGCCAAAGACCGCGCCACGGTGGACGCCTTCTACAAGGCGGCGATAGCGGCCGGCGGCCGCGACAACGGTCCGCCGGGCATCCGTCCGCATTACCACGCAAACTATTATGGCGCCTTCGTGCTCGACCCCGACGGCCACAACATCGAGGCCGTCTGCCACGCGCCGGAATGAGGATTGCGGGCGGGAACATCGTTCCTGGCAGGCCGTTATCGTCGCTTGCAACAGGAGCACGACATGGCCAACGACAATGCCCACGACGTCGATCGCGTGTGGGACCTGATGAAGAAGATCGGATTCGCGATGCTGGTGACGCGCGACGGGGACAAGCTCCGTGCCCGGCCGATGAGCGCCTATCTCGACCGCGACGCAAACTCGATCTTTTTCCTGACCGATGCACGCAATCACAAGGACGAGGAAATCGCGCGCGATCCGTCGATCAACCTGTCGTTCGCGGATGCCGGCAGCCAGAAATACGTTTCGCTGACGGGCACCGCCGTCATCTCCAACGATCGTGCCAAGATCAAGGAAATGTTCTCGACGCCGGCCAAGGCATGGTGGGACTCCGCGGAGGATCCCAACATTCGCGTCCTCAAGATCACGCCTGACGACGCCGAATTCTGGGATTCGCCGGGCACCGTGATTTCCTATGTGAAGATGGCTGCCGCAGCTGTGACGAACACGCGGCCCGATCTCGGCGAGAACCGCAAGGTCTCGATGTGATGCCGATTGAACAGCCCGAGATTCCACCCTCGACACCGGGCACGCCGACCGAACCGCCGCCGGGAATTCCGCCCGGCAATCCGCAGCCCGAGATCGCGCCACCGGTGCGCGAGCCAGGCGAATCACCGCGCCCGGAGGAATTGCCGGGCCGCGTGCCCGAAGAGATTCCGTCGCGCGGGCCGAATCGACCGCTTACGCCGAACCCTGCGACGGACGCGAGTCCGACGCGGGGTTACGCGCGAGGCTGACTCATCACTGCAGGCGATTGCAAGCTGGGCCTGAATGCGCAATGAACGTTGCCATAGTGAGATGATTTGCGTGCAGAAATAAATCGGACTGCGGTTGCATCGCCCGCCACAATGCGGCCTAACGCTTAGCCGTTCATCACAAGACTTCGTCAAAGAACCTTCCGGGGAAGTTCACCACCATGACCAACCTTCGTTTCGTGCTGCTTGCAACGACGGCTCTCACCGCGATGCAATTCGCAAGCTTCGCATCGCATGCGCAGAGTGCGCCGCCGCTCGTGCTCGCGCAGGCCCAGCCGGATGCCGGGCCTGACGGAAAACCGAAGCAGCCGCCGAAGGGACCGCCTTCGGCTGCGCCGCCCGCAGCACCCGCCCGTCCGGCCGCACCGCCTCCCGCGGCGGCGCCGCCTCCTGCGCCTCCGCCGGCAGCCGCACCCGCGCGCCCGGCAGCGCCACCGCCGCCTCCACCCGCGGCCCGGCCG
>NZ_JAEMSD010000192.1 GCF_016462955.1 Bradyrhizobium sp. | reverse complement strand
CGGTAGTGGACGTAGGTCGCCGTCCCCTCGTTCATCACCTTGGTCTGGCTCTGCGGGTAGAAGTATTGCGCGATGTGGCGGACGATGCGGAGCAGCTCGCGCTGCCAGGGCGCCAGCCGCGGCGCGCTCTTCTCCAGGAAATAGAGCAGGTTCTCCTGCGGCAGGCCGAGCAGCTTGCGGCGGCGCTCGACGCTGAGCGTCGAGCGGCTCTTGGCGGCACCCTTGGGCACCGTGCGCCAGAGGTCGTTGAAGACCTCCTCCTCATGCTGGCGGCGGCGCCCTGCCCGCTTCTCCTCGGCGCGCAGATCGAGCTTCTTCTTGCCGGGGTAGCGGTCGATGCCGTGCGACATCAGCGCGTGCGCGGCATCCAGCGTGCGCTCGACCTCGATGCGGCCGTAGCGGTCCTCGCACTGCATGACGTAGTTCTTCGCGAAGTCGAGATAGTCCAGGATGCCGTCGGCGTCGGTCCACTGCTTGAACAGGTAATTGTTCTTGAAGAAATGGTTGTGGCCGAAGGCGGCGTGCGCGATCACCAGCGTCTGCATTGTCGCCGTGTTCTCCTCCATAAGATAGGAGATGCAGGGCGAGGAGTTGATCACGATCTCATAGGCGAGCCCCATCAGGCCCTTGCGGTAGGACGCCTCGTGGAACGCGAAGTGCTTGCCGAACGACCAGTGCTTGTAGAACAAGGGCATGCCGACCGATGAATAGGCGTCCAGCATCTGCTCGGCGGTGATGACCTCGATCTGGTTCGGATAGACGTCGAGCCCGAGATCCTTCAGCGCCACCTCCTCGCAGGCATCGGTGATGCGCTGCAAGGTGTGAAAATCCCAATCGGCGCCTTCGAACAAACGTTCCGTCATGGAGCGGCCTTCTCCTGGGCAGTGTCGCGGCGCTGGAACAGATCGTGGAACACCGGAAAGATCTCGCTGCGCTCCGAGACCTTGCGCATCGAGAGCGGCGCGCCGCTGTTGCGCAGGCGCTCATAGAGGCTCCAGAGCGAGGAGTCGGAGAGGTCGAAGGCGCTGCCGCCGGCCTCGCCGACCTCGAGATAGGCGAAGAACTGGCAGACCGGCAGGATCTTGTCGGTCAGCAGCATCCCGGTGAGCTCGCCGTCGGAATAGGAATTGTCGCCGTCCGAGGCTTGCGCGGCGTAGATGTTCCAGTCCGAAGGGTTGAACCGCTCGCGCACGATCTCGTGCATGGCCTGCAACGCGCTGGAGACCAGCGTGCCGCCCGAGGCCGGACCGTAGAAGAAGGTCTGCTCGTCCACCTCCTCGGCGCGGTCGGTGTGGCGGATGAAGACGATCTCGACGTGCTTGTAGCGCCGCTTCAGGAAGACGTAGAGCAGCATGTAGAAGCGCTTGGCCAGGTCCTTCATGTGCTCGGACATCGAGCCGGAGACGTCCATCAGGCAGAACATCACGGCCTGCGCGACCGGCCTCGGCACCGTCTCGAAACGCCGGTAGCGGATGTCGAGCGGATCGATGAAGGGAATGCGTTTGGACTTCGCTTTCAGCGCTTCGAGCTGGGCAATGAGCCCGGTACGCTCGTCCTCGTCCGTGCAGGCGGCGATCGCAGCTTCGAGCTCCTCGATCTCCTCCTTGCGGGGACGCTTGAGCGCGATGCGGCGCGCCAGCGCGAGCTTCACCGTGCGGCTCACCGAGATGTTGGCGGGCGAGCCCGACGTGGTGTAGCCGGCGCGCTGGATGCCCTCGCTCTCGGTCTGCGCGATCTTGCGCTTGGCGAGATCGGGAAGCTCGAGGTCGTCGAGGAACAGATCGACGAACTCGTCGCGGGACAGCACGAAGCGGAAGGCGTCCTCGCTGTCGCCTTCGCCAGGGCCGGAATCCTTTGCGCTGCCCTGGCCGGAGCGCTGGAGATAGTCGCCCTCGACGAACTTCTTGTTGCCGGGCAGGACCATGTCCCGCGTTCCGCCCTCACGGCGGAAGCGCGGCTCATGCATCCCGTCGAGCGGAATCGTGACCTCACCACCCTCCAGGACGTCCTTGATGTCGCGTTCCTGCGAGGTCTTCTTGACGGCGCCCTGCACCAGGGACTTGGCCCGACGCAAGAACCGCTGGCGGTTCTCAAGACTCTTGCCGCCTGGATTCAGGCGCCTGTCAATAATGTGAATGGGCACTTTACCATTCGCCTCCCAGCGGCCTCAGCCGGCCTGCTTCACGCGCATGTACCATTCGACGAGCCGGCGAACCTGACGCTCGGTGTAGCCGCGCTCCACCATGCGTGCGACGAACTCGCCATGCTTCTTCTCCGTCTCGCCGTCCTTCTTCGATCCGAAGGAGATGACCGGAAGCAGGTCCTCGACCTGGGAGAATATCCGCTTTTCGATCACATCGCGAATCTTCTCGTAGGAGGTCCAGGTCGGATTCTTGCCGCCGTTCTGGGCCCGAGACCGTAACGAGAATTTGACGACCTCGTTGCGGAAGTCCTTGGGGTTGGCGATGCCCGCCGGCTTCTCGATTTTCGTCAGCTCCTGGTTCAAAAGCTCGCGATCGAGCAGCTGGCCGGTATCCGGGTCCTTGAAATCCTGATCCTCGATCCAGGCGTCGGCATAGTCGACGTAGCGATCGAACAGGTTCTGGCCGTAATCCGAATAGGATTCCAGATAGGCCTTCTGGATCTCGTTGCCGATGAACTCGGCGTAGCGTGGCGCCAGATCCGCCTTGATGAACTCGAGGTAGCGCTTCTCGACCTCCTCGGGCAGCTGCTCGCGCTTGATCGACTGCTCGAGCGCGTACATCAGATGGACGGCGTCGGCGGCGACCTCCTGCGGATCGTGGTTGAAGGTTGCAGCCAGGATCTTGAAGGCGAAGCGGGTGGAGACGCCATCCATGCCCTCGTCGACGCCGGCGGCGTCGCGGTATTCCTGGACGCTGCGCGCCTTCGGATCGGATTCCTTCAGGCTCTCGCCGTCGTAAACCCGCATCTTGGCGAACATCGTGGAATTTTCGTGCTTGCGCAGGCGCGACATCACCGAGAACCGCGCCAGTGTCTCCAGTGTCGAGGGCGCGCAAGGCGCCGACGCCAGCTCGGAACCCTGGATCAGCTTCTCGTAGATCTTCTGCTCCTCGGTGACGCGGAGGCAGTAGGGCACCTTGATGACGCAGATGCGGTCGATGAAGGCTTCGTTGTTCTTGTTGGCCTTGAAGCTCGCCCACTCGGCCTCGTTGGAGTGCGCGAGGATCACGCCGGTGAAAGGGATCGCGCCGATGTTCTCGGTGCCGATGTAGTTGCCCTCCTGCGTCGCGGTCAGCAGCGGGTGCAGCATCTTGATCGGCGCCTTGAACATCTCGACGAACTCGAGCACGCCCTGGTTGGCGCGGTTGAGGCCGCCGGAATAGCTGTAGGCGTCGGGATCGTTCTGCGCATAGGTCTCGAGCTTGCGGATGTCGACCTTGCCGACCAGCGAGGAGATGTCCTGGTTGTTCTCGTCACCGGGCTCGGTCTTGGCGATCGCGACCTGGCGCAGCCGCGACGGCTGGATCTTGGCGACCCGGAACTGGGAGATGTCGCCGCCGAAAGCTTCAAGCCGCTTGTAGCACCACGGGCTCATCAGGCCGGTGAGACGACGGCGCGGAATGCCGTACTTCTCCTCCAGCATCGGACCGAGCTGATCGGGATCGAACAGACTGAGCGGGCTCTCGAACACGGGCGAGAGTTCGTCGCCGGCCTTGAGCACGTAGATCGGATGCACTTCCATCAGCGACTTCAGCCGCTCGGCGAGTGAGGACTTGCCGCCGCCGACCGGGCCGAGCAGATACAGGATCTGCTTGCGCTCTTCGAGACCTTGCGCCGCGTGGCGGAAGAAGCCGACGATGCGCTCGATGGTTTCTTCCATGCCGTAGAAGCCGGCGAAAGCCGGATACGTGCGGATCGTGCGGTTCAAAAAAATACGGCCAAGGCGTGGGTCCTTGGCCGTGTCAATCGTCTGGGGCTCGCCGATCGCTGCTAGAAGTCGTTCGGCCGCGTTGGCATATTTCATGGGATCGCTTCGACACGATTCCAGATATTCCGCCATCGACATGTCGTGCTGGCTTCTCGCCTCGAACGACCGAGCGAAAGCGTTGAATAGAGAATCGTTGTACATGATCCCTCTCCGCGTGAGTTCCGCTACAAGCTGAAACGAAAGCAGTTACCGGACCGTTCCTCAGGCCGTTTTCGAATCAGCGTGAGCACATGACGATCATTGGACACCCGGGTGCCAGCTCGACGCAACGCACAACGTAGGCACTCCGTGAGTTAGGAACAGGCACCTGCCTGTAATTTGTGCGAATCTTTGTCTATTCTGGCTCATTTCCAGAAAATGTCACTCGCTCGCAACATCCGGGCGTTCCCGGGGATGGCTCCATCCGGCATCGCAGCATAGCGAGCCGGGAGCGGCGATCTTATGACACTGGCAGGGCAATGCTTTGGGCCGCGTTCATCTTCCTGCTGCATTGCGGGGTGCCGGCACCTCGCGCGTCGCGCCGAACGCGCAGCACCGTGACACAATCGCTGCCAAGCGAATGACGACGCGACCGTTCCGCTCGTAACGGCCGGCTTGGGATGCTGCGGAGCTGCCTTCTTGTCGCGGCCGCGACAATCATCAGCCGATCTCTCCGCCATCGATGGTGTGGCAGAAATTCACGCCAGCACGACTGCGAAGGACTCGATGGCGACGTCCCCCTGGTCGAGCGCAGCATTCACATCGGCCAGATGGCCAAACGCCATTTTACACAACAGTGAATGCGACGCCGGGATCGCCATGATCGCGACGGAGTTGCACCTGAGGGTATCACTCCCCGCCCCTTGATTGGTTCCCAGCGGGGCGCATGTAGGCTACAGGATAGCGCGTCAGGACCGGCGCGAAAACCCTCGTCCGCAGGCTTGGAGATAATAAGCATCATGAATCCCGTCAAAGAACTGGAAAAGCACGGACAAGCGGTCTGGCTGGACTTTCTGGCCCGTGGCTTCATCGCCGAGGGCGACCTGAAGCGGCTGATCGATACCGACGGCGTCAAGGGCGTCACCTCCAATCCCTCGATCTTCGAGAAGGCGATCGGCAGCTCGGACGAATACGACGCCCCGATCGGCAAGGCGCTGAAGCGCGGCGACCGCACCGTGGCCGACCTGTTCGAGGCCGTCGCGATCGAGGACATCCAGGCCGCCGCCGACGTGCTCCGCCCTGTCTATGACCGGCTCAAAGGCGGCGACGGCTATGTCAGCCTCGAGGTCTCGCCCTATCTCGCCATGGACACATCAGGCACGGTCACCGAAGCACGGCGGCTGTGGAAGGACGTCGGCCGCAAGAACCTGATGGTGAAGGTGCCGGCGACGCCGGAGGGCCTGCCGGCGATCGAGACGCTGATCGGCGAAGGCATCAGCATCAACATCACGCTGTTGTTCTCCAAGGCGGTCTATCTCGAGGTGGCAGAGGCCTACATCGCCGGTCTGGAGAAATACGTCGCCGGCGGCGGCGATCCCTCGCATGTCGCGAGCGTCGCGAGCTTCTTCGTCAGCCGCATCGACAGCGTGGTCGACAAGCAGCTCGACGAGAAGATCGCCCGCGCCAACGATCCCTCCGAGAAGGAGCGGCTCGCCGCGCTGAAGGGCAAGGTCGCGATTGCCAATGCCAAGCTGGCCTACCAGGACTACAAGCGCCTGTTCGCAGGTCCGCGCTGGGACAAGCTCGCCGCCAAGGGCGCGAAGCCGCAGCGCATGCTGTGGGCCTCGACCGGCACCAAGAACAAGGACTACAGCGACGTCCTCTATGTCGAGGAGCTGATCGGCCCCAATACGATCAACACGGTGCCACCGGCGACGCTCGATGCGTTCCGCGACCACGGCACGCCGCGCGACAGCCTGGAGGAGAACATCGACGACGCAAGGCGCGTGCTGGAGGAGCTGGAGCGCTCCGGCATCTCGCTCGATGCGATCACCGAGGAGCTGGTCAAGGACGGCGTCAAGCAGTTCGCCGATGCCGCCGACAAGCTCTACGGCGCGGTCGCCCACAAGCGCGCCGTCGTGCTCGGGCCCGCGCTCGACCGCCAGCAACTTTCGCTGGGCGACGGGCTCGGCAAGGCCCTGGCCGAGAGCACCGAGGAATGGCGCGCATCCGCCAAGATCCGCAGGCTGTGGCAGCGCGACAAATCGGTCTGGACCGGCGCGGACGAGGACAAATGGCTGGGCTGGCTCGACAGCGCCGCCAAGGCCGACGTCGCGGACTACGAGGACTATGCCGGCCGCGTGAAGGGCCAGAAGTTTTCCGACGCCGTCGTGCTCGGCATGGGCGGATCGAGCCTCGGACCCGAGGTGCTGGCCGAGACCTTCGGCAAGAAGCCCGGCTTCCCCAAGCTGCACGTGCTCGACTCCACCGACCCCGCGCAGGTCCGCGCAATGGAAGCGAAGATCGACATCGCCAATACCGTGTTCATCGTCTCCAGCAAGTCCGGCGGCACCACCGAGCCTAATGCGATGAAGGATTATTTCCACGCACAGGTTGCCAAGGCGGTGGGTGCGAAAGTGAAGACCGGCCATCGCTTCATCGCGGTGACCGATCCCGGCTCGTCGCTGGAGAAGGCGGCCAAGCAGCTGAGCTATGCCCGCATCTTTCACGGTGAGCCCTCGATCGGCGGGCGCTATTCGGTGCTGTCGCCGTTCGGCCTGGTGCCGGCGGCCACCGCCGGCATCGACGTCAAGACCTTCGTCAAGCATGCGCTTGCAATGGTTCGCTCCTGCGGTCCGGACGTGCCGCCCTCTGAAAACCCGGGCGTGCAGCTCGGCCTCGCCATGGGCCTCGCGGGGCTCGAAGGCCGCGACAAGGTGACGATCCTGGCTTCTAAGAAGATCGCCGATTTCGGCGCCTGGGCCGAGCAGCTGATCGCGGAATCGACCGGCAAGGATGGCAAGGGATTGATCCCGATCGAGGGCGAGCCGCTCGGCGATCCCTCCGTCTACGGCAACGACCGCTTCTTCATCGACATCCGTGTCGAAGGCGAAGCGGACGCCGCACATGACTCCCAGCTTGCCGCGATCGAGGCAGCGGGGCACCCCGTGGTGCGCATCGTCATGAAGTCGATCGAGCATCTCGGACAGGAGTTCTTCCGCTTCGAGATGGCGACGGCGGTGGCCGGCAGCATCCTCGGCATCAACCCGTTCGACCAGCCGGACGTGGAGGCCGCCAAGATCAAGACCCGCGAGCTCACCGCCGCGTTCGAGAAGACCGGCGCGCTGCCTGCGGAAGAGCCGGTGGTCAGCACCAAGGACGCCGATCTCTACACCGACGAAGCCAACGCCACGGCGCTGCGCGCTGCCGGCGCCAATGGCGATCTCGGCTCCTGGCTGAAGGCGCATCTGTCGCGTTCGGGCGACGGCGACTATGTCGCGCTGCTCGGCTATATCGCGCGCGACAAGGCGACGATCGATGCGCTCCAGGCCATGCGGCTGGAGGTGCGCGAGAAGCGGCATGTGGCAACCTGCGCCGAGTTCGGGCCGCGCTTCCTGCACTCGACGGGACAGGCCTACAAGGGCGGCCCCGACAGCGGCGTGTTTCTCCAGATCACCGCTGATGACGCACTGGATCTGCCGGTGCCGGGCCAGAAGGCGAGCTTCGGCGTGATCAAGGCGGCGCAAGCGCGCGGCGATTTCGACGTGCTCACCGAACGCGGCCGGCGCGCGCTGCGCGTGCACCTGAAGGGCGGGCTCAAGAAAGGCCTCGCGGCGCTCAATGCAGCGCTGAGCGACGCGCTGAACTAAGGGAATAATGCAGATGCAACTCGGCATGATCGGCCTCGGCCGAATGGGCGGCAACATCGTTCGCCGCCTGATGCGCCACGGACATTCGACCGTGGTCTACGACAAGGATGCCAAGGCGGTCGCAGGCCTTGCCGCAGACGGCGCGGTCGGATCGGCGACGCTGGAAGAGTTCATTGCAAAGCTCGAGCGCCCGCGCACGGCCTGGGTGATGCTGCCGGCGGGCCACATCACCGAGACGACGATCGAGGCAATCGCTGCCGTGATGCAGGACGGCGACGTCATCATCGACGGCGGCAACACCTTCTGGCAGGACGACGTGCGCCGCGGCAAGGCGCTGAAAGCGCGCGGCATCCACTATGTCGACGTCGGCACGTCAGGCGGCGTCTGGGGCCTCGACCGCGGCTATTGCATGATGATCGGCGGCGAGAAGCAGGTCGTCCACCGGCTCGATCCGATCTTCGCCGCGCTCGCGCCCGGCGCCGGCGACATTCCGCGCACGGAAGGACGCGAGGGCCGCGATCCCCGCATCGAGCAGGGCTACATCCATGCCGGCCCGGTCGGCGCCGGTCACTTCGTCAAGATGATCCACAACGGCATCGAATACGGCCTGATGCAGGCCTATGCCGAAGGCTTCGACATTCTCAAGAACGCCAACATCGAGGCGTTGCCGGCGGATCACCGCTACGATTTCGATCTCGCCGACATCGCCGAGGTGTGGCGGCGCGGCTCGGTGATCCCGTCCTGGCTGCTCGATCTCACCTCGACCGCGCTCGCCGACAGTCCGCAGCTGGCGGAATATTCCGGCTTCGTGGAGGATTCCGGCGAAGGCCGCTGGACCGTGAATGCGGCGATCGACGAGGCCGTTCCGGCCGAGGTCCTGACCGCGGCGCTCTACACACGTTTCCGTTCCCGCCGGGAACACACCTTCGCCGAAAAAATTCTCTCCGCGATGCGTGCAGGGTTCGGCGGCCACAAGGAGCCGAAGCAGCCGGGCGCAGCGAAGCCGAAGTAGCGTGTGCAATAAAACGAAGGCCGACAATTCGTGACAAAAGACCCCCAGCCCAAGCGCAAGCCGGACAATTGCGCCTTCGTCATCTTTGGAGTGACCGGCGACCTCACTCACCGGCTGGTGATGCCGTCGCTGTACAATCTGGCGGCCGAGAACCTGTTGCCGGAAAAATTCTGCGTCGTCGGCGTCGCCCGCAAGAGCCAGTCGGATGACGAGCTGCGCCAGAGCCTGATGAAGGGCCTGCGCGAATTCGCGACGCGGCCCATAGACGATGTGATCGCCAAACAGCTGCTGGAATGCGTCACCTTCGTCGAGGCCGATCCGAAGGACCCGCCGTCGTTCGACCGCCTGCGCACGCATCTCGATTCGCTGGAATGCGCGCAAGGCACCGGCGGCAACCGTCTGTTCTATCTGGCAACGCCGCCGGCCGCCTTCGCGCCGACCGCACGCGAGCTCGGCCGCACCGGCATGATGAAGGAGAACGGTGCCTGGCGGCGGCTCGTGATCGAAAAGCCGTTCGGCACCGACCTCGCCTCGGCCCGCGCGCTGAATGCCGAACTTTTGAAGATCATGGACGAGCACCAGATCTACCGGATCGACCACTATCTCGGCAAGGAGACGGTGCAGAATATCCTGGTGCTGCGCTTTGCCAACGGCATGTTCGAGCCGATCTGGAATCGCAACCATATCGACCACATCCAGATCACCGTCGAAGAAAAGCTCGGCGTCGGCCACCGCGGCGGCTTCTACGATGCCACCGGCGCGTTGCGCGACATGGTACCGAACCATTTGTTCCAGCTGATGTCACTCGTGGCGATGGAGCCGCCCGCACGCTTCGACGCGCATTCCGTTCGCTCCGAGAAGGCCGACGTGCTCAACTCGATCCAGCAGCCAAGCCGGGAAGAGGCGCTGAAAAATTCGGTCCGAGCGCAATATCTTGCAGGCCGTGTCGGCGACGAAGAGATCAACGATTACCGAAAGACCGCGGACGTCAAGCCCGGCAGCACCACCGAGACCTTCGTCGCCCTCAAACTGATGATCGACAATTGGCGCTGGGCCGGTGTGCCGTTTTATCTCCGCACCGGCAAGGCGCTCCGCCACAAGCGGACGGAAGTGGCGATCAAGTTCAAGCAGGCGCCGCTGTCGATGTTCTCAGGCACGGACATCGACCGCCTGTCACAGAACTTCCTGACCATCGGCATCGCGCCGACCGAGACCATCGAGCTCCAGTTCAACGCCAAGATCCCGGGGCCGAGCATCACCATCGACGGCGTCGAGATGAAATTCCGCTACGGTGACTATTTCCGCGTCGATCCCTCGACCGGCTACGAGACGCTGATCTACGACTGCATGATCGGCGACAATATCCTGTTCCAGCGCGCCGACGGCATCGAGGCCGGCTGGCAAGCGGTGCAGCCGTTCCTGGACGCCTGGAAGAGCGTGGGCAGCAACGGCGTCGAGACTTATGAAGCCGGCAGTGACGGCCCGAAATGCGCCGAAGAGCTGCTCCGGCGCGACGGCCGAAGCTGGCGGAAATACTCGTGATGACGGCGGACCAGCCGAAGCTGATCGTCGAAGCCGATGCGGAAGCTCTCGCCCGCGCCGCGGCCGAACGCGTGATGGCGCGGATCGCGGCCAATCCCGGACAGATCGCAATCTGCCTCACCGGCGGCTCCAGCCCGAAGAAGCTCTATGAATTGCTCGGCAGCGAGGCCTGGCGGGGCAGAATTCCGTGGGACCGCGTGCACTGGTTCATCGGCGATGAGCGTTTCGTGCCCGCGAGCGATCCCCTCAACAACATGGCGGTCGCACGCGCAACCTTTCTCGATCGCAACGCGCCGGCCGAACACATCCATCCGATTCCAACCGCGAGCGAAAATCCCGATTGCAGCGCCGAGGCCTATGCGCGCGAGCTGCAAGTCTTCTATGGCGCCGACCGGCTCGATCCGGCGCGCCCGCTGTTCGATCTCGTCCTGATGGGCGCGGGGCCGGACGGCCACACCGCCTCGCTGTTTCCCGGTTATCCCGAACTCGAGGAGACCCGACGCTGGGTCGTCGGCGTGCCCAAGGCCAATGTCTCCCCTTTTGTGCCGCGGGTCTCGCTCACCCTGCCCACTTTGGCCTCCTGCCGCGAGATGCTGTTCCAGATTGCCGGGCAAGACAAGCGGCCGATCTTGACGCGCCTCTGCAATGGCGAGAACCTGCCGGCGGTGCGCGCACACTCTAACGGCGAGACCGTCTGGCTGGTCGACAAGGCCGCGCTTCCGGAGGACATTCGTGAGCCGCGCTGACGCACCTTGTGCCTTAATCGTGATGGGCGTGTCGGGCTCGGGCAAGAGCACGGTCGCCAAGGCACTCGGCGAGCGGCTCGGCTGGCGTTTCGAGGACGGCGACAGCTTTCATCCCCCCAGCAATGTCGAGAAGATGCGGGCGGGCCATCCGCTCACGGACGAGGACCGCTGGCCCTGGCTCAATGCCATCGCCGACGAGATCGCGCGGGTCTGCGAACGTGGGGAACACGTCATCATCGCCTGCTCGGCGCTGAAGCATGCCTATCGCGACGTGCTGCTGCGCGGACGCGACGACGTCCGCTTCGTGTTCCTGAAGGGCACCAGGGAGCTGATCGCCGAGCGGCTGGCGCAGCGCAAGGGGCACTTCATGCCGCCCGGACTGCTGGCCAGCCAGTTCGACACGCTGGAGTCGCCGGAGGCGAGCGAACACGTCATCACCGTCTCCATCGACGAGACCGTCGAAGCGATCGTGGACGGCATCGTGCGCCAGCTGAAACCGGGCCGCGCAACACCCAAGGTTCTGCCATGACACCCATCTCACTCGTGGTCTCCGACGTCGACGGCACGCTGCTGACCAAGGACAAGACGCTGAC
>NZ_JAEMSD010000658.1 GCF_016462955.1 Bradyrhizobium sp. | reverse complement strand
CCGATCACGGCGCCGGTGATGTTGCCGAGGCCGCCGAGGATGACGATGGCGAAGGCCTTGACCGCGGCGAGGTCTCCCATCTGCGGGAAAATGACGTAGACCGGCCCGAGCAGCGCGCCCGCCGCGGCCGCAAGGCTCGATCCGATCGCGAAGGTCGAGGTGTAGATCATGTCGACGTTGACCCCCATCAGCGAGGCCGTGTCGTGATCCTGGAACGTCGCGCGCATCGCGCGTCCCAGGCTGGTCTTGTTGATCAAAAGATACGTCACCAGGATCAGAAGCGCCGCGGCGGCGAGCACGAACAGGCGGAGCCAGGACACCGACACCGGTCCGAGCACCAGCGGCGCCTCGGGAAACGGCGTCGTGACCGATTTGGCGACCCCGCCCCAGATCCACAGCGTGCCCGACTGCATCGCGATCCAGGCGCCGATCATCACCAGCATGGTGGTGTCGATGTCGGAGCCGCGCAGTGGTCGCAGCAAAGTCAATTCGATCGCCGCACCCAGCAGCCATCCGGCCAGCACGGCCACGGGCAGTGCGAGAAAGAAATTCAGCCCGAGCTGCTGCACCACGATGAACATGATGTAGGCGCCGAACGTGTAGAGCACGCCATGCGTGAAGTTCACGACATTCATGATGCCGAAGATCAAGGTCAGCCCGATGCCCAGCAGCGCATAGGTGCCGCCGAGCACGAGCATGTTGATCAGATGCTGGAGGAATTCGCTCAAGGCTGTTCCTGGATGTTCTGGATGCCGGCGAGGGCTGCAACGTGCTGCCCTCGCCCGCGATCGAGGTTGCTAAAGCCGAATGGCATTAGGTTGGATCAATTGCCACAGGCTTGGTGCAACCTCTCCCGCTTGCGGGAGAGGTCGCGCCGAAGGCGCGGGTGAGGGCTTTCTCCTCTTGGCGACTGTCCCAACGCGGAGACACCCTCTCCCCGACCCTCTCCCGCAAGCGGGAGAGGGAGCGCAGCTGCCTCGCGGCTCGCCATCAGACCCAACATGCTTTAGAGCGTCTTCATCTCGATCTTGCCGTCGGCGATCTCGATCAGATAGACGTTCGGCTGGCTCTGTCCGCTCTCCTTGCCCTCGGGGCCGGACTTGCGGAACACGATGTCGCCGTTGAGGCCCTTCACCTTGATGTCCCAGAACGCTGCCTTGATCGCCGCGGGTTCGGCCTTGCCGGCCTTCTCGATCGCCGCCGCCACGGTGCGGATGCCGTCATAACCGCGGAAGCTCTCGGTGCAGCCGGCGAAGTCGAAGCCGCGCTTCTTCCATTCCGCGATGAAATAGTTGGTGGCTTCCGGATTCGGCGTCTTGTCCGGGAACCAGGGCAGGAACGTGGTCAGATGCATGGTGCCGTTGGCGGCGGCAACAGCATGGGCGATGATCTGGTCAGGGTTATGCGAGCCGCCGGTGGTGATGATGCGCTTCTTCAGGCCCAATGCCGCGGCCTGCTTGAAGATCAGGGTGAGCTGATCCACGGCGGTAGTGACGATGACCGTCTCGGAATCCGAGCTCTTGATCTTGGAGAGCTGCGCGCTCATGTCCTGCGCGCCCTGGTCCATGGTCTCGACCAGGCCGATGCTGATGCCCTTTTCTTTCATCATCTTGCTGAAATCCTCGGCGGTGCCGCGGCCCCAGTCGTTGTTGATGACGAGGAAGTCGACCTTCTTCAGCGCAAGCTTGTCGACGATGCCCTTGAAGGCCGCGGCCTCGATCGCCGAGGGCGGCGAGATGCGGAAGATGAAGGGATTGCCCGTCGTCGTGATCTTGCCCGAGGACGAGGTCTCCACCACCATCGGCGTCTCGTATTCCATCAGCTTCGGCATCACCGCGAGCGTCAGGCTCGAGCCCCAGGCGCCCATCAGGACCGGCACCTTGTCGCTGGTGATCAGCTTCTCGGCGACGGCGGCAGCTTCCGTCGGATTGCTCTTGTTGTCCTCGATCACGAGCTCGATCTTCTTGCCGAGGATACCGCCCTTGGCGTTGATCTCGTCGGCGGCGATCTTGGCGCCGTTGACGACGTAAGTGCCTGACGCTGCAAACGCGCCGGTGAGCGGCTCGTTGACGCCGATCTTGATGGTTTGCGCGCCGGCCGTGCCGCCGATCAAGGTCGTCGCCAGCGCGAGTGTTCGAACCAATCCGAGTGCTCGTGTCATGTTGTCTCTCCAAATCCAACGCTGTTGATGTTTTAAGTCAGTCCAGGCTTCGTCACTTCCGGTGTGTGAGCACACCCTCACCCCGCCCCGCTCCGGCGGCCAAAGATGCGGGCGATCCGTGTGCGCAACACGTCCGACGCAATCGACCAGAAGCTCAGTTCCGCCGACGTTCCAGGCCCGGCCGTCAGGCCGGACATCCGGCGATCGAGATTGGCGGCGAAGTCCGCGACCAGGCGTTTGGCGAGATCGCGCACCAGGCCGGGACGACCGACCTGGGCCAGCATTCCCGTGAGCGTGTAGCCGATCGACAATTCGACAGCCGTCGCGGCGCCGCCCTCGAGCGGAAGCAGGCGGTAACGGATCTCGCCTTGCGTCGCCGAGCGGCTGCGCGGGTCGGTGCCGATGCCGACGATGCGTCCAGAAAGCGTGGCGGGATCGCGCGCGACGCGCGCGGCGCCTTCGAAGCTTGCTGCGATCGGGCCGAGCTTGACGCGGATCGCGCCCTGCACGCGCTCCGGCGTCGGCGCCGATGTCAGCGATACGCCTGGGAGGCAAGCGGCAATGGCGGCAATATCCTCGAACATCGCGAACACCCTTGCCGGCGGATGCGGCAGGGTGAAGCGCTGGTCGAGCACGGTTGCCGGGGTGAAGTCGGGAATGCTGCCGGCTGCGACGCTCTCTGACCCCGGCGACAGCGCTGGTTGCGCAGGCCGCGACTCGCTGCGACCGGGCGCGGCGCGTCCCGATCCGACCGGGCCGAGACCGGTCCGGCCGGCACCGGCCAGCGGCGCGATGCTGCGCGCGCGCCTTGCCTCAATCACGGACTGCACCGCGCGCACGATGCCGACATAGCCGGTGCAGCGGCACAGATTGCCGCTCATGCCGACGCGAATGCTGCGCTCGTCGGCGTCGGGAAGGCGCAGCACGAGGTCCCGCGCGGAGACCAGCATGCCCGGCGTGCAGAAGCCGCATTGCAGCGCATGCTCGCGGGTGAAGGC
>NZ_JAEMSD010000191.1:7410-11660 GCF_016462955.1 Bradyrhizobium sp. | reverse complement strand
TGTGGCCATCCTTCGAGACGCCCGCCGTTGGCGGGCCCTCAGGATGAGGATCGAGTGCGTTGCGCTGGTTTAAGCGGACACCGGTGCCGCTTAGCCTCACCCTGAGGGACCGCGAAGCGGTCGTCTCGAAGGGCGAGGCGCGCGCTCAGGTCCTTCAAGAACCCATACGCGATTGCCCCGCCGCAAGCGGAATAGATGCGCACCTCCAGCGTGGCAACTAGCCGAATCGCTCCGCGGCCCAGGCATAAAGGCTGCCCGGAATCGGCTTCTCGCCGCCACGGCCCTTGGGCGAGACGTGCAGGCCGATGATGGCGGGGTCGGTGACGAGGCCGAGATAGCTCGAAGGATCGAAGAACAATTTTGGCTCGGCATGGACCGCGTAGAACGACTGCTTCGGCAAGGCGCTTTGCAGCTCGCCGGTGCGGCGGGCCAGCGCGGTGAGCGCGGCCGGGCCGTAGATCGCAACGCGAATATCCGAAAGGCGATTCGAGCCGCCGCGCAGCCGACGCATCATGAAGGTGATGCGATGGCGCAGCGACAGCCAGTCCGGCGTCAGTTCCTCCTGCTCCATCAGCTGCTCGAAGGCGGCAACGATGCCATGCCGGGGCGGCAGATAGAGCACGGAATTGCCGAGCTGGCGCGGCCGCTCCCAAGCGAAATACGGCTTGGCCGGATCGATCTCGACGGGCCTCAACAGCAGCACGTCGGCGTCGAGCCAGAGGCCGAGGCCCTTCGCCATCAGCTTCATGCGGAAGAAATCGCTGAACTGAAGCGTGGTCCAGTCGCGCCAGCTGCCGTCCGGCTGCGGAGGCCGCAGCCGTTCCGAGAACGCGTGCGGCAGGATCGCCTCGGCCTCCGCGTTCGCGACGCCCGCCGGCAGACCGGGAATGGTGTCGAAGCTGTAGACCGTGACCTTGTGGCCGGCAGCCAGCTGCGAGCGCAGACAGGTCTGGCGCAGCGCATCCATCGGGCCATGCCAGAAGGTGACGATCTCGGGCAGCATGCGTGCAGCTATACGGGCAAATCAGAACAAAGAAAAAAGCCCCGGCGCTTGCGGCACCGGGGCTTGAGCGGAAATCTGATATCAGGCCCAGGCGCGTTCGCGCTTGAGCTTCTCCTCGTAGTTGTCGATCGACGCCTTCTTCTCCATGGTGAGACCGATGTCGTCGAGGCCGTTGATCAGGCAGTGCTTGCGGAACGGGTCGATCTCGAACTTGACCTTGCCGCCGTCGGGGCCGCGGATCTCCTGGTTCGGCAGGTCGATCGTCAGCGTCGCATTGGCGCCGCGCTCGGCGTCGTCGAACAGCTTGTCGAGATCCTCTTGGCTGACGCGGATCGGCAGAATGCCGTTCTTGAAGCAGTTGTTGTAAAAGATGTCGCCGAACGAGGTCGAGATCACGCAGCGGATGCCGAAGTCGAGCAATGCCCAGGGCGCGTGCTCGCGGCTGGAGCCGCAGCCGAAATTGTCACCGGCGACCAGGATCTTGGAATTGCGATAGGCGGGCTGGTTGAGCACGAAATCCGGGTTCTCGCTGCCGTCGTCCTTGTAGCGCTGCTCGGAGAAGAGCCCCTTGCCAAGGCCGGTGCGCTTGATGGTCTTCAGGTACTGCTTCGGAATGATCATGTCGGTGTCGACATTGATGATCTTCAGTGGCGCCGCGACGCCTTCCAGCGTGGTGAACTTGTCCATGGTTGCGCTTTCTGGTTCAGGAAGCTGGTATTTATCGCGATCGGACCGGGAATCCTAGGCCGAATTCGGCGGGTCTAGACTACTTGGCCGGTCTGGTCCGGCGTCCGAATTCGCCCTCCCGCCTGCTTGCAGGAGAGACCAGCGAGTGCCTCAGAAGTCGGACGCGATGCCCTTGCGCTCCCAATCGCCGTAGCGGGTGGGCTCGGGCCCCTTCGGACCCTGAAACTCCTTGGCCTTCTCCTTGACCTCGGCGGCCGCAGCCTGCCGACGCGCTTCGGCCTCGGCCAGCGCGCGCTGGGCCGCCGGCGACAGCGGTTTGCGATCGGGAACGGGAGACTGGTCACTCATCGCCGGTCTTTCTAGCGCAGGACCGGGTTCAACGCGACGGCTAATAACGCATTCCTGAAATCGGGCCTGACAGGCTGAAAAAGCCGGAAGTGATTCTTACATTTGGCATATTCGCGTGCGAGAGATCGCGCTCTCAAGGCATGCGCCCCTCGCGGCGGAACTGCCGCTCGCTCAGAACCTTGTTTCCGCATGCCATCTCAACGTTTCGCCCCTCCGTCCGAAGTGCCCGGCCTTGCGGCACGACGGATTGCCGCCGACATCATCGACGGCGTGCTGCACAAGCACCGCACGCTCGACGACCAGCTCGACGGCGGCGGCGCTCATCCCGGACTGAAGACGCTGGCCGACCGGGACCGCGCGCTGATGCGGCGGCTCGTCGCCACCGTGCTGCGCCGGCTCGGCACGCTCGGCCACGTGCTGTCGCGTCTGCTCGACAAGGGCATTCCCTCCGAGGCGCCGCGCGCGCAGAGCGCGCTCCTGATCGGCGCCGCGCAGATCCTGTGGATGGACGTGCCCGATCACGCCGCGGTCGATCTTTCCGTTCGCCTCGTGCAATCCGATCGCCGCGCCGCGCGCTATGCCGGGCTCGTCAACGCCGTGCTCCGCCGCTGCGCGCGCGAGGGCAAAGCCCTGGTCGAGGAGGTCGCGACGCAATCGTTGGACCTGCCGCCATGGCTGCTCGCGCGCTGGAGCGCGCATTATGGCGAGGCGACCGCACGAGACATGGCAGCGGCGCTCAGCCACGAGCCCTCGCTCGATCTCACGGTGAAGTCGGACCCCGCACAATGGGCGAGCCGCCTGCATGGCGAGACACTGCCGACGGGAACGGTGCGGATGCTGCTGCACGGCGCGGTGACGATGCTGCCCGGCTTCGCCGAGGGGCAATGGTGGGTGCAGGATGCCGCCGCTGCGTTGCCGGCCCGGCTGTTCGGTGACGTCAAGGGAAAGTCCATTGCCGACCTCTGCGCGGCCCCCGGCGGCAAGACTGCGCAGCTGGCACTATCAGGCGCGCATGTCACGGCCCTCGACCGCTCGCCCGCCCGCGTGGCGCGCTTGCGCGAGAACCTCACGCGATTGTCGCTCCAGGCCGAGACTGTCGTCGCTGACGCCGTGGAATGGGCCGGCCCGGCCGAGGCCTTCGACGGTGTCCTGGTCGATGCGCCCTGCACCTCCACCGGTACGATCCGCCGTCATCCCGACGTGGCCTGGCTGCGACAGGAGTCGGACATCGCCGCCCTGTCCGTGCTTCAGCAACGGCTGTTGCGAAAGTCGGTGTCGCTGCTGAAGCCGGGCGGGATACTGGTCTATTGCACCTGTTCGCTGGAACCCGAGGAGGGCGAGCAGGCCGTGGCGGCGCTGCTCGCCGCCGAGCCCGCGCTCCGCCGCGTCCCGATCGCGCCATCGGAGGTCGCGGGTCTCGAGGAAATCCTCAACCAGGAAGGCGATCTGCGCACTTTGCCCTCCCACCTGCCGAACGCCGATCCCAGGCTCGGCGGTCTCGACGGATTTTTCGCGGCAAGGCTGGTTAAATCCTGATTTTGCACTGGATTTTGCGACCACGACACTGATTCCACCCGTTCAAGGTGGTGTCAGAGGTTCGATTTTGGGATTAATAAGGATTCGTCGCTGAATCTCTCCCCCATCAAGGCAAAGCGTGTCGGTCGCTCAACGCAGACATATCTCGACGCTGGTCATGAACCGCTTCGCGCGGAACATGCTCGCGCGCGCGAGCGGCGGCCCGATGGCATTGTCGCGGGTCTGGCCAGGCCGTACCGACCGACTGATCATCGCACCGCATGACTTGCGCACCGCGGACGCTACTCGCGCCGCCGAGATCTACGCCGGCCGCTTCGTCTTCGCCGGCAAGATCGTCAATTGCCACGGCCGCTCGATCTTCGATCTCGAGCCTCCGTCGGAGGATTGGGAGGTCGCGCTGCTCGGCTTCGGCGGGCTGCGGCACTTGCGCGCCGCCGACACGGCGCTGACGCGGGCGAATGCGCGCGCGCTGATCGAGGAATGGATCTCGAATCCCGCCAACAAGCGCCGCCCGGTCGCGCGGCGCGCCGACGTGCTGGCGAGGCGCGTGATCTCGCTGCTTTCGCAGGCGCCGCTGGTGCTGAGCGAGACCGACAACAAGTTCTACCGTCGCTACTTGCGCGCGCTGGCTCGCGAGATCCGCTTCCTGCGCTACACCATGGTCGACATTCCGGAC
>NZ_JAEMSD010000191.1:5890-7400 GCF_016462955.1 Bradyrhizobium sp. | reverse complement strand
GCTCCATGTGCTGATCGCGCTGTGCTATGCGTCCTTGTGTCTCGCCAATCAGACGCGTCACATCCGCAGCGCCTCGAAGAAGCTGTCCGAGGAACTGCAGCGGCAGATCCTACCCGACGGCGGACACATCTCGCGCAATCCGGGCGCGCTGATCGAACTCTTGATCGACCTGCTGCCGCTGCGGCAAACCTTCGCCGCGCGCAACATCGCACCACCACCGGCGTTGCTCAATGCGATCGACCGCATGATGCCGATGCTGCGCTTCTTCCGGCACGGCGACGGCAATTTCGCGCTGTTCAACGGCATGAGCGCGACATCTTCCGACCTGCTCGCGACGCTGCTCGCCTATGACGACACCCACGGCGCGCCGATGGCGAACATGCCGCATACCGGCTTCCAGCGCCTCGATGCCGGCCAGACCACCGTGATCATCGACACTGGCCCGCCGCCGCCGGCCGGCGTCAGCCACGACGCCCATGCCGGCTGCCTGTCGTTCGAACTGTCTTCCGGCACCAGCCGCATCGTCACCAATTGCGGCATGCCAACCACGGGGCGCGACAATTGGCGGCCGTTCGCACGCAGCACGGCGGCGCATTCGACGCTGATCTACCACGAGACCTCCTCATGCCAGTTCGTCGAGATGTCGGCGATGAAGCGGCTGTTGCACGGTGCGCCCATTACCAGCGGTCCGGTCGAGGTCGAGAGCTATCGCGAAATCGTGCAAAACGGCACGCTGCTCACCGCGTCTCACGACGGCTATCTCTCGAAATTCGGCGCGATCCATCGCCGCGTGCTGATGATCGCCAATGACGGCGCGCGCATCGACGGCGAGGACACGCTGTCGCCGCCGCAGGGCGGCCGCTTCAAGGGCGCCGATGCCGATTTCGCGTTGCGCTTCCATCTGCATCCGGCGGTGAAGGCGAGCCGTCTGTCGGATGCGCGCGGCGTCATGCTGGTGCTGCCGAATCGCGACGTCTGGACCTTCGAGGCATTGGACGACAAGGTTGATCTCGAGGACAGCGTGTTCCTGGCCGGCAATGACGGCCCGCGCCGCACCGCCCAGATCGTGATTCGTCAGAATGCCCGCCAGGCCCCCTCGATCCGCTGGAGTTTTGTCCGCTCCACGGCTTCACCCGCGGTCACCAATGCCCGCCGCAACGCGCGGCGTGAGCCGGAACTTCCGTTGTAAACAGGCGCGATCCAGCCCTATCTCGTCGTTGTGGAAAGCGGCGAAAACTGCTATCGAGCGCTCGCTCGCGCGACTGGCGACCTTGGATGGAGCACCATCGGGAAGCGCGGGACATAGTAGCCGCGCGCCTGGGCATAGACACTCCCTGAACAGAGGATCTTGCTCATGACTGACCATCCCCGCCGCGTCACCCGCGCGCTCCTTTCCGTCTCCGACAAAACCGGCCTGATCGAGTTCGCCAAGGCGATCGCCGCGCATGGTGTGGAGCTGGTCTCGACCGGCGGCACCGCCAAGGCGATCGCCGAGGCCGGCCTGCCCGTC
>NZ_JAEMSD010000191.1:0-5880 GCF_016462955.1 Bradyrhizobium sp. | reverse complement strand
GAGGTGAAGGACGTCTCCGAGCTGACCGGCTTCCCCGAGATGATGGACGGCCGCGTCAAGACGCTGCATCCGAAAGTGCATGGCGGCCTGCTCGCGATCCGCGACAACAAGGACCATGCGGAGGCGATGAAGGCGCACGGCATCGCGCCGATCGACCTTCTGGTCGTCAATCTCTATCCGTTCGAGGCGACCGTCGACAAGGGCGCCGGCTTCGAGGATTGCATCGAGAACATCGACATTGGCGGCCCCGCGATGATCCGCGCCGCTGCAAAGAATCATGACGACGTCGCCGTCGTGGTCGAGGCGCAGGATTATCAGGCCGTGCTCGACGAGCTCGCCGCCAACGGGGGCGCGACCACGCTGGGCTTGCGCCGGCGGCTGGCCGCGAAGGCCTATGCCCGCACCGCGGCGTATGATGCCGCGATCTCGAACTGGTTCAACCGTCAGCTCGATATCGACGCGCCCGACTTCCGCGCTTTCGGCGGCCGGCTGATCCAATCGCTGCGCTATGGCGAGAACCCGCACCAGACCGCGGCGTTCTATGCGACCCCCGACAAGCGTCCGGGCGTCTCTACCGCGCGGCAGCTGCAGGGCAAGGAGCTGTCCTACAACAACATCAACGACACCGACGCGGCCTATGAATGCATCGGCGAGTTCGACGCCGAGCGCACCGCGGCCTGCGTTATCGTCAAGCACGCCAACCCCTGCGGCGTCGCCGAAGGATCGAACCTGGTCGAGGCCTATCGCAGGGCGCTGGCCTGCGATTCCACGTCCGCATTCGGCGGCATCATCGCGATGAACCGTCCGCTTGACGCCGACACCGCGCGCGAGATCACCAAGATCTTCACCGAGGTCATCATCGCGCCCGATGCCAGCGAAGAGGCAATCGCCATCATCGGCGGCAAGAAGAACCTGCGCCTGCTGCTCGCCGGCAGCCTGCCCGACCCGCGTGCACCGGGCCTCACCGCCAAGACGGTCGCCGGCGGCCTGCTGGTGCAGAGCCGCGACAACGCCGTGGTCGACGACATGACCTTCAAGGTCGTGACCAAGCGCGCGCCGACCGATGCGGAAATGCGCGACCTGAAATTCGCGTTCCGCGTGGCCAAGCACGTCAAGTCCAACACCATCATCTACGCCAGGGATCTCGCCACCGTCGGCATCGGCGCGGGCCAGATGAGCCGGGTGGATTCGGCGCGGATCGCGGCGCGCAAGGCGCTGGATGCCGCCAATGAACTGAAGCTTGCCGAGCCGCTCACCAAGGGCTCGGTCGTGGCGTCGGATGCGTTCTTCCCGTTCGCCGACGGCATGCTCGCCTGCATCGAAGCCGGCGCCACCGCGGTGGTGCAGCCCGGCGGCTCGATGCGCGACGACGAGGTGATCAAGGCCGCCGACGAGCACGGCATCGCCATGGTGTTCACGGGCACGCGGCACTTCAGGCACTGAGCTTGCCGTGATTCCGGGCTCGCGCCGCGTGGCGCGCCCCGGAATTGACGAGGGGGATGCTACTCCCGCACCCGCATCAACAGCGCTAGCCCCGCGACGAAGAACACCACCAGCACGGCCATGCCCGCCTTCTGGCTCGCGGTCACCGCCGTGATCATGCCGATCAGGAGCGGGCCGATGAAGGACGTCACCTTCCCGGTCAGCGCGAACAGGCCGAAATACTGCGCGATGCGATCCTTCGGTGCGAGGTGGATCAGCAGCGTGCGGGAGGCGGCCTGGAGCGGGCCGCCGGCCGCGCCGATCAAGCAGCCCAGCACGAGATAGGCCCGCTCGGCGGCGCTCGAGAACAAGCCCGCGCCCGGCTGCGGCGGCGCGACCTTGACGAACAACACGCTATCCTTGTCGACCAGCAGGATCGCCGCCACGGACAACAAGAGGACCAGGAGGCTGCCGGCAACGACGCGCTTCGGCCCGAGACGATCATCCAGCTTGCCGCCGAACCATGCGCCGAATGCACCGGCGATCGCAAGCATGATGCCGAACGTGCCGATCTGGATCGTGTGCCAGCCGAAAGTGCCCGCGGCATAGATGCCGCCGAAGGCGAACAGCGACACCAGACCGTCGGTGTAGATCATGTTGGCGAGCAGGAATGCCGCGAGCGACTTCTGCTTCGGCAGACTCCTGATCGACTGTTTGAGCTCCGACAGACCCTCATGGAGTGCCTCGCGCAGCGGGCGCTTGGCGGGGTAGTCCGGCGTGAACAGGAACATCGGCGTCACGAAGATGATAAACCACAGCCCGGTCAGCGGCCCGGCGGCACGGTCGCCCTGACGCGCGACGGGATCCAGCCCGAACAGCGGCGTGAGGCCGAGCAGCGTTCGGCCGGTCTCGGGATTGGCCGCGAGAAGACCGAGCACGATGATCAGGCTGACGATCCCGCCAATATAGCCCGTGGCCCAGCCGGTGCCGGAAAGCCGGCCGATCCGCTCCCGCGGCACCAAGGTCGGCATCATCGCATTATTGAAAACGGTGGCGAACTCGGCACCGACGCTGGCGAGCGCAACCGCGGTGAGCAGCAACGGAATGACGGCGACATCGCCGGGCCTACCGATCCACAGCGTGCAGGAGGCCAGCACCAGCACCGCGCCGAAACCCGCGATCCATGGTTTCCTGCGGCCCGATGCATCCGCGATGGCCCCCAGCACCGGCGACAGCAGCGCGATTGCAAGGCCCGCCGCCGCCGTCGCAAAAGCCCACAGCGACTGGCCGGTGGCGGGATTTGGCGCAACGCTGGTCGCGAAATAGGGTGCGAACACGAAGGTCGTGATCAGGGTGAAATATGGCTGCGCAGCCCAATCGAAGAAGATCCAGCTGACGACGGCGGCGCGCGGCGGATAGGACCGCTGCGCGCCGGCCACGCGCGCATCCGGGGCGATCGTCGTCATCACGCAGTCCTCATCACGAACAGTTTTTGGCTCTCTGGCGCGAACCGTATAGCATTGCAACGAGGCCTGTGAACCGGCCCGGGGCTCCGGCGGAAAGTTTTGATGATGTCGTCACATTCGACACGGCGGACATTCTTCGCCGTCATCGCCACCCTGGCGTTAGGATTTGCGCCGGCGACCGCGCAGGATGCACGGCAGGGCTATGTTCCGCCCGCGCGCGACATGGTTCGGGCGGTCGCCGCCGAGCACGGCATGGTGGTGGCGCAGGAGAAGCTCTCCGCGCAGATCGGCGCCGATGTCCTGCGGCGCGGCGGCAATGCCGTCGATGCGGCGGTTGCGACCGGCTTTGCGATGGCGGTGACCTACCCGCGCGCCGGCAACATCGGCGGCGGCGGCTTCATGGTGATCCATTCCGCCGACCGCAACGAAGACATCGCGATCGACTATCGCGAGACCGCGCCGGCCGCGACCACGCCGCAGATCTTCCTCGGCGCGGACGGCAAGCCCGACACGGCAAAATCACGCGATTCAGCGCTCGGCATCGGCGTGCCCGGCACCGTCGCGGGCCTGGCCCTGGCATTGGACAAATACGGCTCGGGCCGGTTCACGCTGGCGCAACTGCTCGCACCCGCCATCGCGCTCGCGCGCGACGGCTTCGTCGTCAGCGATGACATCGCCGATACGCTGCCGAGCTGGCACCGGCGGCTGGCACGCTGGCCTTCCTCGGCCAGGATCTTCTCGCGGCCCGACGGCACGCCGCTAGGCGCCGGCGACCGGCTCGTGCAGGCCGATCTTGCCGAAACGCTGACGGTGATCGCGGCCCGAGGCCCGCGCGGCTTCTACGAGGGGCCGGTTGCGGAGAAGCTCGCCAGAGCCGTGACCGACGCCGGCGGGATCATGACGCCGGCCGACCTGCAATCCTATCAGGCCGTAATCCGCACGCCGGTACGCGGCACCTATCGCGGCTATGACATCGTCTCGATGCCGTTGCCGTCGTCAGGCGGCGTGGTACTCGTCGAGACGCTCAACATCCTCGAAGGATTTCAGCTCGCCGATTTGTCGCAGGGATCGGCGGCATCGCTGCATCTCTTGATCGAATCGATGAAGCGCGCCTACGCCGACCGCGCGCGCTTTCTCGGCGATCCCGCCTTCGTCGACGCACCGACCGACAGGCTGACCGCGAAGGATTACGCCGCCAAGCTGCGCGCGACCATGTCCGCCGAGCGCGCCACGCCGTCGAAGGAACTCGTGTCCGCGGTCCCCGCGCCGCGCGAAGGCAGCAACACCACGCATTTCTCCGTGGTCGACGCCCGCGGCAACGCGGTCAGCAACACCTATACGCTGAACTTCAGCTACGGCGTCGGCCTCGTCGCCGACGGAACCGGCGTGCTGCTCAACAACGAGCTCGACGATTTCACCGCGGCCGTCGGCGCGTCCAATGCTTACGGCCTTGTCGGCTTCGAGGCGAACCTGCCCGGGCCGGGCAAACGGCCGCTGTCGTCGATGTCGCCGACCATCGTGCTCAAGGACGGCAAGCCGGTGCTGGTGACGGGCTCGCCCGGCGGCAGCCGCATCATCTCGACCGTGCTTCAGGTGGTCGTCAACGTGCTCGACTATGGGATGGACGTTGCCGCCGCGGTCGCTGCGCCGCGGCTGCACCATCAATGGATGCCGGACGAGGTGCGCGTCGAGCGCGGCTTTCCCGACGACGTGCTCCGCGAGCTGAAGACGATGGGCCACGCCGTCGTCGAGCCGATGGGACAGACATCGGCCAATTCGATTCTGGTGACGCCGAACGGGATGCTCGGCGCCGCCGATCCGCGCACGCGCGGCGCGGAGGCGGCTGGGCAGTAACCGCGTCGTTGCCGGGCGACAGCCGGCTTACCGTCCCACCTGGTACGGCCCGCCCTTCTCCAACGCGCGCGCATAGGCCGGCCGGGCATGGATGCGCTCCAGGAACGCCATCGCCCTGGGGTGGCCCTGCTCGAGCCCGCCGCGCGCTTGCGCGGCTTCCAGCGGAAAACTCATCTGGATGTCGGCTGCGGTGAACGCGCTGCCGGCGAACCATTCGCTCTTGCCGAGTTCGCCTTCCCAATAGTCCATGTGCTGCTTGAGCTGCGGATTGACCAGCGCGGTCAGCGCCTGGTTGCAGACCTTGCGCACCAGCGGCCGGAGCAGCGCGGGCGCGCGCTTCGGCATCAGCGTGAACAGCAGCTTGAGCAGCAGCGGCTGCATCGCGGATCCCTCCGCATAGTGCAGCCAATAGGTGTAACGAAGTCGCTCCGGCGTGTTCAGCGGCGGGATCAGCCGGCCGTCGCCGTAGGTTGCGATGAGATATTCGATGATCGCTCCCGATTCGGCGATGGTGTTGCCGTTGTCGGTGATGACGGGCGACTTGCCGAGCGGATGGATCGCGCGCAGCTCTTTCGGTGCGCGCATGTCCGGCTGACGCTGATAGCGCACGATCTCGTAGGGAACGCCCAGCTCCTCGAGCAGCCACAGCACGCGCTGCGAGCGGGAATTGTTGAGGTGGTGAACGGTCAGCATCGTCGTGTCCTTGGCGCTTGGCGTGGTCGATTGGCCGGGGCGTTCGTGCCAGCCCGGGACCACATTGTCGAGCCGTCACTACGGATATTTTCACCCGGGTATATTGACGCGAATAATTTACCCGGGTATTAAGCTGGCAACACGATCAATATGGCAATGATTCCAATGCAAGGGACTTACACAGCTTTCGCCGGCCAGCGCCGGCTGGCCTCCGGCACGGCGGGCGAGGTCGCGCTCGCGGTGAAACGGGCGACGCAGCCGCTGGCAGAGCCGATCGTCATCTTCGACGACGGAACCGGGCGCTCGATCGATTTCGACCTGCGCGGCGACGATCGCGCGGTGCTGGCGCGGCTGGCGGAGCTTATGCCGCCGGTCGAGGCCCCCGAAGCCCCCGCCGAGCCGCGCGGGCGCGGCCGGCCGAAGCTCGGCGTGGTCGCGCGCGAGG
>NZ_JAEMSD010000657.1 GCF_016462955.1 Bradyrhizobium sp. | reverse complement strand
GGCCTGGGTGGCGCCGCCGGTGGCGACGTCGAGCGTCGTGCTGCCGCGAAGGTCGATCGCATTGCCGATTGTGACGCCATCGGCATAGGCGACCGTTCCGCCGTATGTCGTCAGCACGTTCGCGCCGAGCGCATTGTTGTTGGCGAGCCGCAGCGTGCCGGCGTTGAGCGTGACGCCGCCTGTGAACGCGTTGTTGCCGGACAGGGTCAGCGTGCCCGTGCCGGTCTTGACGATGCCGAACGCGCCGCCGGTTTGCCCAATGGCGCCGGCCTGCGTCGCGCTGCCGGCCGCGATGTCGAACGTCGTGCTGCCGCGGAGGTCGATCGCATTGCCGATTGTGACGCCATCGGCATAGGCGACAGTCCCACCGTAGGTCGTCAGCATGCCGGTGCCGAGCGCATTGTTGTTGGCGAGCCCCAGTGTGCCCGAGCTGAGCGTGACGCCGCCGCTGAACGTGTTGCTGCCCGACAGCTTCAGTGTGCCGGTGCCGGTCTTGACCAGCGAGCCGCCGGTGCCTGCGATGATTCCGCTCACTTCGGTCGAGATGTTGTTGGAGCCGACGGTCAGCTCGTTGGCACCGAGATTGTAGGAGCCGGCGCCCGCGATCGAGCCGGCGCTGATCTTGTGGTCGCCGTTGAGTCCCGTCGTGGTCGAGAAATCGACCAAGCCTCCGACGTTGTTGGTGATGGCGGCAGTCCCGGCCGTGCTGTTATCGCTGAAAGACAGGGTGTAGTCGGTCGTGATGGCGGCATTTCCGGCCGTGCTGCTGTTGGCGAAATACACACCGCCGCTGGCGGTGATGGTGGCGCCAGCGGCGGTGCTGTTGTCGAAGAAATATAGACCGCCGCTGTTGGTGATCGTGGCGGTTCCTGCCGAGCTGGTGTTGAAAAATTGAAAGAGCCCGCCATTGAGGATGGAGGCGCTGCCGGCCGTGCTGGAGTCCTCGAAAAAAAGGCCCACCTGGTTGGTGATGGAGGCGGTGCCAGCCGAGCTGGCGTCGTGGAAAGTCGTAAAGGCGTTGACGGCGACATTGACGATGGCGGCGCTGCTGGCCGTGCTGGCGTTGTAGAAATTCAGGAAAAGGTCGTTTGCGATGGCGACGCTTCCGCCATTGACGGTAATGCCGGCACCCGTGAAGTTGAGTTCGCCACTGTTCTCAAAAGTGTAATTCGGTGCGCCCGCATTGAACGTCCAACCGCCCATTGTCACGGCGGAGCTCATCCACAGGTTGTTGGTGTTCGTCGCGCCAAAATACGCGGTTCCGGTCGGCACTGTGCCGGTGTCCCAGTTGGCGCCGACGCCGTAGACGTTGGTCCCTGGCGAGGCCAGCCAGGTCGCATCCTGCGCGCGCGCCGGCGTGGCCGGCAGCGCCCAGGCCAGGGCTAGCGCAGACGACGTCAGCAAGGCGGTGCGCAGGCGGCCGCTCGCGTTGAAATAATCTTTCCTCGTCCTCACCAATTCCCCCGGCGCACAATCACGAGTCCTCGACCGGATTCTTGGCATCGGGGCGGGAAGGGTGTCCTGATAAGGGGTTGGCTCATTTCTGAAAGTTTCTGATATTTGCGTTTCAGGCCCGATTTTCGGGCAATTTCGGCAGACTTCCGCTATATGAGCCGCCTTGGGAGACGCTTTGGGGGATAGCTTGCTTCGTTTCGCCGGCTTCGAGCTGGACCAGCAGCGCGCGGAGCTGCGCGGGGCCGATGGCGCGCCGATCAAGCTCCGGCCCAAGACCTTCGAGATGCTTCGACTGTTCGCCACCAGCGGCGGACGGGTGCTGAGCAAGCAGGAGCTCATGGAGGCGGTCTGGCCGAACGTCCATGTCGGTGAGGACAGCCTGTTCCAGTGCATCCGCGAGCTGCGCACCGCCCTCGGCGACGAGCGGCGGCAGCTGATCAAGCTCGCCTCCGGCGGCGGCTATCTGCTGGCGACGGAGGTCGTGGCAGCTCCCGCCGCCGATCCGGCGCAGGCCAAGGGGACGAGGCCGCATCCGACCGGCGGGGTTGTGCCCCTGCCACCGGCCGAGGTCGCTGCTGTGAGGCCGCAGCGCGCCATGTTCGGCTTGAGCCGCAAGGCTACGGTTGCCGCTGTAGCCGGGCTCTTCGTGATCGTCATGGGGCTTGCGGTTGCTGCGCCCGTGCTGAAGCCGGATCTCCTCTTCAAGCGAACGCCGCCGAGGCTCGCGGTGATGCCGATCGTCGACGAGAGCAACGATGCGCACGGCGCGGCGATGGCTGCCGAGGTCACCGCGCGCCTCACCGATGGTTTTGCCAAGATCCAGAACATCAGCGTGGTTGCGCCGCGATTGGCGGCCAAGGGCGGCGCCGGCGCTGCTGCGTCCGCCGCGTCATCCGATTACGAGCTGCGCGGCGAACTGGAGCGTCGCGACCGGTCCTGGACGCTGCGCGCGCGGATCATCAAGGCTGCGACCGGCGAGGTCCAGTCGGTCGTCGCAACGTCGGTCGGTGGGGAGGAGATGGATGCGCAGCTCGCGCAGTCGCGACTTGTCGCCGGCGTCGGTCACGGGCTTGCGCGCCGTCTCAATGAAATTCTGGAGTCGCGTGTGCCGCGCGCCACAGTCGCCGGCACGTCGGCCGGGGGCGACAAGGTCGTCGTCGAGCAGGCGCTCGCATCGATCAACCAGACCACGCGCGAGCGTTTTGGCGCAGCACAGGCCATGCTGCAGAAGGCCCTCAGCGATGATCCTGATAATCTCGAGGTCGCGGTTGCGCTCGCTTCGCTGCAGATGCGCGGCATCCAGATGGTCTGGTTCAGCCCGGAGGAGGCCGTTGCAGTGGAGGCCAGGGCCAACGCGACGCTCGAGCAGGCGCTACGGTCGAGGCCGAATTCGATTGCCGTGCTGGAGGCCTATTGCCGCTTCCTCAGCGCGACCAACCATTTCGTGGAAAGTCTCGTCACCTGCGCCAAGGCCTTGAGCTTCGATCCGTGGAATGGATCTGCGCTCTATCTGATCGGCCTCGGGCAGGTCTATCTCGGCCGCTTCGACGATGCGCTCGCGACGTTCCTGCAAGCCGATCGTTACGACACGCCGCAGGCCTCGCGCTGGACCTGGCTGCTCGGCGCGGGCATGACCTACGCCTTGATGGGACGCTTTGAGGAGGCATTGCCCTGGCTGCAGCGTTCGATCGCTATCACGCCCGGGACC
>NZ_JAEMSD010000190.1:2570-11693 GCF_016462955.1 Bradyrhizobium sp. | reverse complement strand
GCCGCGCCCAGCTTCACGAGCAGCAGGCAGAAGGCGCAGTCGGCGCGGTCGAGGGGGCGCTCGGCATTCCCCACCGTCATTATCGCCGCGGCTGCCGCGGCTATTACGACCGGCATCACCGCTTCCGTTGTTACCGATGAGTCCGCGCTCATTCCGGACTGCAACGTCGTCGCATCCGGGATGTGGGCGCTGGTCAATTCCTCAGCCGGTACCCGGTGCGGAAAATCCACCAGATCGTGACCATGCAGATCGCCAGGAACGCCAGCGTCATGCAGATGCTGACGGACACGTTGACGTCGGCGATCTCGTAGAAGCTCCAGCGGAATCCCGAGATAAGATAGACGACCGGATTGAGCAGCGCGACCGTGCGCCAGGTCGGCGGCAGCATGTCGATGGAGTAGAAGCTGCCGCCGAGGAAGGTCAGCGGCGTCACCACCAGCATCGGAATCATCTGCAGCTTCTCGAAGCCGTCGGCCCAGATGCCGATGATGAAGCCGAACAGGCTGAACGTCACCGCCGTCAGCACCAGGAAGGTCAGCATCCAGATGGGATGCTGGATGTGCAGCGGCACGAACAGGCCCGCAGTTGCCAGGATGATCAGGCCCAGGATGATCGATTTCGTCGCGGCGGCGCCGACATAGCCGAGCACGATCTCGAAATAGGAGATCGGCGCCGACAGGATCTCGTAGATTGTACCTGAGAATTTGGGGAAGTAGATGCCGAACGAGGCGTTGGCGATGCTCTGTGTCAGCACCGAGAGCATGATCAGGCCCGGCACGATGAAGGTGCCGTAGCTGACGCCCTCGACCTCGGTGATGCGCGAGCCGATCGCCGCGCCGAACACCACGAAATACAGCGAGGTCGAAACCACCGGCGAGACGATGCTTTGCAGCAGCGTGCGCCAGGTGCGCGCCATTTCGAACAGATAAATGGCGCGGATGGCGTGGTGGTTCATGACGTCCTCACGAGGTCGACGAAGATGTCCTCGAGCGACGATTGCGTCGTGTCGAGGTCGTTGAAGCGGATGCCGGCGGTGCGCAAATCGCCGAGCAGGCTGGTGATGCCGGTGCGCTCGCCCTGGGTGTCGTAGTCGTAGACCAGCGTCGCGCCGCCGTCGCAGAGCTCGAGCTCGTAATGGCTGAGGCTCTCCGGCAGCGACGTGACCTTGTTCTGCAGATGCAGCGTCAGCCGCTTCTTGCCGAGCTTCTGCATCAGGGTGGTCTTGTCCTCGACCAGCACGATCTCGCCCTTGTTGATGACGCCGATGCGGTCGGCCATCTCCTCGGCTTCCTCGATGTAGTGCGTGGTGAGGATGATGGTGACGCCGGACTGCTGAAGGCCGCGCACCACCTCCCACATGCCCTTGCGCAGCTCGACGTCGACGCCCGCAGTGGGCTCGTCCAGGAACAAGATCTGCGGCTCGTGCGACAGCGCTTTCGCGATCATCACGCGGCGCTTCATGCCGCCGGAGAGCGTGATGATCTTGTTGTCCTTCTTGTCCCACAGCGAGAGGTCCTTCAGCACCTTCTCGATGTGCGCAGGGTTCTTCGGCTTGCCGAACAGGCCGCGCGAAAAGCTTACGGTCGCCCACACGCTTTCGAAAGCGTCCGTGTGCAGTTCCTGCGGCACGAGGCCGATCAGCGAGCGTGCCTTGCGGTAGGATGTTTGGATGTCCTCGTCGCCGACGAGGACGCGGCCTTCCGTCGGATTGGCGATGCCGCAGATGATCGAGATCAGCGTGGTCTTGCCGGCGCCGTTGGGCCCGAGCAGCGCAAAGATCTCGCCGCGCTTGATGTCGAGATTGACGTTCTTGAGCGCCTTGAAGCCGGACCCGTAGGCCTTCGACAAATTGGCGACGGAAATGATGGAAGACATGATGGCCGCAAGGCAGGATGGGTGGGGGAGGGGAGGCCGAGCCTGTCCGGAGAGCAGGTCAGCGGAGCCCTGAAATAGGAACGCCGTTGCCGGCCCGCAATTCCCCGGAGAAAAATGGTCCTAAAACAGGCCCTTCAATGGCATGTTTCGGGCAGGTGTTGCGCGATGGTCACGGCTTGCTGCTAAGATTGTCGCTCACGCGGCTCTTTGTTGCGTCTGCGAGCGGGCCATGGCTACGATTCCGCCCAATCGCGAAGCGTATTGTCCCCAGGGAAAGCATCGATGAGACCGAACGGCCGTCACACCGCCGGCGCCAGCCAGTCGTCAGCCCTTCGCATGTGGGCGATGGGCCTGCTTCTGCTGTCAGCTGTTGCCATCAGCCCGACCACCGCCAGGGCCGCGCCGAGCCAGGCCGCGGTGGCAACCACGCATGTCTACCTGCTCCGCGGCGTGCTCAACATCTTCTCGCTCGGGCTCGACACCATCGGCGCCCGGCTGCAGGCGCAGGGCATCCCGGTGACCGTCGCCAACTTCGTGTCCTGGTCCTCGCTCGCCGATGAAGCGGCCGCCGCCTACAGGGCCGGCCGACTCAAGACCATCGTCCTGGTCGGCCATTCCTCCGGCGCGACCACGCTGCCGGACATGATCGCCAAGCTCAACCAGCTCGGCGTGCCCGTGAAGCTCGCGATCGGCCTCGATTCCGTTTTCAAGACCAAGCTCTCGACCGGTGCCGAACGCTACATCAACATCTACATCGGTGATGGTCCCGGCGAGCCGGTGCGGGCTGCGAACGGCTTCCGCGGCAAGCTCGACAATGTCGACGTCCGCGGCACCGGCGTCGGCCACATCTCCATCGACAAGAACGAGGCGATCCAGCGCCGTGTCATCGCCGAGATCGACGCCGCGATCATGCGCTCGCGCGCGCCGGCAGCGCGAGTCGCCGAACCCGGCGTACCGCGGCCCGCTCGCGCGGCGGCGGCTACGGCGCCTGCGAGAAACTAAAGTTCCGGCCAGCGACCGGCTGGTTGCGGCTCTGTCTATCGGCCATGGCCGGTGGGCGCGCAGATCGGGAGCCCGTCGCTGCGCACGTTCATCGTCAGCTCAAGAACTTGCGAATGCTCTCTGCGATCTCCATCGCATGCGTCTCCAGCGCGAAATGGCCGGTGTCGAAGAACTGCACCACGGCATTGGGATTATCGCGCTTGAACGCCTCGGCGCCGGGCGGGATGAAGAACGGATCGTTCTTGCCCCAGACCGCCAGGAATGGCGGCTTGTGCTTGCGGAAATAATCCTGGAAGGCGGGATAGAGCGCGACGTTGCTCTTGTAGTCGCCGAACAGGTCTAGCTGCACGTCGTCCGAGCCCGGTCGCGCCAGGTAGAAATTGTCGAGGTTCTGGCCATCCGGCGACACGGTCGCCGGGTCCGAGACGCCATGCGTGTACTGCCAGCGCGTCGCTTCCGGCGTGAGGAAGCCGCGCAAGGCTTCGCGGTTGGCGGGAGAGGGATCCTGCCAATAGGCCTTGATCGGAGTCCAGCCGTCGCTGAGGCCGTCCTCATAGGCGTTGCCGTTCTGCGAGATGATCGCGGTGATCCGTTCGGGGTGACGCAGCGCAAGTCGGAAGCCGGTCGGCGCGCCATAGTCGAAAACGTAGACCGCGAAGCGATCGAAGCCGATGACCTCGGTGAAGCGCTCGATCACCTGCGCGACGTTGTCGAAAGTGTAGTGGAAGCTTTCGCGCGCAGGCATGTCCGACTGGCCGAAGCCGGGAAGGTCGGGCGCGACGAGGTGGAATTTGTCGGCAAGCAGCGGGATGAGGTCGCGGAACATGTGACCGGCGCTTGGGAAACCGTGCAGCAGCAGGAGCTTCGGCGCGCCTCGGCGGCCGGCTTCGCGATAGAACACCTTGAAGCCGTCGACGTCGGCGGTGCGGTAGGTTGTCAGGGCCATGGCTGTCTCCAATCTCAGTAACCTGCTGAAAGCCTGATATCAGGTTACAGAGCGTCAGTAACTTGTCAAATGCTATTTTACAGGTTACTATTGCGTGTCTCATGCGAGCCAAGGACCCGCATATGAACCGTCCGCCCGCCATGTTCATTGCCGACTCGCCGGGTCTTGATTTCCTCAATTCGGTGGCGACACCGGTCGATACGCCGATCGACTGGATCGACGATGGCGATGGCCTGATCGACTGGCTGGAGCAGGCGAAGCTGGTGCCCGCGGATGAGCTGCACGCATTCCGGGCGGGCGCGAAGCCGGGCGAACTGGACAAGGTCGCAGATCAGGCGCGCGCCTTGCGCGAGTGGTTCAGGGGATTTGTCCTGGAGCATGCAGGCCGGCCGCTGACCGCGAAGGCGCTGCGCGAGCTCGGCCCCTTGAACAGCCTCCTGGAGCGCGATGAGGCCTTCCTGCAAATCGTGCCTCGCCACAGTGAGGACGGTCTTTCACTGCAGGGGATGCGGCGCTGGCGATCGTCGGAATCACTGCTGCTGCCGGTCGGTGAAGCCTTGGCCAAATTCGTCTGCGAGGAGGACTTCTCCCACGTGAAGGCATGCGAGGGCCATAACTGCACGATGCTGTTCGCCGACCATACCCACAGGCGCGCGCGCCGCTGGTGCGTCATGGCGGTCTGCGGCAACCGCGCCAAGCAGGCGGCGCATCGCAGCCGGCTGAAGAGCAGGCAGTAATGGTCGGAAGCGGCCCACCCCGCAGGTCACAGAGTCTTGATGCGCGCCGCGGTGCGTCGCGTTCCAGTTCCGCGCCCCAAAATCCGCCAAATCGGACGCCACTAAGCGAGTCAGGGGAGGCCTCTGCCTCTCGTGGGTGGGACTGCTGAACTGATGATTGATTTGAGGCGGCTCCTCGTGCTGGCAGCGGTTGCGCTGCTCGCCTTCGGCACCGGCACGGCCGCTGCCGCACCAGCCAAGTCCAAGACCAGCGCGGCCGTTCCCGCTGCGCCGCCCCCGCCTCCGCCGTTCGAGCCATTGTCCCCGCCGAAAATCTACCTGTTCCGCGGCGCCATGGGTCCCATCTTTTCGACCGGCATGGATCGGCTCGAAGAGAAGCTAACGAAGGCCGGCTTCTCGGCCAACGTCTACGAATTCACCATCTGCCGGTGGATCGGCGATCGCGCCATCTCGAGCTACAAGGAATCGCCGGCACCGATCGTGCTGATCGGGCATTCCATGGGCGGGCTGTGCTCGATCATCATCTCCGAGATGGCGGCCAAGGAGAACGTCCCGATCAGCCTCGTCATCGCCATCGATCCTGCGCAGGCAACGGGTGACGTGCCCCTCAACGTCGAGCGCTTCATCAACATCTTCCTGTCCGATAGCGTGCTCGGCGGCGGCGACGTCGTGGCGGTCCCAGGCTTCCGCGGCCATTACGCCAGCTACGACCTTAAGCAGAACGCGCGCGTCAGCCACATCAACATCGAGAAGTCCGACGACATCCATCGCCAGATCGTCGAGATGGTCACGCAGCTGCCGCGCATTCCGCCGCAGACCCAGGCCGATGCCGTGCCGCTGCGCTATCTGGTGCCGGCGGATACGCTGGTCGAGTTGTGGGACAGCGGCGTGCGCGTGCCGGTGCGCCGCGGCGACACCCTGGAGAGCATCGCCGCAGCCAATCGCGTGCCGCTGTGGACGCTGGCGCAGAGCAACTCGCTGCCGGAAAATGCGCAACTGACGCCCGGCCAGACCATCATCGTCCCCCGTCATCTGACCCCGCCCGAGCCGGCCGCCGCAATGGCAACGCCTCAAGTGGCCCCGGCGACGTCGCGGAAGTAAGGCTGTTCGCCGCTAGCCGCATGCGGCCACGGCTGGCTTCGGCAGAGGACGATGCGCTATGTTATCGGTCCAACGAGATAGCAGGGCGCGATGACGGAGCGGAAAGCATTGAATGAATTGCGGGTGGCCATTGCCGGGCTGGGCTCGATCGGCACCAAAATCGCATCTGCGCTCGATCAGGGCATCGAAGGATTGACGCTGTCCGCGGTCGCCGTGCGCGATCCCGCCAAGCATCAGGCTTTCATCGGCGGCCTTCGTCGTCCGCCGTCGGTGCTGCCGATCGACCAGCTCGGCGATGCCGCCGACATCGTTGTCGAATGCGCGCCGAGCAGCCAGCTGCGCGCGATCGTCGAGCCTGCCGTGAAGCGCGGCAAGTCCGCGGTCGTGGTCAGCGTCGGCGGCCTGCTCGACAATTTCGACCTGGTCGACCTAGCCCGCGCCAATGGCGGCCGCATCCTCGTGCCCACCGGCGCGCTGATCGGTCTGGATGCCGTCAACGCCGCCGCGATCGGCACCATTCATTCGGTGAAGATGGTGACGCGCAAGCCGATCGACGGCCTGAAGGGCGCGCCGTTCATCGTGCAGAACAAGATCGACATCAACAACCTGCGCGAGCCGCTCAAGCTGTTCGAGGGCAGCGCGCGCGAGGCGGCGAAGGGCTTTCCGGCCAACGTCAACGTCGCCGTTGCATTGGCGCTGGCGGGCATCGGGCCCGATCGCACCCAGATCCAGGTCTGGGCCGACCCCACCGTGACGCGCAACGTTCACCGCATCGAGGTCGAGGCGGATTCCGCTCGCTTCTCGATGGGCATCGAGAACATCCCGTCCGAGAATCCCAAGACCGGACTCATCACCGCGCTCTCCGTGATCGCCCTGCTGCAAAAACAGCGCGCTACGCTGTGCGTGGGGACGTGATGAGTTGACGCTCGATTGGCCCGACGGCGTGTGCCCTATCCCCGTCATCCCGAGGTGCTTGCGATGCGTTCGCATCGCAAACGAAGCATCTCAGGATGATGGAGCGGACACGAGAGCCACTGGGCCTCTATCTCTACTCACGCCCCCGTCACGCGCCAGATCACGTTGCCGACGTCGTCGGCCATCAGCAGCGACTTCTTGTCGGGGCCGATCGTGACGCCGACCGGGCGGCCGTAGGATTCCTTCTCGTCCGGAGACAGGAAGCCCGACAGGATGTCGCGACCGGGTCCGGAGGGCTTGCCGTTTGCGAACGGGACGAACACCAGCTTGTAGCCAGACAGCTTGCTGCGATTCCACGAGCCGTGCTGGCCGATCACCATGCCGTCGCCGAAGCCGGGCAGGGTGCCGGCGGGCATCCAGCACAGGCCGAGCGAAGCGGTGTGGCCGCCGAGCGCGTAGTCCGGTTGCAGAGCTTTGGCGACCATCGCCGGATCCTGCGGTACGCGATCGTCCACAGTCTGGCCCCAGTAGCAATAGGGCCAGCCATAGAAGCCGCCGTCACGCACGGAGGTGAGATAATCCGGCGGGGTCTCGTCGCCCAAGCCGTCGCGTTCGTTGACGACGGTCCACAGCACATTCGTGTTCGGCTCCCAGGCGAGGCCCACGGGATTGCGCAGGCCGGCGCCGAAAATGCGATGCGTGCCGGCAACGAGGTCGAGCTCGTAGACCGCGGCGCGGCCTTGCTCGACCTCCATGCCCATCTCGGCGATGTTGCTGAGCGAGCCGACGCCGGCATAGAGCTTCCTGCCGTCGGGGCTTGCGAGCAGGCTGCGCGTCCAGTGTCCGCCCGGCTTGAACGTGGTGAGCCGCTTGCCCGGCGCGGTGATGCGATCGGCGCCCGCGACATAGGGAAACGCCATCACGCCGTCGGTGTTGCCGACATAGAAGGTGTTGCCGACCAACGCCATGCCGAACGGCTGGCTGAGCTTCTCCATGAACGCGCCGCGAATCTCCGCGACGCCGTCGCCATCCTTGTCGCGCAGCAGCGTGATGCGGTCGGCGGACACGCCGAGCGCCGCGGCGCGCCGCATCGTCGCCTGCATCGCATAGTGAAACACGCTGCGCGGCGGACCGGCGATCTGCGTCGCTTCCGCAATGAGCACGTCGCCGTTGGGCAGCACCTCGATCCAGCGCGGATGGTCGAGACCCGTCGCGAACGCATTGACCGCGAGCCCGGGCGCGGTCGTGGGCTTCTGTCCCTCGCGCCAGCCGCGCGCCGTCGGCATCTTCAGGGTCGGGATCGCGCCTTGCGGCTTCGCTTGCGGAATTGCCGGCTTGTCGCCCCAGGCCGGCGCCGGCTCGGTGCCCGACAACTTTCGCCATTGCAGTGCGATGGCGCCGAGAAGCGCAACGAACTGCGCAAAGATGCTGGAAAATGACATGAGAGGCCCCTGTATGCGCGCGCATCCAACTGGCTGGCGGGGAAGACGTCAACCTGTGCGGCGCGCCGGGGGAACAATCTCGCGGAATGGCAGCCGATCAAATTTGCATGGAGGGAAATTAGCGGCCGACCTGCCGCTCCAGCCGCCGTGCCGCGCGAAAATCATCCAGGTGCTGGATGTTCGGCGCCAACGCCGCCTCCCTGGACAGCAGGTGGTAGACCCGCGCCACCGTGCGCTGCTTCTGCTTGGCGCGGCCTTGCGGCAGCGCCCGCGCTTTGCGGACGGCGGCGATGGCGTGCGCGCGAAAATAATCGTAGGCGTCCGACATGGCTCGATGCTCTGCGGTCAGTGCAGGTGTCGGGAGGGTAACGGGCGTCGGCAAGGGCGGTTCCGTGCGGAGGCAAGGTTGCCGCCGCCGTGCCTCGGACGCTGCGCAGCGCGCCTTCGCCATGCGCTGCAGAGCCGGGGCCCATCTCCCGCTGTATCTATTGTCCGCTCGGTCCCGGCTCTGCGCAGCAGCGTTGCACGCTGCAGCGCGTCCGGGACACGAGGGTGAGGCGATTCTACGCCTTCACCGCGCCGACGTGAACGGAATGAGCATCGGCACGCGGCGGCAATAGGCGCCGTAGGCGTGCTCGCCGAGTTCCTTGGATAAGAACACTTCTTCCATCCGGCCCTTCTGCCACATGCCGAGCGAGATCAGGATGGCGCCGAGGATTGTCGTCACCAAGCCGATCGCGAAGCCCGTCACCAGCATCCCGAAGATCAGCCCGGTGTAGATGGGGTGGCGAACCAGGCCGTACGGCCCGGTGTCGATGACGCGATGGTCTTCCTTCTGGGTGATGGTGTTGGACCAGAACTTTCCAAGATGCAGCCGGCCCCACCAGGCGAAGGCGATGCCGCCGGCCGAGAGGATCGCGGCGATCGCGATGCCGGTGTTGCCGAGCACCCAGAGCGGCTTCAAGCCCAGGATCTCCGCGACGAACGGGGTGTACAAGATGCCGCCGACCAGGATCGGGAGGCGATAGCGCTGCGACTCCAGCGTCATGACCTGCTTCTTGGTCTGCCCCTGCCAGAACGAGGCGCCGACCCAGCTGGCCAGAAA
>NZ_JAEMSD010000190.1:0-2560 GCF_016462955.1 Bradyrhizobium sp. | reverse complement strand
CAGGCGACAGAAAGAAGCTTGTTGAAATCGAAGGGCATGAAGGTTCTTTGCGTTTGAAGCGGCGGCTTCAGCTCGCGCGCGAGGAGAGCGCGTGATGCTTGATGGCGCCGGAGGCCTGCTGTCCGTTGCGGGCGAGCAGATGGGTGATGGTTTCGCGCAAGACCGGTTCGATCGGGCGCGGCGAATAGCCGAGCTCGGTGCGCGCCTTGCCGATCGAAAGATCGCTGGCGGCGAGCGCGATGCGGACGCCCTCGGCGGTGCCGTTGGGAGGCCGGTGCGTGACGTGATCGGCGATGTATTCGAGCATGATGGCGGAGAGCTCGGCGATCTTGCCGGGCACGACGACTGGAAACTGCCGGCGGCCCGCCATCACCGCCATCATGCGCAGGATGCGCCCGAGCGGAACGCAATCGCCGCCGAGAATGTAGCGTTGGCCGAGGCGGCCCCGTTCCATGGTCAGCACGAGGCCCAGGGCGACGTCGCGGACGTCGACCAGATTGACCAGGAAGTTGAGATGCGGCTGCACCTTCTTCTGGAGGAAGTACCAGAGCATCGCGGTCGGCGGCGTCAGATTGTTGTCGGCGGCGCCGATCGGCATGGTCGGCGTGCCGATCACGAGCGGGAACCCCGCGGCCGCCGCCTTGGCGGCATGATGCTCGGCAAGCGCCTTCGATCGCGTATAGGCACCGGGCATTGCCTCGGCCGGCTGCAGCGCCTCTTCGGCGGGAACGCCCTTGAGGTCGGAATAGGGGAACAGGATCGACTCGGTCGAGCAGTGCAGGAACCGCGACACCCCGCGCTTCATCGCCGCTCCGAGCACGATTTCGGTGCCGCGGCAATTGACCTCGTGGAAATCGTGCTTGTCGGCAGCCCACATGCCGGGCAGGCCTGCGAGGTGATAGACCTGATCGACACCGGCGAGCGCAGCATCGACCGCGGCGCCGTCCAGCACCGAGCCCTGAACGTGTTCAACGTCCGCATTCGCTCCTGTCGGCGCACGGACATCGAGAACGCGAACCTGCTGCCCGCGGGCGCAGAGCGCTTCTACGAGATGATGTCCGATGAAGCCACTGCCACCGGTAACCAGGACGAGAGCCATGCAGAAGGTTGCTGTTTCGCTTTTGGAGTTATCGGGTCGAAAAGGAATTGGCCGGAAGAGGCGCCAGAATCGCGGCAAGGTCGCGACGGAAGCCCAGTGCGATGAATAATTTCGCCATCACGAACATCGGTCCAAGCAAAAGATGCGAAGGAAATGTGAATAGCGAGGCTTCGCGGCCCTCAAAAACCTTGTGGCCGATGGTCTGGGCGGCGAGGCCGAGCACCACCAGCGCGGCGAAAATCGCCCACAGCGTCGCGGTGCCGACTTGCGACGCGATGGTCGTCGCAACCGCAAATAGCACGACCGATACTGCCAGGATGCCGAGCCCGAGCGCCACGTCGAGCAGGAGCCAATAGATCAGCACCGGCGCGGCCAGGATCACCGCCAGGCTGACGTCGAAGCCGAACAACGGAACCTTGACCAGCGTCAGCGGCAGTACGGCGCCGGTGAACAGCAGCAGGATTCCGACCACATGCATCGCCGTGTTCCGGGGATCGCGATGATACTCGACGTAGACGGCAAGTTGGCGCTGGAAAAAGCCACCCATTTCGGTCTCATGCGGCACGGGTTCGGGGAAGGGCGAAGAGAGGCTATAGCACCTGATAGGACGGTGCACAAACCGGCACTATTGTCGCCCGAAACCGCGCGGACGCGCTGTGAGACAGGTCACAAAAGCTCAGGACTTCAACAGGTTCCGTCGACGCGCAAGCCGCGCCGGCTCAGCGCTTCTTGGCGGGTTTTTTCGCCGCAGGCGCAGGTGCCGCAGCCGGATGCGGCGCCTCCTCCGGCAGCTTGGCATAGGTCATGATCTGCAGCTGGCCGTTGACGGCGGAGGTCGGCTTGGCCCGGTCGAGAAACTGCTCCTCGCCGAGTCCGATCGGATGCAGTCGCTTGGTCGAGATCTTGAACGTGTTGACCAGCACGTCGCGGATTGCGTCGGCCCGGCGCTGGCTCAGGATCGCATTGGCCTCGCGCGTCTTCGAGTTTGATTCAACGTGGCCGACGATCAGGAACGTGTAGGGCAGCAGTGAGGCGTGCACTAGCGCGTCCGCGATGCGGCCGACGGTCTGGTAGGAGACCGGCTGGATGATCGGCGTGTCGGCGTCGAACTGGATCTGCGCGTTGAAGGCGGGCAGCCTGGCGAGGTCAGGTGCGATCAGGGGCCGGTTCACTGGGCCGGGATCGTTCTTGATCCTGGTCTTGGCGCGCTCCATCACCTGCTGCTTCAGGGCGGGAAGATCGATCTCGGCGGCCTGCTCGAAACGGTTCAGCCTGGCGACGATGTCGTCGCGGGTTGGTGCGGGGGTCTGCGCGCGTGCAATGCCGGTGAGTAGGACGAAGCCCAGCGCGATGCCCAGTCCCGCGATGGTGAGCCCGTTCGCGCGCATCAGCGATACCCCGCATCGTCGACGGCCTTCAGGCAGTTGTTGCTGATGCCCTTGGGCGTCGAGACCAGGCAGG
>NZ_JAEMSD010000189.1:11156-11704 GCF_016462955.1 Bradyrhizobium sp. | reverse complement strand
GGAGAGCACCGTGAGCAGAAAGCCGTAAGGCTGCACGCTGCCGGGAACGTGGATGGGCTCGCGATCGCAATTGGTGAGATTGACGGCTTCGTTCATGCGCGGTCCGCCGCCCGCTCGAACGCGGCGAAGGCGATGCGCGCTCCCGCGATCGCTTCGACCTCGTCGCAGGACCGTTCGCTTTCAAGCGTCGACAGGAAGCTCTGCCAGAGGCGCTTGCCCGCACCGTGGCGGAGATAGCTGGTCGCTTGCGTGATGCGCGGGTCGGTGGCGTCCGCGAGCTCCCTGAGCAGGAATTTGGCTCCGAGCCGGGAACCTTCGAGCACGTACATGGCGCCGAGCATACCGCTGGGGGTGAGCGGCGGAACCAAGACGGTGGATTGCGCGTCGCTGCCGAGCCGTCCGAGATCGGCCGCGATCGCGGCACTGCGCGTGCGCTCCGGCCAGTCCGGAAACAGGTCGGCGACACCCGCCTCGACGAGGGCGGCTTCGAGCGGCAGCAGCGCGCCGGCGCTGGCTTGGAGAAAACGGCGGTAGCCCGCCAGAACGGT
>NZ_JAEMSD010000189.1:2310-11146 GCF_016462955.1 Bradyrhizobium sp. | reverse complement strand
TCCACACCCCGTGCCGCCGTGGCCGCCACGCGGCACACTTCCTCGGCATCGAGTTCCCGGTGCGCAGCCGCAGTCGCATCTCTCAATCGCTCACGAAATCCAGAGAAGCCGGGGTTGACCTGTGTCGCAACGTTCGAAACCCCAACAAGCATGCAATTTCCAGACGCGCCCGGTGTCGGGGGCGCAATTGCCCCGGAAGCGAAAGAAACGTCCGCCGCCCTGAAAAGTTCCACCAGGATCCCAGGGCGGCGGGCCCGTCCTCCCCTTTATTTCCGCCGCCGGGGCTTTCGCAGCTCGTAGGCGATCTCCGCCCGGGTCATCCCGCAGTCCAGGAGTTCCCGCTCGGTCATGGCAACGAGTTGCGCAAGGGCGCGGGACCTTTCGCGCCTCGCGCCGACCATCTCGACGAACGCTCGCCAGACCCGCACCCCCTCGCCCTTTCGGCACGACGAAAGCGGCCGGCGGAGGCACCCATTCCCTTCAGCTCGCAGTCCTCACCGACGCCTCCGGAAAGGGACCGAGCGCCTTCTCGGTCAGGATCGAGTCGCAGTACTCGCGGATTTCCTTGATCTTGCCGTTCTCGAAACGAAACACCAGGCAATAGTCGTTGTCGTAGCGCACGCCCTCGGGCGTGACGTTATCGCCTTTGGCCTCTACGACGACCATGTCGCCGTCGGCGATGAAGCGGTGCGCGACGGTGCGCGTGCGGTCGCGCAGGCGGGTCCGCACATAGCCTTGGAGGTCGTTGAGGATCGCCTCCTTGCCGGAAAAGGTGCGTGACCAGGAGTACTGGCCGGTCACGACCCATTTGGCATCCTCGGCAAGGCTTGCGGTGAACAGGGCGCGATCGCGCGCGGCCGGATCGGGATTGGCGGCAGCGGCGAAGATATCCTGCATCAGTTTCTTGTTGGTGGCAGCGCTCATGACGGCATCTCCGTGGAGTGGCGATACGGAGATCATCGTCTGGCCATCAGCATTCTTCAAATCGATAGAGAGTATGAGATATATTCGCTTGATGAATTTGCATTCGCTCGACCTCAATCTGTTGACGGCCCTCGACGCTCTGCTGCGCGAGGCCAATGTCAGCCGCGCAGCCATGCGCATCGGGCTGTCGCAGCCGGCCACCAGCCACGCCCTGCAACGTCTGCGCGACATCTTCGGCGATCCGCTGCTGGTGCGCACCGGCGCGCGCATGGAGTTGACGCCGCGAGCCCAAGCCTTACGTGCGCCGCTCGCTCAGGCGCTCGACCAGGTGCGCGGACTGTTCGTGCCTGACGATTTCGACGCCCCACGCAGCGAGCGGCAATTCCGCCTGATGATGCCGGACCTGGCGGTCGAGCTGCTGATGCCGCCCTTGATGGAGAAGGTGACGAAGGCCGCGCCCAACGTGCGGATCGACGTCGTGCCGTGGCGAGGGCCTGCGATCTTCCACGCCGAGTTCGCCCGCACCATCGACCTCGTGATCTCGATCGGCAACGCCTTCAAGGGCTTTCACCGGCAATTGCTCTATACCGACAGCGATACGCTGGCGGTCCGGCGCGGCCACCCCATGGCCGCGAAGCTGAAGCGGCGCGAGACCTTCCTCGCCGCGCGCCATGTCGGCGTGATCATCCGCGGTAATGCGGAGGATCTCATCGACACCTGGCTGCGGACCGAAGGCATCGAGCGGCACATTTCGCTGGTGGTGTCGGGCTATCTCGAAGCGCTGCACGTCGCCGCCCGCACCGACCTCGTCGCCTTCGTGCCGCGCCGGCTGATCGCCGCGCTCTCGAAGCAGCTCGGCCTCGTCACGGTGACGCCGCCGCTCGACCCCGGCATCGACGAGCAGTTCATGTTCCATCCGACCCGCGCGCAGATGGACCCCGGCTCGATCTGGCTGCGGCGGCTGATGCTGGAGACGGGACGGGAATTGGAGAGGGGTCGTAAGGTGGATTAGCCGAAGGCGTAGTCCACCAACTTCGTTGCGATTGCCGATGCACGGTGGGTTACGCTGCGCAAATGCGCTTTGCGCATCTGCGCAGCTAACCCACCCTACAAGAGCCCTTACGCCTTCTGAGCTTCCATCACCTTTGCGACGGCCGGGCGGTCCGACATGCGCTTGAAGTGGTCGGCGATCTTTGGCGTCGCGTTGATGTCGACACTGTCGCCTTCGAGCCAGGTCGAGAGCGTGTAGAGATAGGGATCGCAGATCGTGAACTGCTCGCCCATCACCCAGGGTCCCCGAAACATCTTTTGCTCGATGAGCTTGAAGCAGGCGGCCATGGTCTTCGGGACCATCGCCTTCATGTCGGCGAACGAGCTCTCTTCCGTCGCCCAGCGCGCGCCGCGCATCTTGTGGGCGTGGTTGATGTGAACGGTGGAGCAGAGATAGGAGTTGAACGACTGCACCTGGGCAAAGTCGAAGGGGTCGTCGAGCGGCGCGAGCTTCGCCTTGGGGAACACTTGCGCGAGGTAGGCCAGCATCGCCGGCGTCTCGGTCAGGACGCCCCGATCGGTCACCAGCGCCGGCACCCGGCCCTTCGGGTTTATGGCGAGATAGTCCGGGCTGTTCTGCTGATTGTCCTTGAAGCTCAGCCGTTCGGCCGCGTAGTCGGCGCCAGCTTCTTCCAGGGTGATGTAGGTGGCGAGCGCGCAGGTGCCGGTGGCGTAGTAGAGCTTGAGCATGTCGGACCTCATGGGAAAACCGGAAGTTAACGGCTGGAGACCTCCAGGTCCATAGCATCGCAGTCTCTTCGCAGTTGCCCACCGCTGCCCGCTTGTGCCAAGACGCCTGCAATCGGAGGGGGATCTCATGACCGTACTCATCGCCGGCGGCGGCATCGGCGGGCTGACGCTTGCGCTCAGCCTGCACGGAATCGGCGTTCCCGTGAAAGTGTTCGAGAGCGTTGCGGCACTGAAGCCGCTCGGCGTCGGCATCAACGTGCTGCCTCATGCGGTGCGCGAGCTGATCGAGCTCGGGCTGCTGGACAAGCTCGACGCCAGCGGCGTGCGGACGCGCGAGCTCGCCTATTTTTCCAAGCACGGCAAGCCGATCTGGAGCGAGCCGCGCGGGCTGGAAGCCGGCTACAAATGGCCGCAATTCTCGATCCATCGCGGCACCCTCCAGCAGATCCTGCTCGACACCGCGGTCGAGCGGCTCGGCCGCGATAACATCCTCACCAGCCATCATTTGACCGGCTGGACCGAGACCGCAAACGGCGTGCGCGCCAACTTCATCGACAAGGCGACCGGCAAAGCGGCCGGGACCTACGAGGGCGCGATCCTGATCGCCGCCGACGGCATCCATTCCGCTGTACGAGAAAAGCTCCATCCCGATGAAGGCCCGCCGATCTGGAACGGCCGCATCCTCTGGCGCGGCGTCACGCCGGCGAAAGCCTTCCTCACCGGCCGCACCATGATCATGGCCGGTCACGAGATCCTGAAATTCGTCTGCTATCCGATCTCGAAAGAACCGGATGCCAACGGCAACCATCAGATCAACTGGGTCGCGGAGCGCCACATGCCGCCGACCTATCAGTGGCGTCGCGAGGACTATAACCGCACTGCGCGGCTGGAAGAGTTCTTGCCCTGGTTCGAGAGCTGGACGTTCGACTGGCTCGACGTGCCCGGGCTGATCAAGGCCTGCCCGCATGCTTACGAATATCCGCTGGTCGACCGCGATCCGGTGGCACAATGGACCTTCGGCAAGGTCACGCTGATGGGCGATGCCGCGCACCCGATGTACCCGATCGGGTCGAACGGCGCCTCGCAGGCGATCCTCGACGCGCGTGTCATCACCCGCGAGATTCTCGCGCATGGCCCGACGCAAGCCGCCCTGCTCGCCTATGAAGCCGAGCGCCGGCCCGCGACCACCGACCTCGTCCTGCTCAACCGCAAGAACGGCCCCGAGCAGGTGATGCAGCTGGTCGAGGAACGCGCACCCGACGGGTACAAGGTCGTCACCGACGTGCTGTCGCAAAAGGAACTGGAAGACATCGCTGCCAATTACAAGCGCGTCGCGGGATTCCAGGTGGAAGCGCTGAACGCCAAGCCGCCGATCGTGAGCAAGGACGCGCGGGCAGGGGCGTGATGCGCTCGCTCAAAAGCGGCTCGGGCCCGCTTCACTTGACCACCCTCGCCGCATCCAATAGCCGCTCACTGGCGCTTGCCGTCGCCAGCAGCGTGCCGTCCTCGGCCATCAGCCTGGCCTCGACGAAGGCGATTGTCTTGCCGAGCTGGGTCACCTTTGCTTCACCAATGATCGGGCCGGGCCTTGCCGGAGTGAGGAAGTTCACCGTCATGCTGATGGTGGTGGTGTAGAGCCGGCCCTCGCTCATCACCAGCACCGCCGGGCCCATGGTGTCGTCGAGCATGGCCGAGAGCATGCCGCCCTGGATGAAGCCGGCCGGATTGCAGAATTCCGGCTTGGCCTCGAAGCCGAGCCTGATCCAGCCCTCCTCCGGACGGGCATCGAGCAGGCGCCAGCCGAGCAGCTCGGCGCAGGGAGGCCTCGGAAAGTTGTCGAGCGCGGTCTTGACCATGTGGAACCCCGTCGCCTGCATTGATAGCGCAACGCTGCTGACAGCTTAATGTCAGCAGCCTCGATCCCGCATCGCGAAACTCCGGGGAAACCATCGAAGATTGTGTGGCTTCGCTGCGGCCCACGCGCCGTTAAGCACGCATCAACCACGCGATTTCACGATCGGTTCAATACGATCCAATCGGACAATCCCGCGGTAAGCGGTTGGAAATTACCTCTTGGGAAAAGCGACGGCGATACCGGAGCCTTTCCATGCGATCCCTCTTGCAGCAGGCCGCGAACCGCCTGCATGCGTTTGAAGACCATCTCACAGTACGGACGCAGATCGCCGCGGCCGTTGCGGCCATGTCCATCGTGCTCGTGGGGACGCTGGCAGCCGGCGCCGCGCTCATCAGTTACAGAAACACCGCCGCGCTCATCGAGAAGAGCCTGACCGCAACGGCATCAACGGCCTCGGGGCGGCTCGATCGTTTCATGGCGACGCGCCAGCAGGAGATGAAGCTGTTCGCGGAACTGCAGCCAGTGCAAAGACAGTGGCTGGGTGATCCGGCCGCCTTGCGCAATTCGCTGGAGAACCTCCAGCGTTCATTTTCCGAATTTGCCTGGATTGGTTTCGCCGATGCAAACGGCAATGTGGTAGCGGACACTGGCGGCCTGCTGCAAGGCAGGTCCGTGGCCGCGCGTCCCTGGTTCAGGCAAGGCCTGGAGAAAGTCGCAGTCGACGACGTCCATGAAGCCGTGCTTCTGTCCTCGCTGTTACCCCAGCGCGCCAATAAGGAGCCCTACCGTTTCGTCGATATCGCTGTTCCCGTACGTGACACCAACGGCAATCTACTCGGCGTGCTCGGGGGTCACCTGAACTGGGATTGGGCAAGCACCTTGATCAAGGACGTCGCGGACAATGATGGAAACGCCGACGCGACGTTGTCGATTCTCAGTAAGGGTGGCATGGTCCTGCTGGGCCCGCAGAGAGAGACCATCCGCTATGGCGGGGATGAGCTTGCGGGCATAGTGAAAGCCGGCGCCGGCACATTCAGGGAAATTGAGAACGGCGAGCAGATGCTGACGGCGTTCCATGTCGGCAGGGGTCACCGCGACTATCAGGGCCTGAACTGGATCGTTACCGCGAGCCGGCCGGCGAGCGTGGCATTCAAGGCGGCAATGTCATCGGCGTGGGCGATTCTGGCGATCGGTGCCGCAACCGCGCTGATCGCGCTGTCGCTGGCTGCTTTGGTCTCGCGCCGGATCGCGGCCCCGATCATTGCCATCACGCAGGAAGCCGATCGCATCGGACGCGCCCATGGCTTTACCATGCTTGCGCGACAGAGCGGCTCGGCGGAAGTGGTGCAGCTGTCACGCGCGCTGCGCTCGCTGCTGCGCCGCATCGGGCTTGCCGAGGAGCGCACCAAGGAGGCCGAGCTGCGCGCGACCGAAAACGCGATGCAGCTCCAGGAGGACATGCTCAAGCTGCGCCAGCTGGCCGACACAGATTTCATGACCGGCCTGATGAACCGCCGCTCCTTCCTGACCGTCGCCGACGACGCCGTCGCGTATTGCCGCCGCTACAAGCGCAACATGGCGACGCTGATGATCGACATCGATCACTTCAAGAAGATCAACGACACGCATGGTCACGCCGCCGGCGACGATGCCATCAAGCGCGTCGCCGAGATCGTCAGCCAGTCGATCCGGACCACCGACAAGGCCGCCCGCTTCGGCGGCGAGGAGTTCGTAGTGCTGCTGCGCGAGATTGACCAGGAGACCGCGGTGCTGCTCGCCGATCGCATCAGGACCTCAATCGAGAGCGCGACGGTGCGCCATGGCGATATCGTCATCCCGATCACGGTCTCGGTCGGGCTCGCGCTGTTCGACGAGAGCGACCGCGACGTGCAGGACGTCATCGAGCGCGCCGACCAGGGTCTCTATGTCGCCAAGAAAACGGGACGTAACCGCACCTTCCTGATGCCGGCGACCGACGAACGCGCCGCGCGCGCCGCCTGACGTTCAGTCCAGCGCATGCGCGATGACCTTGCGCATCACGTTGGGCAGCGCTTCATCCGCCAGAGTCGCGATCGGCACCCATCGCATGCCCGCCGGGGCGCGGGTGCGGTCCTCGACCTTCGCGGTATAGACCACCAGTTCGAGCGGGAAATGCGTGAAGACATGGGTGACGACGCCCACCTTGCGCTGCCAGCGCGACAGCCCCTTCAGCTCGGGCGCCTGTTGCCTCGCCGCCGCGTCGTCCTGGCCGGCAAGCCAGTCGGAGCCCGGCACCTCCGTCATGCCGCCGAGCAGGCCCTTTTCGGGCCTCGAGCGGACCAGCAGCTCGTCGCCGCGCGTGACCACGAAGGCGGCGCCGCGCCTGAGCGTGCCGCTCTTCTTCGGCGCCTTGCGTGGAAACGTCTCCTGGGTGCCTTGCGCACGCGCGGTGCAGTCCTCGTTCAGCGGACAGAGCGAGCAGGCCGGCTTCTTTGGGGTGCAGATCGAGGCGCCCAGATCCATCAGCGCCTGCGCGCTGTCGCCGGCGCGAGACTTCTCGTCGCCGGCGCGAGTGTCGGCAAGCAGCGTGGCGGCCAGCTGCTGGATCAGCGGCTTGGCCTGCGGCAGCTCCTCCTCAACCGCGAACAGGCGCGACACCACCCGCTCGATGTTGCCGTCGACCGGCATGGTGCGGCGGTCGAAGGCGATCGCGGCGATCGCCGCCGCCGTGTAGGGCCCGATCCCCGGCAGCGCGCGCAAGCCCTCCTCCGTATCGGGAAACGCGCCGTCATGCTCGTGCGTCACCGCGACCGCGCAAGCATGGAGGTTTCGCGCGCGCGAGTAATAGCCGAGGCCGGCCCACATCCGCAGCACGTCGTCCTGCGAAGCCCGCCCCAGCGCCGTCACATCCGGCCAGCGCGCGACGAACTTTTCGAAATACGGACCGACCGCCTTCACCGTGGTCTGCTGGAGCATGATCTCGGACAGCCAGACGCGGTAGGGATCGGTCGCCTCGCCCGGCGCGGCGCGCCAGGGCAATCGGCGGCGATGGCGGTCGTACCATTGCAGGAGCGCGAGCGGGCGGGCCGACGACGCCGTACTCCGTTCCTTCTTGCGCGCAGTCGGGGAGAGCATGCACCTTTACTAGAGGAGGATCCTGCCTGTGGCCAGCGCGACCGACCGTTGCACGCTATAACGCCTTGCGTTATACACAGACATGATCCAGAGCTTCGCCAACGCCGAGACAGAGTTGATCTGGTCCGGTCGGCGAAGTCGAAGACTGCCGCCTGACATTCAAAATGTGGCTTTGCGAAAGCTGCGCCTGTTGAACCAGGCGCGGTTGTTGGCGGATCTTAGGGTTCCTCCGGGCAATCGGCTGGAAGCCCTGAAAGCCGACCGCGAAGGTCAGCACTCGATCCGGATCAACGATCAGTGGCGCATCTGTTTTGTGTGGGATGAAGGAGGACCGAGAGATGTCGAAATCGTCGACTACCATTAGGAACGGGTTCCTCCGCAATCCTCATCCCGGCGAGATCCTGCTGGAGGAGTTTTTGAAGCCGATGGAGCTGAGCCAGAACGCGCTGGCGCGGGCCGTTCACGTCCCGCCGCGGCGGATCAACGAGATCGTCCTCGGCAAGCGCGACATTACCGCCGACACTGACCTGCGGCTCGCCCGCTATTTCGGTCTGTCGGAGGGCTTTTTCCTGGGTCTGCAGATGGACTATGATCTGATGCAGCGGCGGCGCGAGATCGATCGCGACCTCAAGGCCATCCGGCCTCGTGCCGCGACATAACGGACGCCTCATGTCCAAACCCGGTCCCATCTTCAAACCCGGCCCCATCAGCGCGAAACCCCTCGGGATCCTGCTCAATGACGTCTTTGCCGAGGCTTATGCCAAGCAGGGCTTTGCGGCGCGCGAGCTGGTGACGCGGTGGGCGCAGATTGCGGGGCCCGAGATCGCGGCCCATGCCGAGCCGCTCAAGATGCAATGGCCGCGGCCGGTGGAGGGCCAGCCGCAGGAGCCGGCAACGCTGGTGCTGCGGGTCGAGGGGCCGATGGCGCTGGAGATCCAGCATTCCGCCGACGTGATCCTGGAGCGGGTCAACCGCTTCTTCGGCTGGAGCGCGGTCGGCAAGCTGGCCTTCCGCCAGGCCCCCCTGTCGCGGCCCCAAGTCCGAAAGCGGCCCGGCCCGCCGGACCCCAAGGCCGTCGCCAAGGTGGCCGAGAACCTGACCGGCATCGAAGATGAAGAACTGAAGACGGCGCTGGCGCGCCTCGGGGCGGCCATCAAGCGAAATTGAGCCTCATTCCGCCGCCAAACTGGACCTGTCCGTCGC
>NZ_JAEMSD010000189.1:0-2300 GCF_016462955.1 Bradyrhizobium sp. | reverse complement strand
CTAGCGACAGGCCGTCCGAAGGGGAACCTCGGGCGATACCCTGCCAATACCGGGAGCCGACCTTGATCATCACCCGCCGCGTCTTCACCACGATGCTGTCGCTGACCGGGCTTGCCGCGTTCGCCGGGCTCTCGCCGCTGCGGTTCATCTCGGACGCGATGGCGCAGTCGGCCGCCGATGTGGCCAAGCCGGTGTCGCTGCCGGACATGGCACTCGGCCCGAAGGATGCCGCCGTCACCATCACCGAATACGCCTCGATGACCTGCCCGCATTGCGCGACCTTCAACGAGCAGGTGTTCCCCAAGATCAAGACGGAATACATCGACACCGGCAAGGTGCGTTACATCTTCCGCGAATTCCCGCTCGACATCAAAGCCGCCGCGGGCTCGATGCTGTCGCGCTGCATCGCCAAGGACGACGCGCCGAAATATTTCGCGGTCACAGACATGCTGTTCCGCCAGCAGAGCGACTGGGTGATGAAGAACACCACGGAGACCCTGACGCGGATCGGCAAGCAGGCCGGCCTCACGCAAGCGCAGGTCGAGGCCTGCCTGAAGGACCAGGCGCTGCTCGACAAGATCGCCGCCGACCAGAAATATGCCAGCGACGTGCTCAAGGTGGATTCGACGCCGACCTTCTTCATCAACGGCGAGAAGATCAAGGGCGAGACCTCGTTCGAGGAGTTCGCCAAGAAGATCAATCCGCTCCTGAAAAGCTGATTCGCTCGTCAAGACTCTGATTCGCATCTCGAAAGCCCGATCGTTGCCGGCATAAATCCCTTGGGAAAAGCGGCTTTCGCCGGTTGCCCTCGCGGCATAGCGCGGCCATTGTCCAGCCGCATGAGGCGCCTCGCGCGACTCGCCCCGGATAGCGACATGCCTTCCATGGTATTGTCCCGGCAGGGGATTCGCGCCTGCCAACAGAGATGCGTGCTTTATGAAAATCACCCGCCTGCGCCTACACGGCTTCAAGTCCTTCGTTGAGCCCACGGACTTCGTCATCGAGCCCGGCTTGACCGGCGTGGTCGGCCCCAACGGCTGCGGCAAGTCGAATCTCGTCGAAGCGTTGCGCTGGGCGATGGGCGAGACATCGTACAAGTCGCTGCGCGCCGCCGACATGGACGCCGTGATCTTCGCAGGCTCCGGCAATCGTCCTGCGCGCAACCACGCCGAAGTGACTATGACGATCGACAACGCCGATCGCACCGCGCCGGCGGCGGTGAACGACAGCCAGCTTCTCGAGATCTCCCGTCGCATCGAGCGCGAGGCCGGTTCGGTCTACCGCATCAACGGCCGCGACGTGCGCGCCCGCGACGTGCAGATCCTGTTCGCAGATGCCGCGACCGGCGCGCGCTCGCCCGCCCTCGTCCACCAGGGCAAGATCGGCGAGATCATCCAGGCCAAGCCCGAGCAGCGCCGCCGCGTGCTGGAAGACGCCGCGGGCGTCGCCGGCCTGCATGCCCGCCGCCACGAAGCCGAGCTACGGCTGAAGGCGGCCGAAACGAACCTCACCCGCGTCGAGGACGTGATCGGCCAGCTCTCCGGCCAGATGGAAGGCCTCAAGAAGCAAGCCCGCCAGGCCGTGCGCTACCGCGAGGTCGCGGCCAAGGTTCGCAAGGCCGAAGCCACACTGTTCCACCTGCGCTGGATCGGCGCCCATGCCGACGTCAACGAATCCGGCCAGACCCATGATCTCGCCGTGCGCGAGATGGCGGAGCGCACCCAGCACCAGGCCGAAGCCGCCCGCATCCAGGCGATCCGCGCCGCCGAGATGCCGGCGCTGCGCGATGCGGAAGCGCGCGCCGCCGCCGGCCTGCAGCGCCTGACCAATGCCCGCGAGCAGCTCGACCGTGAGGAAGAGCGCGCCAAGGAGCGCGTCGCCGAGCTCGAGCGCCGCCTCGCCCAGTTCGAGGGCGATATTTCCCGCGCCCAGCAGCAGACCATGGATGCCGACGTCGCGCTGCAGCGGCTCGACGCCGAAGACGCCGAGCTGAAGGAAGAGATCAAGTCGCGTGTCGAAAAGCGCTCCGGCGTCGACGAGCGCGTCGCCGAGGCCGAGGCGGTGCTGACCGAGACCGAGCAGCAGTTTGCCGAGCTCACCACCGCGCTCGCCGACCTCACCGCCAAGCGCAACCAGCTCGAGGCCAACGTCCGCACCCACCGCGACAAGCTCGCCCGGCTCGACCAGGAGATTGCGAACGTCGCGGCGGAAGAGCAGAAGCTCACTGAGGCGACTGGCGGCTTCGGCGATCTTGACGATCTGACCGCGCTGGTCGAGACCGCGGAAGAGACGCTGGCGGC
>NZ_JAEMSD010000188.1:3977-11738 GCF_016462955.1 Bradyrhizobium sp. | reverse complement strand
GATCTCGCCCGCCATGCCGCGCGCGCCTATGCGCGCGAGAGCGAATATACCGAGGAGGACGCGTTGAATCGGATCCTCGAGATGTTTCAGGCCGAGATCGAGCGTCCCACCGACACCGGCACCACGACGCCCCGCGGCAAGGGACACTGACCATGACGATCGAATCCCATCATTACGATTTCATGCTGGAAGCGATCCGCGAGGCGGAAACCTCGATCGCGCAGGGCGGCCTGCCGATCGGGGCAGTGCTGACGCGTGACAACAAGATCATCGCCCGCGGCCACAACAACCGCGTGCAGGAGAACAATCCGATCCTGCACGGAGAAATGAGCTGCCTGCGCGAAGCCGGCGCGATCTCGTTCCACGACACCGTCATGTACACCACGCTGTCGCCATGCTCGATGTGCGCGGGCGCACTCGGGCTGTTCAAGGTCAAGCTGGTGGTGATTGGGGAGTCCGTCACCTTCGAGGGCTCCAAGGACATCCTCGACAAGTTCGGCATTCCCTGGATCGACCTTGCCGACGACCGCTCCATCACGATGATGAAGAATTGGCGTTCCATCCCGGCCAATGAGCGCCTGTGGCAGGGCGACGTCGGCAACTAAACCTGGTCCGTTCGTCTTCGCTGTCGAAAGACGACGTTTTGCAAAGTTTGTCTTGAGGTCAGCATGCCCATCAACATCCTGATGCCCGCTCTCTCGCCGACGATGGAGAAGGGCAACCTCGCCAAATGGCTGAAGAAGGAAGGCGACAAGGTCAAATCCGGCGACGTCATCGCCGAGATCGAGACCGACAAGGCGACCATGGAGGTCGAGGCGATCGACGAGGGCACGATCGCCAAGATCCTGGTGCCGGAGGGGACGCAGGACGTCCCGGTCAACGACGTGATCGCCGTGCTCGCCGGCGAAGGCGAGGACGTGAAGGCGGCTGGAAGCGCCAAGCCCAGCGCTTCGGCCGCACCGCCGAAAGCTGCTGAAGCACCCGCTGCTGCCCCGGCGGCCGCGCCAGCGCCTGCTGCACCCAAGGCCCCGCCGCCCGCGGCGGCACCCGCGCCGCAGGCTGCGGCTCCCGCTGCGCAGGCCAATGGCCATGGTGGCCGCGTGTTCTCATCGCCGCTGGCGCGGCGTCTGGCCAAGGAAGCCGGCATCGATGTGTCGATGGTCACGGGCACCGGCCCGCACGGCCGCGTGGTCGCCCGCGACGTCGAGCAGGCCAAATCCGGCAAGGGTCTGAAAGCGCCCGCTGCGGCGCCATCAGGCGCGCCCGCGATCGCGCCGACCATGTCGGACAAGCAGATCCTGTCGCTGTTCGAGCCCGGCTCCTACGACATCGTCCCGCATGACGGCATGCGCCGCACCATCGCGCAGCGGCTGACGGCGTCGATCCAGAACGTTCCGCACTTCTACCTCACCATCGACTGCGACATCGGCAAGCTGCTCACGGCTCGCGAGGAGATCAATGCCGCCGCGCCGAAGGACAAGGAGAAGAAGCCGCTCTACAAGATCTCGGTCAACGACTTCGTCATCAAGGCGATGGCGGTGGCGCTGCAGAAGATCCCGAACTGCAACGTCAGCTGGACCGAAAGCGGCATGGTCAAGCACCATCATTCCGACGTCGGCGTCGCCGTGGCGATGCCTGGCGGCCTGATCACGCCGATCATCCGCAAAGCGGAGACCAAGACGCTCTCGACCATCTCCAACGAGATGAAGGATTTTGCCGCGCGCGCACGCTCCCGCAAATTGAAGCCCGAGGAATATCAGGGCGGCACCACGGCCGTCTCCAACCTCGGCATGTACGGCATCAGCCACTTCACCGCCGTGATCAACCCGCCGCATGCGACCATCCTCGCGGTCGGCACCAGCGAGGAGCGTCCCGTGGTGCGCGGCGGCAAGATCGAGGTCGCCAACATGATGAGCGTGACCCTGTCCTGCGATCACCGCGCCATCGACGGCGCCCTCGGCGCCGAGCTGATCGGCGCGTTCAAGCAGCTGATCGAAAACCCCGTGATGATGATGGTCTGACGCGACGGCAGAGGGGGCAACCTTGCATGGTCCGGACCCGCTGGCCATGGATATCGCTGCTGCTCGGCGTCATCGTCGCGCTCAATCCGATCGGGCTCGATTTTCTTCGGTCAGCCTTCTTCTCCGGAGAGCAGCTGTCGCGGAACATCGCTCAGCCGATCGTGTTGAGCGCGCTGGCCATCCTGGTCCTGGTCGGGATCATCGAATGGCTGGTCAGGTTTGTTGTCTTCAAGCGCCGCGCCCGCGGCGCTTCTTGAGCTGAACGGGAGCCGCCATGGCCGACACATCCTTCGACGTCATCATCATCGGCTCCGGCCCGGGCGGTTACGTTGCGGCGATCCGCGCCGCGCAGCTCGGCTTCAAGACCGCGATCGTCGAAAAGTCCTATCTCGGCGGCATCTGCCTGAACTGGGGCTGCATCCCGACCAAGGCGCTGCTGCGCTCGGCCGAGATCTACCACTACATGCAGAACGCCAAAGACTACGGCCTGTCGGCGGAGAAGGTCTCGTTCGATCCGAAGGCCGTGGTGCAGCGCTCGCGCGGCGTCTCGAAGCGGCTGAACGATGGCGTCGGCTTCCTGATGAAGAAGAACAAGGTGAGCGTGATCTGGGGCGCGGCCTCGATCGACGCGCCCGGCAAGGTGACCGTGAAGAAGTCCAACGTCGAGGGCCCGAAGGGCGCGCTGGGCGAGGGGACCTACCAGGCCAAGCACATCATCGTCGCGACCGGCGCGCGGCCGCGCGTGCTGCCGGGGCTCGAGCCTGACAAGAAGCTGGTCTGGACCTATTTCGAGGCGATGGTGCCGGAGCGGATGCCGAAGTCGCTGCTGGTGGTCGGCTCCGGCGCGATCGGCATCGAGTTCGCCTCGTTCTTCCACACCATGGGCAGCGACGTCACCGTGGTCGAGGTGCTGCCGCAGATCCTCCCCGTCGAGGATGCCGAGATCGCGGGTCTCGCGCGCAAGCGACTGGAGAAGCAGGGCATCAAGATCATGTCCTCGACCAAGGTGACCAAGCTGGAGAAGAAGGCCGACAGCGTCGTCGCCACCATCGACGACGGCAAGGGCAAGCCGGTGACGACCGAGTTCGAGCGCGTGATCTCGGCGGTCGGCGTCGTCGGCAACATCGAGAATCTCGGTCTCGAAAAGCTTGGCGTGAAGACCGACCGCGGCATCATCGTGGTCGATGGCTACGGCAAGACCAACGTCCCCGGCATCTACGCCATCGGCGATGTCGCAGGTCCCCCGATGCTCGCGCACAAGGCCGAGCATGAGGGCGTGATCTGCGTCGAGGCGATCAAGGGCCTCAATCCGCATCCCATGGACAAGAACCTGATCCCGGGCTGCACCTATTGCCATCCGCAGGTCGCCTCGGTTGGTCTGACGGAAGCCAAGGCGAAAGAGGGCGGCCGCGAGATCCGCGTTGGCCGTTTCCCCTTCGTCGGCAACGGCAAGGCGATCGCGCTCGGCGAGGACCAGGGCCTCGTCAAAGTGATCTTCGACAAGAAGACCGGCCAGCTGCTCGGGGCCCACATGGTCGGTGCCGAGGTCACTGAGCTGATCCAGGGCTACGTCGTCGCCATGAACCTGGAGACGACCGAGGAAGAGCTGATGCACACCGTCTTCCCGCATCCGACGCTGTCGGAGATGATGAAGGAAGCCGTGCTCGATGCGTATGGACGGGTGCTGAATATTTGACCGCTCGTCATGCGCGGGCTTGACCCGCGCATCCATCTAGCGAAGCGCTCTTCGTGAGATGGATTGCCGGGTCAAGCCCGGCAATGACGGAGGCAAGAAACTGGCAACAAGGAAGAAGAAAGAATCGAGCCATGCACGACAACGACAACCTCACCATCGAACGCCCGACCTTCGTCACCCATCTCGAGTGTGCGATGGAGGGCGATCATTACGCCGCCGACCAGGTCCACAACCTCTCCAAGGCCGGCAAGCCGCTCTTGGTGCGCTACGACCTCGCCGGGGTGAAGAAGGCACTGACCAAGGACGCGCTGGCGCAGCGGCCCGGTGACATGTGGCGCTACCGCGAGCTGCTGCCGGTGCGCAAATGCCAGGACATCGTCTCGCTCGGCGAGGTCACCACGCCGCTGATCCGGCTGCCCAAGCTCGGAAAGAAGCTCGGCGGCGGCGAGATCATCGTCAAGGACGAGGGACGGCTGCCGACCGGCTCGTTCAAGGCGCGCGGCCTCGTGATGGCGGTGTCGATGGGCAAGGCGCTCGGCATCAAGCACATGGCGATGCCGACCAACGGCAATGCCGGCGCGGCGCTGGCGGCCTACGCCACGAGCTGCGGCATCAAGACCACGATCTTCTGCCCGGCGGATACGCCCGAAGTGAACGTCAGCGAGATCGAGCTGCAGGGCGCGACCGTCTACCGCGTCAACGGCTATATCGACGATTGCGGCAAGATCGTCGGCGAGGGCAAGGCCAAGGTCGGCTGGTTCGACACCTCCACGCTGAAGGAGCCGTATCGCATCGAGGGCAAGAAGACGATGGGCCTCGAACTCGCCGAGCAACTCGGCTGGGACGTGCCTGACGTGATCTTCTATCCGACCGGCGGCGGCACCGGCCTGATCGGCATGTGGAAGGCGTTCGACGAGCTCGAGAAGATCGGCTTCATCGGAAGCAAGCGCCCGCGCATGGTCGCGGTGCAGGCCTCCGGCTGCGCGCCGATGGTGCGCGCCTACGAGGCCGGCACCGAGCACGCCACGCGCTGGGAGGACGCCCACACCATTGCGTCGGGGATCCGCGTGCCGCAGGCGATCGGCGATTTCCTGATCCTGCGCGCGGTGCGCGAGAGCAAGGGCTTTGCGATCGCGGTCGACGACGACAAGATTTCATCGGCGCTGAACGAGGTCGCACGCGAGGAGGGGCTCTTGCTCTGCCCCGAAGGCGCCGCCACCTACGCCGCCTACAAGGAGAGCCTCGCCGACGGCCGCGTCTCGAAGGCCGACCGCGTCATGCTGTTCAACTGCGCAACCGGCCTGAAGTACCCGCTGCCGCCGGTCACCCGCACGCTCGACCGCCACAAGCCGATCGACTATTCGCAGTTCTAGCGCAGCGACGGGCTACGAGCGATTCCTCTGCCCGTACGCGGGCAGAGCGCCAAAAAACAACAATGATATCGCTGGGGAGAAGACAATGACGAAAGCCGTCTGGGCTGCGCTGTTTGCTATTCTCGCTGCTGTCGGCGCCGCACGCGCCGATGACTATCCCACCCGTCCGATCACCGTCATCGTGCCCTTCGCCGCCGGCGGACCGTCCGATGCGATGGCACGCGTGCTTGCCGAACGGATGCGCGCCGCGCTCGGCCAGCCCGTCGTGGTCGAGAACGTCACCGGCGCGGGCGGCTCGATCGGCGTTGCCCGCGCCGTGCAGTCGCCGCCGGACGGCTACACCATCTCGTTCGGCCATCTCGGCACCCACGTCGCGAACGGCGCCGTCTACAAGCTCAAATTCGATCTCGTCGCCGACCTCGAGCCCGTGGTGCTGCTGCCGAGCAATCCGATGATCGTCGTCAGCAAGAACGCGGTGCCCGCGACCTCGCTGAAGGAGCTGCTCGAGTGGCTGAAATCGCGTCCGTCGCCGCCGACCGCAGGCACCGCCGGCGCCGGCTCGGGAAGCCACATCGCCGGCGTCTATCTCGAGAACGTCTCCGGCATCAAGCTGCAATACGTGCCGTATCGCGGCACCGCGCCGGCGCTGAACGACCTGATCGCCGGCCAGATCGACATCATCGTCGACCAGACCTCCAACTCGATCGGTCAGGTCCGCGCCGGCACGATCCGCGCCTACGCCGTCACCGATGACAAGCGCCTGGCCTCGGCGCCGGAGATCCCGACCGCGGAAGAGGCCGGCCTGAAAGGCTTCACTATGACGCTGTGGTCGGGCATGTGGGTGCCGAAGGGCACGCCGAAGGAGATCGTGACCAAGCTTAACGCCGCAGCCGTGGAGGCGCTGAACGATCCTGCCGTGCGGAAGCAGCTCGAAAGCCAGGGCCTGGAGATGACGCCGAAGGATCAGCTCACCCCGGATGCGCTCGGAGCGCGCCAGAAGGCCGAGATCGCGAAATGGTGGCCGATGATCAAGGCCGCCAACATCAAGGTGGATTGAGGATAGCTTCGAAGATCTCGTAGGGTGGGCAAAGCGCAGCGTGCCCACGCCCTGTTGCTCATGGAGAGAGATCGTGGGCACGGCGCAAGTGCGCCTTTGCCCACCCTACGACTACTCAGCCCCCGTCAAACCCACCGGCGTCGCCGCACTGGCATCCTTCGTCACCACACGCTCATCGCTCTTGCCCGCGATCACGCCGCTGCCTTCGAATCGCGTGCGGTAGACCAGGACGTTCTCCATCACGCGCTGAACGTAGTTCCGCGTCTCCGAGAGCGGAATGCGCTCGACCCAGTCGACCGGATCGACATTGGGATGTCGGGGATCGCCGCGCGTCTGCACCCATTCGCGCACCCGGCCCCGTCCGGCATTGTAGCCGGCGAAGGTCATGATCTGGTTGCCGCGATATTCCGAGAACAGCGCGCTGAGCTCGGCGGCGCCCATCTGGGTGTTGTAGACGGGATCGGAGACCATCCTGTCCCAGTCGTAGGTCAGGCCGAAGCGTTTCGCGGTGTCGCGTCCCGCTTCCGGCGTCACCTGCATCAGCCCGACCGCGTTGGCGTGCGACTTGTCGCGCTGGTCGAACGAGCTTTCGGTGCGCGCCACCGAATAGATCACACTGGTCTCGATCGCGGGCGCGACCTGCTTGTGCTCGGGAATACCGATGGTCGGGAAGGCGTAATGATCGAGCGCGAGCCCGCGCGCCAGCGCGGTCTTGCCGACCACCAGCATCACGCGCGCATCGTTGCGCCGGCCGGCGAGCTCGGCGAGCGCCTCGAGCGCGGCGGCATCGGTGCTCTCCTTGGCGAAATCCTCGGCGTAGTAGAACACCATGTCGCGCTCGCCGATGCCGTAGAGCATGTCGGCGGCGCGTACGCGCTCGTCCGCAGGCTGCGCATCGGCCGAGGCCAGCACGGGCGAGGGCGGCCGCAGCTCGATGCCTTCGAGGCCGAGCCTGGCGCGGGCGAGCTGGCCGTAATAGGCGGTGTGATAGCGCGCCGCCGCCCGGTAGCTCATGCGCGCATCGGCCGTCGCGCCCATGGCTTCAGCGGCGCGGCCGCGCCAGTAATGCGCCCGCGACAGCGCGATCGGATTGGACGAACCGGCATCGATCGAGGCGAAATGCACCATCGCCGTCTTGGGATCGTCGAGAAAGCGCAGCGCGATCCAGCCGCACATGAAATGGTAGTCGACGCGATAGACTTCTTTGTCCGGCACGGCGGCCGTGCGCACCACGTCATAGGCGGTCCTGGACTTGCCCTGATCGAGCAGCTTGCGCGCCAGCATGCGGCGCTCGCGCCACCAGGCGTCGGTGTCCTGCGCTGCCATGGTCTCGGGCGCGGCCGCGAGGATCACCTCGGCGGCGTCGTCGATGCGGTCGTTCTGGAGATGCCACTGCGCGCGGCACAGCACATAGCCGAGATCGCGCCGCTCCTCGGCCACGACATCCTCAAGAAGATCCTTGGCCTTGCTCGCCTTGCCGGTGACGGCGGCGCAGGCCTTGACGATGGCGATCGCGTCTTCGCCAAGCCGCTTGGCCGCGCGCCTGGCACCGGCATAGTCCTTGGCGCCGAGGCGCTTGTCCATGCGGGCCCGATGATCGTCCGCCGCAAGGAG
>NZ_JAEMSD010000188.1:3345-3967 GCF_016462955.1 Bradyrhizobium sp. | reverse complement strand
GCTTCGCGCACCAGCCGGGCGGCGCGGTCGGAATCGCCCTCGGTCAGGAGCACGCGGGCCAGCGCGAACTTGCCCTTGGCGCTGGTCGGGCGATCCATCGTGAATCTGTGCACGGTGGCCGCGTCGCTCTTCTCCTGCCACAGCCGTGCCTCGGCGCGGCGGCGGAGCAGGGCGCTGCTCGGCCAGTCGGGATTGGCGGCGAGGAAGGCAGCGTAGCGCTTGAAATTCGCGGTGCTGTCGGGATGGCGCAGCATGAACCAGTCGGCGAGCTTCTGTCCGGCGGGATCGGCGATGCGATCGCGTGCGGCGGCCGCATCATCGTTCTTGCCCTTGCGCGCGAGATCGACCGTGTCCTTCAGCGCGGCGAGATCGCCGGTCAGCGGCGGCGGTGCGGGCTTGTCCGCGGCGACCGTCTTCTTCGACTTGCGCTTGGCCTCGGCGTGCTTGCCGTGCCGCGTCTTGCCGGCGGCGGCATGGCGGTGCTTGCCGGCTTTCGCCTCATGGGTCTTCTTCTGCGCCGAGGATTTGTGACTGCTCTTCGCTGCCAGCTCGGCGGGAAGGAGGGCCATCGCGGCCACGGCAACGACACACGCGAGCGAGCGTAGGCACTGGTTCATTCGAT
>NZ_JAEMSD010000188.1:1504-3335 GCF_016462955.1 Bradyrhizobium sp. | reverse complement strand
TCCCCCCTGCGAAAACCACTTCAAACCAAGGTCCGCGGCGACATGCGGCTTGAGAATCGAAATACCGTGCGATGCATCGGCATCGTGTCGCATCCTCACGCTGCCGCAACAATGCGGCAAAATGCGGATTGGAACAGGGGAACTTCCGAAACGACGAAGTGCTGCGGCTTCAATGTTTGTTAACGATCCGGGCTCGCGCAACGATCGCACTCCGTCCAGGACGTCAGATCAGCCATATTGCGCGTGTTCCCAGGATCGATTCCGTGTATTGAGTTCCACCGTTCCATCCCTTCAGCCTTTGCCGTACCTATGCCGATTTTCAACCAGTCGATCCGGCGCAAGATCGTAGGGATCGCGCTCGGACTGATCGTCCTCATGCTGGTCACCTCGATCCTGTCGATGGTGATGTCGAGCCAGGTCGGCATCCTCCTGGACGAGCTGACCAACCGTTACATCCCGGCCTATAGCCATCTGGCGCGTACCAATATTCGTTCGCTGGAGCGGGGGCTGGCGCTGCGGCGGATGGTCATGACCAGGATGGAGTCGCCCTCGGACGAGGAGGCCTATGCGGCACGGCTTCGCGACTTCGAGGCATCGGACCGCAGGATCGAGGAGGAGGCGGAGGCCGCGCGCAAGCTGATCAACCTGATCATCGACGACCCCAGGACGTATTCCGACAACGCCGCGCTGGGGCGGATCGACAGCCGCATCGAGACCGCCGTCACCGAGCTGCGCCGCGACCTGAGCGAAGGGCATGTGAAGCTCCTCAAGCAGGTCGAGGCGAAGCAGATGTCCGAGGCCCGCGGAACGCTGGAGCATCTCGACGTCTTGCGCAGCCAGTTCAACCAGAAGGTCGATGCGATCCGCGCCGACATGCTGACGCAGGTCTATTTCTCGACCGCGCAGGTGATCAGCCGTCAGCATCAGGCGATCATCGTTTCGGGGGTCGTGACCCTGCTCGCGGCGATCGTCGGGTTCGTCTTCGCACTGATGGTGAGTAGCGGCATCACGCGCCCGGTGCGGCTGTTGCTCGCCGGCACCCGCGAGGTCGAGGCGGGCCGGTTCGACAGGCCCATCACCGTCTCCACGCAGGACGAGATCGGCGAGCTCGCGGCGGCCTTCAACCGCATGATCGAGCAGCTCAGGACCAACGAGCGCATCCGTGAGACCTTCGGCCGCTACATCGACCCCAAGGTGGTGCAGGGCCTGATCGAACGGCCGGAGGTCGCCGTCGACGGTGAGCGCCGGGTGATGACCATCATGTTCTGCGACATGAGCGGTTTCACCTCGATGAGCGAAGGCATGACCCCGCGCGGCCTCGTCAAGGTGATGAACCACTATTTCACCGTGATGTCCGCGCCGATCAGGCGCAATCGTGGCGTGATCGACAAATATATCGGCGACGCCATCATGTCTTATTGGGGCCCGCCTTTCGTCGAGGAGGGCGAGCAGGCGTTGCTCGCCGGACTTGCCGCGGTCGAAATGACGGACCAGGTGCCCGCTCTGCAGAAGCAGCTGCCGGACCTGCTCGGCATTCGCGCCATGCCCGCGCCTTGCGATCTGCGCATCGGCATCGCCACCGGCGAGGTCCTGACCGGCAGCATCGGCTCCGAGCTGATGATGAGCTTCACTGTGATGGGCGATGCCGTGAACCTCGCCTCGCGGCTTGAGGCCGTCAACAAGGTCTACGGCACCCGCATCCTGGTCTCGCAGGCGACTGCGGACGCCATTGGATCCGGCCTCGAGCTGCGCGAAGTCGATCGTCTGGCGGTCGCGGGCCAAAGCGCACCGCAGGCGATCTTCGAGGTGATGGCGAGGCCGGATCCAATGG
>NZ_JAEMSD010000188.1:0-1494 GCF_016462955.1 Bradyrhizobium sp. | reverse complement strand
CGAGGCCGGGCGCACTCAGCGATGCGCAAGTGACGTTGCGTACGCATTATGCCGAAGCTCTCGCCGCCTATCGTGCAAGGCGCTTCGACGAAGCCCGCGCCGCCTTCAACGCGGCGCTGGAAGCGGTTCCCGGTGACGGCCCCTCGCGCGCGATGCTCGGCCGCATCGCGGAGTTCGAGGCCAATCCGCCGGCTGGCGATTGGGACGGCGGCTGGCGGCTGGAGCAGAAATAGCCGCGCCTCTCCGCCCGGCACGGAAAAAGTGATTCTACTCCATAACGATGTTCGTCATGACCTATTTCCCGGGCTTAGGCTCGACGTCCCTGAGGCGTCTGATGGGGACACGCCGATGACACATCTCGAGGACAGGCTGGAACGGTTCGAGACGCTCACCGCCGAATGCGAGCTGATTGCCAAGCTCGCCACCGACAGCGGCAAGCGCGAGTTTTATCTGAAACTCGGGGAAGAGTACCGTCAGCTGGCCGTGGACATGCGGCAGGCGATCGCGGCCAAGGCTGCGGCCTGAACCAGACTACAATCCGTTCTTAACGTTTGGCGCGCATTCTCGGCGCAAGCGGGCGTCGTGACCGGCGACGCCAGCTGGGAAGGCCGGAATTCGCTGCAATGCAGCGTGTCTCGCGAGAGTCGTTCTGCCATGCCTGACAGGGGCAATCCCATGCGCCTCGTTGCGGTGATCATGTTCGCGCTCATGACGGCGCCTGCGACCAGGAGCAGGACATCACCGGCTCGACGATGCCGGCCTGCCCGTTGCGCAGCTACAGCTACAATCCACGCGACATGAACCAGTGCGTCGCCGCCTGCAAATCGTGCGACCGCGGCACGACGGTCACTTGCACGACCTCCTGTACGTTGAGGGGGGCCCGCTGAGCGGGACCGCCTCCACCTTGCAGGGACGCGAGATCCAGTCATCCCCGTCATTCCGAGGCCGAGCTCGACGAGCTTGGCTGCCTGCACAGCGCATGAGGAAACACGGCCAGAAGTTCGCGGCTGACGGCCGGTGGTGCTTGGCACCGGAACGATCTACATGGGTTGATGATTGAAGGAAGCGGCAGGAAGCGGAGTTCGATGGAATGGGTATGCTCGATCCCGGTCGATTTCTGGTGTCGTGCTCGCATTGCGAGGCCTGGCCGATGGCGGCCAATGTGAAGCGGTCGAACTGGTCCCCGTCGCCGCACGAGGTCCGCTTCGTCTGCACGCGCTGCCGGCGCGAGGAGACCGCCATCGTCTCGGCCTCCGGCGAGTTGACTCCCGTCAGGCGGGTCGATGTCCCGCCACGCGACGTCGCCGTCGCCTGGGCCCAGGCCCAGCGTTCGCGAGTGCGGAGCTGAGCGGCCGGGCTACGCTCCTCTGGTCGGTGCCTGTTTCGCCCTCTGTCAACCTGCCGCCGCGAAAATATTCCGCTTTATCGAAATTCGGTTTTGACGTATGTCTCGCTCATCCCGGCTCATCCTTGAGGGGCGATCGTGAGGTCGTC
>NZ_JAEMSD010000187.1:10563-11779 GCF_016462955.1 Bradyrhizobium sp. | reverse complement strand
GTGTAGTTCAGGGCGTCGATGCGCGTGAAATATTCCGCGTTGAGCACGTGCTGGGCACCCACCCGGCCGGTGGTCGCAGCTCCCAGATAGGCTTCGAACAGCTGCATCACCGGACCGATGATCGACAGGCTCGGAACATTGATCTCCTTGCACTTGTCCTCAAGCCGGGCGACCAGATCCTTCTCGAGCAGCGTGAACAGCACGATTCCCGGCGCTTCCTCGATCTCGTCGAGCACGCGGTCGAGCTGCTTCTGGCTGCGCACCAGCGGATAGACGTGCTCGACCGGAGTCACATTGGCGTATTGGGCCGCGACCGCACGCGCGACGGTGATCAGCGTCTCACCCGTGGAGTCCGAGACCAGGTGGAGATGGAAATAATTGTTCGAAGTCGGCACCAAAACCCTTTGTATTTCGTTGGGGTGGTTTGTGGATTTCTGTGGAGCTTAACCCCTCGGAAAGGGATGTGCGACACCGGGGGCGGGACAAGTGCCGATTTTGTTCACACCACTGCCCGGCAGAACAAGTCCGGCGCCTTGCCGCAAGAGAAGCGGGATTACGCGGACAACCCCCTTGATAAGCTGCCGAAGGAAATGCGCAAGCCTTTGAAGCCGGCTGACTTATCGGAAGTCGCCAGAGTGATCCAGGATATGTGGATCGATGTGAACAAGCGCGCGTGAACGTGCGGACGGAATTGTGTGAGTCCAATTCACGGTCACATAGACTCAAACCTTAAGAATCTAAGATTCTAGGTTTGAGGAAGGCACCTCGGACGGATATGTGTGCAGGGTAAGACCTTAACGAGTTCTTACTATCCCCAGCGTTCCGAGCTGGGCATCAAGCCGGACCGCAAAAATGTTCGAAGACGTCTATCTCTGGATCAAGGCGCTGCATGTCATCGCCGTCATCGCCTGGATGGCCGGCATGCTCTACCTGCCGCGGCTGTTCGTCTATCATTGCGAGGCCGAGATCGGTTCGAAGCAGTCGGAGACGTTCAAGATCATGGAGCGTCGGCTGCTCAAGGCGATCATCAACCCGGCCATGACCGTGACCTGGCTCGCCGGCCTTTTTCTAGCCTGGTCCGGTCATTGGTTCTCGTTCGGCTGGCTGCACGTAAAACTGGCATTGGTCCTGGTGCTGTCGGCGGTCCACGGATTTTTTTCCCGCTGGGTGAAGGATTTTGCTGCCGACCGGCGCCTGCGTAGCCAGAAATTCTATC
>NZ_JAEMSD010000187.1:0-10553 GCF_016462955.1 Bradyrhizobium sp. | reverse complement strand
GTGCCGACTGTCCTGATGATCTTGATCGTCATTTTGGTGATCGTGAAGCCGTTCTAGGCAGGCAGCGCGACGATTGGCTCAGCGCTTCGGCTTGCGGAGCGGCGAGCGATTTTCTATATTGTCGATATCCCACCCAACGCAGGCGGATGTGGTTGTGTCCGAGCTTTCCAGAGGCCGGACACCGCATCAGGTTTGAAGCCTCACCGGCACTCACCTTGCTAGACCTGCGGACCTTACCTGCACCTGCTCGCGTCCGCATTTCAGAGCCTCCTCGCACCCCCTCTTTTCAGGTTACCCCACAGGACCACCCCAATGCGGGAAATTAAACTCGAAGACCTCAAGTCCAAAACGCCGGCCGAGCTCGTCTCGTTCGCGGAGGAGAACGGGGTCGAGAATGCCAGCACCATGCGCAAGCAGGAGCTGCTGTTCGCTATCCTCAAGCAGCTCGCGCTCGCCGAGACCGATATTGTCGGCCAGGGCGTCGTCGAAGTTCTCTCCGACGGCTTCGGCTTTCTCCGCTCGCCCGATGCGAATTATCTGCCGGGCCCGGACGACATCTACGTGTCGCCCTCGCAGATCCGCCGTTTTGGCCTGCGGACCGGCGATACGATCGAAGGTCACATCCGCAGCCCGAAGGAGGGCGAGCGCTACTTCGCGCTGCTGAAGGTCAACACCCTCAATTTCGAGGACCCGGAAAAGGCCAAGCACAAGGTCAATTTCGACAACCTCACGCCGCTGTTTCCGAATCAGCGCTTCCGCATGGAGATCGACGATCCCACGCGGAAAGACCTGTCTGCACGCGTGATCGACATCGTCGCGCCTATCGGCAAGGGCCAGCGCGCGCTGATCGTCGCGCCGCCGCGCACCGGCAAGACCGTCTTGATGCAGAACATCGCGCATTCGATCACGCACAATCATCCCGAATGCTATCTGATCGTCCTCTTGATCGACGAGCGTCCGGAAGAAGTCACGGACATGCAGCGTTCGGTGAAGGGTGAGGTGGTTTCCTCGACCTTCGACGAGCCGGCGGTGCGTCACGTCCAGGTCGCCGAAATGGTGATCGAGAAAGCCAAGCGCCTCGTGGAGCATGGCCGCGACGTCGTCATCCTGCTCGATTCGATCACCCGCCTCGGCCGCGCCTACAACACCGTGGTGCCGTCATCCGGCAAGGTGCTGACCGGCGGTGTCGATGCCAACGCGCTGCAGCGCCCGAAGCGCTTCTTCGGTGCCGCGCGCAACATCGAGGAGGGTGGCTCGCTGACCATCATCGCGACCGCGCTGGTCGATACCGGCAGCCGCATGGACGAAGTCATCTTCGAAGAGTTCAAGGGTACCGGTAACTCGGAACTGATCCTGGACCGCAAGGTCTCGGACAAGCGGACCTTCCCGGCGATCGACATCTCGCGCTCCGGCACCCGCAAGGAGGAGCTCATCACCGATCCGCAGGTGCTCAAGAAGATGTACGTGCTCCGCCGCATCCTCAATCCGATGGGTACGATGGACGCGATCGACTTCCTGCTCGACAAGCTGCGTTCGACCAAGAGCAATTCGGAGTTCTTCGATTCCATGAACACCTGAGTGCAGTGCAGCAAAGACGTTGGGGCGCCTTCGGGCGCCCTTTTGTTTTGCGGTCTTGCTGCGGGGATCGTGCAGCATGGACCCGATCCTGCCGCTTGGTCTGTTGCCTCGGTATGCTGTTGATATCGCAGAATAAGTTTTGACTTATCGCTGGCTGGCCGATCGTGCAGCAGGCAGGTTTGCAGCATAATGCTGCGGATTTATTGCGGCGCAACATGGGTGGTGCTGCGGGTTTTGTGCAGTATTTCCCCAATCCGGGCGGCGGAGTGGGATGGTTGCCTTTTCGCCTGCAGCCGGACAAATAAGCCATGCATCCGCGAGACCAGACTATATTTGCCCTGTCCTCTGGCCGGGCGCCGAGCGCGATCGCGGTGGTCCGCGTCTCGGGCTCTCAGGCCTCTCAGGTGCTGACGACGCTCGCCGGCAAGCTGCCCGCGCCGCGGCAGGCGAGCCGCCGGCTGCTCCGCGATTCCCGGGGACAACCGATCGACGACGCCGTCGTGCTCTGGTTTCCCGGACCGGGCAGCGCCACGGGCGAGGATATCGCCGAATTCCACGTTCACGGCGGCCGTGCCGTGCTGGCCGCGCTCCTCACCTCGATTTCGGCTTTTACGAATACGCGACCAGCCGAGCCCGGCGAGTTCACGCGGCGGGCGTTCGAGAACGGCAAGCTCGACCTCACCGAAGCGGAGGGTCTCGACGATCTCATCCACGCCGATACCGACCGACAGCGCCGCCAGGCGCTGCGCCAGTTGCAGGGGCTGCTCGGCGATCGCGCACGCGATTGGCGCGAGCGCATCATCGAGGCTTCCGCATTGATCGAGGCCGGCATCGATTTCTCCGATGAAGGCGACGTGCCGGCTGAATTGAGGGCGCCGGCCGTCAAGGCGATCAAGGCGCTGTATGAGGAAATCCAAAAAGTCCTTGCGGCACAGGGACATTCTGAACGGCTGCGCGACGGTCTCGTGGTGGCTATCGCCGGCGAGCCGAATGTCGGCAAGTCGACGCTGATCAACCAGCTCGCGCACCGCGACGTCGCCATCGTCTCGCCGCACGCCGGCACCACGCGCGATGTGATCGAGGTGCAGCTCGATCTCGAAGGCTATCCGGTCACCGTGATCGATACCGCGGGCATTCGGGAGACTGACGATCCCGTGGAGCAGGAAGGCGTGCGCCGGGCCCGCGTGCGGGCCGAGGACGCCGATCTGGTGCTGTGGCTGGTCGAGGGCGCGCAGGCGGTCGATCCCGATGCGATGCCGGCGCTTCGGAGATCCCCCAGCCGCGATGGATCCGAAGGGTCGGTTTGGATCGTGCGCAACAAGATCGACCTCGGCGCGGCCGGGGCTGTCAGACCGAAGGGGGAGCTCGGGATCTCGGCGAGCCGGGGTGACGGCATCTCCGAGCTGGTGGATGCGCTGGTGGCATTCGCGTCGGATTTCTTCGGAACCAGCACCGAGGGCGCCATGGTGACTCGCGTGCGCCAGCGCGATTTGTTGACCCAGGCCTCAGACAGCTTGCGCCGGAGTCTGGACCTTGTAGAAGACGGTGAGGAGTTGGCCGCCGAAGAGCTGCGTGCCGCAGCTTTTGCCCTCGGCCGGTTGTTGGGCCGAGTGGACGTCGAGGACGTCCTGGGTGCCATCTTCCAGAAATTCTGCATTGGAAAGTAGGTCTAGTTCTACATTGTAGAATTAGAATTTGTTCCATTTCTTCTGTTTCACGTGAAATACTGATGCGGTGCTTCCGCCATCTGTCTAGCTGTTTCACGTGAAACAGACCCCCTCATGAAACTATCCCCGTCCGCGATCTCGCTCCCCAGAAGAGCGGGTGTGAGGACGGCCGCCCCCAATCTCATGATTGCGAGGCGATCGTAGAACCCGAAGTCCCTGTGAAGGGCTCTGGAGTTCTTCGGCACGAGGGGCATCCGAGGGTCAATGTCCCGCTCCCTCTTCGCGGCGTAGGATCGGTTCGCTGTCATGCCCTGGGTTTTGTTTCACGTGAAACCGCAGTCTCTCCAACACCCCTCCTACTGTGCATGGGGTTGTTTTCGCGAATCGCATTGAACTCTCGGGTGCACGTTCGGTTTCACGTGAAACACTCACACCTAGTTTTCCCTTCCGGCCTCACCGCCTCTGAGATAGAAGTCCGCCCATGCGAACAGAGCGAGAGAGCTTCGACGTCATCGTGATTGGCGGCGGCCACGCCGGCTGTGAGGCCGCGGCTGCTTCCGCTCGAATGGGCACCTCGACCGCCTTGGTCACCCACCGGTTTTCCACGATCGGCGCCATGTCCTGCAATCCCGCCATCGGCGGGCTCGGCAAGGGTCATCTCGTCCGCGAGGTCGATGCGCTCGATGGTCTGATGGGCCGGGTCGCCGATGCCGGCGGGATCCAGTTTCGCGTCCTCAATCGCCGCAAGGGCCCCGCGGTCCGTGGCCCCCGGGCCCAGGCCGACCGGAAGCTCTATGCGACGGCGATGCAGGCCGCGATCCGGGAAACAGCGCGTCTGTCCGTTATCGAGGGCGAGGCGGACGAGTTGATCGTGGTTGAGGGACGGGTGACCGGAGTGCGCTTGGCGGATGGCCGCACGCTCCTGGCCGGGGCTGTCGTCGTCACCACCGGCACCTTCCTGCGCGGGCTGATCCATCTGGGTGAGAAGAACTGGCCGGCCGGGCGGGTCGGAGAGGCCCCCGCAATGGGGCTTTCGATGTCCTTCGAGCGCGCCGGCTTTACCCTGGGACGGCTCAAGACCGGTACGCCGCCGCGCCTCGACGGCACCACGATCGACTGGTCCGCGGTCGAGATGCAGCCCGGAGACGATCCGCCGGAGCCGTTCTCGGTGATGACCGAGCGGATCACGACGCCCCAGATCCAGTGCGGCATCACCCGGACCACGGCCGCGACCCATGAAGTGATCCGGGCCAATGTCCATCGGTCCCCGATGTACTCCGGCCAGATCAAGAGCTCTGGCCCACGATATTGCCCCTCGATCGAGGACAAGATCGTGCGCTTTGGCGACCGCGACGGCCACCAGATCTTTCTGGAGCCGGAAGGTCTCGACGACAGCACGGTCTATCCGAACGGCATCTCGACCTCGCTTCCCGAGGAGGTCCAGCTCGCGATCCTCGCCAGCATCCCGGGTCTGGAGCGGGTGAAAATGGTCCGCCCGGGCTACGCCATCGAATACGACCACATCGATCCCCGCGAGCTCGATCCGACCCTGCAGACCAAGCGCCTCCGTGGTCTGTTCCTGGCCGGGCAGATCAACGGCACCACCGGTTACGAAGAGGCGGCCGGTCAGGGCATCGTAGCCGGGCTGAACGCTGCGCTCTCTGCCAGCGGCGCCGCGTTGACGGTGTTCGACCGTGCCGATGGCTATCTCGGCGTGATGATCGACGATCTCGTCACTCGTGGGATCAGCGAACCCTATCGGATGTTCACCTCCCGGGCGGAGTACCGACTGACGCTGAGGGCCGACAATGCGGACCAGCGCCTGACCGAGAAGGGTATCGCCTTGGGGTGTGTCGGCCGTGCCCGGACGCAGCACCATCGCGCCAAGATGGAAGCTCTGAACGCGGCCCGGACGCTCTCGAAGTTGCTGACCATCACGCCGAACGAGGCCATCAAGCACGGGCTCTCCCTCAACCGGGATGGTCAGCGCCGCTCGGCCTTCGAGCTGCTGGCCTATCCCGAGATCGGCTGGAGCCAGGTCCGCACGATCTGGCCGGAGCTGTCTGCCATCGACCCGGTCATTGCGACCCATCTCGAGATCGACGCCAAGTACGATGTCTATCTGGAGCGCCAGAGCGCGGACGTCGAAGCCTTCCGGCGTGACGAGGGGATGGTGCTGTCGGAGGTCGATTACAGCCTCGTCCCCGGGCTCTCCAACGAGGTCCGCGCCAAGCTGGAGAAGACCCGGCCGTTCACTCTCGGCCAGGCCGGCCGGATCGACGGCGTGACACCGGCCGCGCTCGGCATTCTCGCGGCCTATCTCCGCCGCGAGGCGCGGAAATCATCCAAGGCTATCGCATAGGTTTCACGTGAAACAACGCGGACGCGGCGGGGACAGACCGCTATCGCGACGACCCGGAGCGGGAGAGGGCGCAGGGCCTGGAGCAAGCGCGGCGCCGGCCAGACCGAAGATCGACAAGGCCAGCGCCAACGATCAGGCGCTCGACGCCATCATCGCCGCCGATAAGGCCGCAGCCTTGAAGCTCGCTCCCGTTTCACATGAAACGGAGGCGCGGCTCGATCGGTACATCGCGCTGCTGCGGGAGTGGCAGGCCAAGACCAATCTGATCGCGCCCTCGACGCTGCCGCAGCTCTGGACCCGGCACATCGCCGACTCGCTTCAGCTCGTCGATCTCGCGCCATCCGCCAAACGGTGGGCCGACCTCGGCAGCGGTGGCGGCTTTCCCGGCGTCGTCCTGGCCTGCGTCATGGCGGGGACGCCGGGTGCCAGCGTCCATCTGGTTGAGCGCATCGCCAAGAAGGCAGCTTTTTTGCGCGAAGCGACCCGAGTCACCACATCTCCGGGAGTCGTACATCTAGCTGAGATCGGGGATAATGTGGATAGAATCACCGGCCCCGTCGATTGCGTCACCGCGCGCGCACTGGCTCCGCTACACCAACTCATCGGCTTTGCGGAGCCGCTGATGCGTCAGGGCGCAAAGGCGTTGTTCCTCAAGGGTCAAGATGTAGAGGCCGAATTGACCGAAGCCGCTAAATATTGGAATATTCAGCCGCAGCTTCACCAAAGCCGCACGGGCGACGGCTGGATCGTAGAGCTGGATGCCGCCGAACGGCACAGCTGAGCGTTCAGGGGTGATTGGGGAATTGCGATGAGCGTGATTGACGAACCGCAGCAAGAGCAGGCGGCCGAGGAAAAGCCAGCCGAGGTCCCACACGGCCACCCGCGCATCCTGGCGCTGGCCAACCAGAAGGGCGGCGTCGGCAAGACAACCACAGCGATTAATCTCGGTACGGCGCTCGCGGCGATCGGTGAGCGCGTCCTGATCGTCGATCTTGATCCGCAGGGCAACGCCTCGACCGGCCTTGGCATCGACCGCCGCAACCGATCCTGCTCGACCTATGACGTGCTCGTTGGCGAAGCGGCCTTGCGCGAGGCCGTGGTCTCGACCGCCGTGCCGCGCCTGCACATCGCGCCCTCGACCATGGACCTCTCCGGCCTCGAGCTCGAGCTCGGAACCACGCCCGGCCGAGCCTTCAAGTTGCGCGACGCGATCGGCGCGCTCAACACCAACGTCTCGCCCGACGCCGACTACACCTATGTGCTGATCGACTGCCCGCCCTCGCTCAACCTGCTCACCGTCAACGCGATGGCTGCGTCGGACGCGATCTTGGTGCCGCTGCAGTGCGAGTTCTTCGCGCTCGAAGGTCTGTCGCAACTCCTGCAGACTGTGGAGCAGGTGCGTTCGACGCTCAATCCGAACCTGTCGATCCACGGCATCGTGCTGACCATGTTCGACTCGCGCAACAACCTCTCCAACCAGGTCGTCGCCGACGTCCGCCAGTTCATGGGCGAGAAGGTCTACAAGACGATGATCCCGCGCAACGTGCGCATTTCGGAAGCGCCGTCCTACGGCAAGCCGGTGCTGGTCTACGACCTCAAATGCGTCGGCAGCGAAGCGTATTTGCGCCTCGCCACCGAAGTGATCCAGCGCGAGCGCGAGCTGCGCACGACGCATTGACGATGCCGTAGGGTGGGCAAAGGCGTCTTCGCCGTGCCCACCGTCTTCCACGCATGAGCAACGGGTGGGCACGCTTCGCTAACCCACCCTACGATTCGAAATTCAGTTCTGGAGTGCTGCACCGTGAATCCAAGGGAGCTGGCGATGGCCGACGAAGCGCGTTCGCGACTGGGCCGGGGTCTTGCAAGTCTGATCGGCGACGTCGGCGGCGAGGCGCAGCATGTCGACCGTCCGCGCGCGCAGCGCAAGGTGCCGATCGAATTCATCAAGCCCAATCCGCGCAATCCGCGCCGCACCTTTTCGGACACCGAGCTGAGGGAGCTCAGCGACTCCATCAAGCAGCATGGCGTGATCCAGCCGATCGTGGTGCGTCCGGTGAAGGGCGCGCAGGACCGCTACGAGATCATCGCCGGCGAGCGGCGCTGGCGTGCCTCGCAGATGGCCGGCCTGCACGAAGTGCCCATCGTCCCGGTCGACATCAGCGACAGCGATGCGCTGGAATTCGCCATCGTCGAGAACGTGCAGCGCGAGGACCTCAACCCGATGGAGGAGGCGCAAGGCTACCACGCGCTCGCCAACGAGTTCAAACGCAGCCAGGAAGAGATTGCGAAAGTCGTCGGCAAGAGCCGCAGCCATGTCGCCAACATGATGCGGCTGACGAAGCTGCCGGCCGAGGTGCAGGCTTTCATCGCAACCGGTGAGTTGACGGCCGGCCATGCCCGCGCGCTGATCGGCGTTCCCGATCCGCTCGCCGCGGCCAAGCGCATCGTCGAGGAGGGCCTCAACGTCCGCCAGGCCGAGGCTCTGGCGCACGAGGAAGGCGTGCCCGAGCGCAAGCCGCAGAAGGCGCGCGCCGGCGCGAAGGAAAAGGACCCCGATACGATCGACCTCGAAAAGCGCGTCAGCGACGCGCTGGGTCTCAAGGTCACCGTCAATCATCGTGATCCCGGCGGCTCCGTGCAGATCAACTACCGCAACCTCGATCAGCTCGACGAGGTGATGAAGCGGCTCGCCAAGGGCGCTATTTGAACGCATGAACCCTCTGTCCGTCACCCTGAGAGCCTGACTCAAAATGCGTTTTAGGGTCTTGCCAGGCGACGAGTTAGCAGCCTGATATGGGCGGCGAGCAGCCAGGCAAGTTCCGTGGCAGCGGAGCCTTCGAAGTCTTTGGAGAGGCGCCGACATCGGCCGAGCCATGCGAAGGTGCGCTCGACAACCCAGCGCCTTGGTAGAAGCTGGAAGCCTTTAACCCCGGGCGGCCGCTCCACGATCTCGATCGTCCACGGGCCGCAGTCTGAGAGCGCGTTGACGAGTTGTTTGCCGCGATAGATCCGGTCGGCGAAGACATGCTCTAGTCTCGGAAAGTGGTCTCGCAAGCTCTTCAACAAGGGAACAGCACCATGGACATCCTGAATGTTGGCGGGATGAACATATGCAGCCAGCAGAAGACCGTTGGTGTCGGTCACGATATGGCGTTTGCGGCCATGGAGGCGCTTGCCGGCGTCAAATCCGCGAGGCCCGCCAGCCTCTGTCGTTGAAGCAGTCTGGCTATCGATGACAGCAGCGGTCGGCTTGGGCTTTCGTCCAAGTCTCCGGCGCTCCTTCCGAACCAAAGCTTCGACGATCTCCTGCCATCTGCCCGTGTCGCGCCAGGCGTAAAAGTAGCCCTGCACGGTCGAGTATGGCGGAAACTCCTTCGGCAAGGCTCGCCATTGGCAGCCGCTCGACAAAACATAGAAGATCGCCTGCATGATTGCGCGCAGATCGACCTTCCGCGGCCGGCCCAATCGCCGTCGCGGCGGCATCTTCCGGGCGATCAAGGCCCATTCGGCGTCAGTCAGATCACTTGTGTAACGCAGTCCACTGCGCTGATACTGGAGACGAGCGGCTTTGGTCCACGGCACGGTGTCCTCCCTCGAATCTTCGCAAATCCGAAGGAATCACAAGCCCGCCAAAACCGCTCACCCTTTTTCGGTCAGGCTCTGAGGTGGCCGCTTCTTCAGCGGCCCTCGAAGGGCGACGGCCCGGCTGCATCTCGGCCTTTCATCCTTCGAGGCTCCGGCCGCGATGCGTTGCATCGCGGCCCTCGCGCCTCAGGATGACGGGTTTGATACTTCGCGGCGCTCGCGATGACGGTGGAGAGAGGTGCGCTCGCAATGACGCGCAGAGAGTCGAGGGGCTGAATTACCCCCGCCGCTTCGCGTTCGCCGCGATCGCCATCAGCGTGCGCTGGGCGATGGCGGCGGCGAGCGTCGATTGCTTGCGGGTGTCGAGCGCAGCTGTTGCGAGCTGCTCGATGATGGTGGCGAGCCGGGCCGGGCTGAAATTGCGCAGCGCGGTCTCGACAGCAGGCTTGCGGGAAAAATGCAGCCGTGGAAAGCCGCCATCGAGCACGGCGGAGGCAGGCTGGCCGTCGGCGATCGCGAGCGCCGATTTGTGCAGCCACGCGGCCTGGCGCTGCGCGGCGGAGATAATCACGCCGGGGTAAGTGCCGGCGATCATGGCCTTTGCGAATTCGCTCTCGACGATGTCGGGTCGCCCGGCAAAGGCGCCGTCCACGATCGGATCGAGCTTGAGCTCCGAGGCATCGGCGACCACGGCCATGACGTCGTCCAGGGTGACCTCGCCCTTGCCGTGGGCATACAGCGTCAGCTTGCGCAGCTCGTTGCGCGAGGCCTGGCGGTCACCACCGAGGAACGACATCAGCGCTGCACGGGCGTCCTGCGCGATGCGCAGATTGGCGATGCGCAGCTCCTCCTCCATCAGCCTGGCGAGGTCGCGCTCGGTGTCGGGATAGCAGCCGATCGCGACGGCGGTCTTGGCTTTCTCGCAGACCTTGCGCAGCGGCGATTCCGGGCGCAGCTCGCCGGCTTCGATCACGATGCGGCAATCCCGCACGTCCATCTCGGACAGGGTCTCGATTCCGCCGGCGAAGCTGCGCGAGCCGGCGCGAACGCGAATGGCGCGGCGGCCGCCGAACAGCGGCACCGTCATGGCCTCGTCGACGAGACGCGAGGGCTCGGCGGAGAGTTCGTCACCGTCGAGCTTGACCAGCGAGAACGGATCGTTGGGATCGTCGACGCCGGACGCGATCAGCGCATCGGCACGCTCGCGGACGAGGCCGGCATCGGGACCGTAGATCAGCACCAGGCGATAGGCGGGGTCCAGCCGGGCGAGCGCGCGGTCCGCCTCATGCGCCTTGATCGAGGCCATGCGGCGTCCTGATCCGCTCAGCCGGCGACGAGGTCGGCGGCGATCTGTCCGCGAA
>NZ_JAEMSD010000656.1:2684-3194 GCF_016462955.1 Bradyrhizobium sp. | reverse complement strand
TACAAGGCCAACGAGAAATACAAGGACGTCCCGGGCGCGGTGCTGCGTCCCGGCAATCTCTCGGCACTGATCGGCGCCAGCGTGCATTCCGGCGAGGACGTCATCCTGACAGCGAGCGGACCGGGCAGCGAGCGCGTGCACGGCTCGATGGACAACACGGAAGTATTCCGCGTCATGGTCGACGCGTTGGGATTGGCTGCGCAGCAATGACGCATCGGTTCACGAGGAAGACGGCGGCGTGAAGACCAGCTTCACGCAGCTGCGGAACAGCAGGATTTGCCGCTCCAGCCGCTTCGGGTCGTTGAGCGTCTTCGACATGATGATCGCGCCGTCCACCACGCACGAGATCATCTCGGCGAGATCGTCGAGGTCGACCGGCTCGCGCGGCGGATAAACCGCGGCGATGCTGTCGAAAATCTCGCGGAAGTGCGCATTCCAGCCCCGGACCGATTGCGCGGTCAGGTCGCGGACCTCGCGATCGAACAAGCGCTCCTGATAGCAGATGCTGGC
>NZ_JAEMSD010000656.1:0-2674 GCF_016462955.1 Bradyrhizobium sp. | reverse complement strand
GCTGGCGATCAGGCAGCCGGGATGGCCGTTCGGCAGGTCGGCCATGACTTCGGCGAGCAGTTTCAACGAGATCAGGAACGACTGCAGCGGGTCGTCCGAGAGCTCACGCCCCCGCCTGAAGATCTCGTCGAACAGGCGATCATTGGTCTCCACGTAGCGGCGCAGCATCTCCCGTGCGAGGGCGTTCTTGTCCCTGAAGTGATAGAAGAAACCGCTCTTGGTCAGCCCGGCCTCGGCGATGACCTCGTCGATCGAGGTCGCGCCGAAGCCCTTTGCGAGCACCGCCGCTTCCGCGATCTCGAGAATGCGCTCGCGCGTCGCTTCGCCCTTTCCCATCGATCTCTCCAAAACCGTACCGGCGGTGCGGAATTTGCCGCCCTAAGCCTACGACAACTCCGAATGGATCATGCAAGCCTTTGATTTGTCTCTGCTTGCGAGCGGAAGTTCAGCCGCACCACGGGCCTTCTAGAGCGACGCGACATTATGCGGCACCAAATGCCGAGACCGAACACGGGCATGGCGCGACCGAGTGAAGAGAGCGAGCCCGTCCAAATGATGGAGCGATCGATGGCCAGATACAGACATGGTTTGCCGCAACATGGCGGCCGCATTTTCCTGACTGACGGCGGCATGGAAACCACCCTGATCTTTCACCACGGGCTTGAGCTGCCCCACTTCGCGGCATTCGTGCTGCTCGACAACGCGGACGGCCGTGCGCATCTGAAGCGGTACTACGAAGCTTATCTGCGCATCGCGCGGCAGCATGGGCTCGGCTTCGTGCTCGACACGCCGACCTGGCGCGCCAACCCGGATTGGGGTGCCAAGCTCGGCTATGATGCGGCCGGGCTCGATGCCGTCAACAAGCGCGCCATCCGCTTCCTCGACGAATTGCGCGGCGCCTGGGAGTCTCCCGGCATGCCCTGCGTCATCAACGGCGCGATCGGTCCGCGCGGCGACGGCTACAAGGCCGGCAACATGGACGCTGCGGAGGCGGAAGCCTACCACTCGGGCCAGATCGCGGCCTTCGCCGAGGCAGGCGCCGACATGGTGACTGCGTTCACGCTGAACAGCATCAACGAAGCGATTGGCGTGGTGCGCGCAGCCAAGAGGCAGGACATTCCGGCTGCAATCTCGTTCACAGTCGAGACCGATGGCCGCCTCGTCAGGGGAGAGTCGCTCCGCGAGGCTATCGAAGCGGTCGACGACGCAACCGAACGTGCCTGCGAATATTTCCTGATCAATTGCGCGCACCCGAGCCATTTCGAGTCTGCGCTCGCGACCGGCGAAGCGTGGGTCCAACGCGTCCACGGCATCAGGGCCAATGCGTCGGCCAAAAGCCATGCCGAGCTCGACGAGTCGGAGACCCTCGACAGCGGTGATCCCGTCGATCTCGGCCGCCGCTACCTCTCGCTCAGGCGCGCATTCCCCGGCATGCGCATCCTCGGCGGCTGTTGCGGCACTGATCACCGGCACGTTGCCGCGGTCTGCGAGGCCTGCCTGCCGTCGGAAGCGATGACGGCGTGATGTGCAAGACGTAATGTGAAAGAGGTGATGCGAAAGAAATGGCCGGGATCGCTCCCGGCCATTTGCGTTCGTGGGCTGATGCCTCAGCGCGGCGGCGCGGTGCCGGGCGGGGGCGGCGGCAGCGAGGCCTGGCCGCCGTTGAGCAGCGGCGTGATGTTGCGGATCGTCACGCGACGGTTGATCGCGCTCGGCCCCTGTGTCTGCTCCTTCAGATATTGCTCGCCGTAGCCCTGCGAGGTCAGGTTCTCGGCGGGCACGCCGAACTGCTGCGTCAGCAATTCGGCCGCGGACTGCGCACGGCGGTCCGACAAGGAGAGATTGTCGACTTCGTTGCCGACCGCGTCGGTGTGTCCCTCGATCAGGAAGACCTCGCGCGGGTTGCGCTGGATTGCCTGGTTGAGGCCATCCGCGATCACCTGCAGCCGGGCCGCCTGGTCCGGTGGGATGGTCCACGATCCTGTCTCGAAGATGATCGTGTTGACGTCGATGCTCGGCATCTGCATGCGAACATTCGGGCTGTAGCGGATCTCGTCGAGCGAGTAGCGCCGGTCGATTCGCTGCACCGGCGGCGCCATCATGGTCTGGTAGATCACGTCCGGCGACGCCTCTTGGGCGTCGACGATGTAGCGATCATAGGGAATGTTCACGACCGGTGGCGGCACGTCGACATAGAAGCCGCCGACCGCCCGCGGATCGCGGTAGGTGTTGTCGATGATGATGATCTCGCGCCCGCGGGGATCCCGGCGGATACGCCGCATCAGGCGGCCGTCGGCGCCGACAACCGTGATGATCTCGCTGCCGTCGGGACGGATCACGACGGTGCGGGTCTCGTTACCGACGGTATCGGTGCGGATGTCGCGGGCGCCGTAGCGGAAGCGATAGAGGTCGTTGCCGCGGACATAGGCCTGCCCGCCCGGATCGCGGATGATGATGCGGTCGGGCTCGGTGTAGATCGTGCGTCCGCCCTCGACGGTTTCGCGTCGCTGGTTGTGGAGGTCGGAGATGGTCGCGCCGATCACGGCTCCGGCCACCACGCCTGCTCCGACCGCGAGCGGCGTCAGGTCGCGCTGCGGCGGACGCGGCGGCGGCGGCAGGGGCGCCGAGACCGTCGGCGCCGCCCGGAAGGCCGGTGCCACCGTCGGCGGACGAT
>NZ_JAEMSD010000186.1:10165-11797 GCF_016462955.1 Bradyrhizobium sp. | reverse complement strand
TCCCCCTCCAGGGGAGGGTCAGAGTCCCCTCCTCACGGCTTGCCGTAATTCGGTGCCAGCAGGCGATTGCGGATCAGATAGCTCATGGTGCGCGTCCAGGATTCCTCCGTGTTGCCGCGCATGTCGGCGCTGGCGACGGTGATCATGTTGCCGGTCTTCACATCGCGCAGATAGACGTTGAGATTGATGATCAGGTTGGAGACCTTCTGCACGAGCCCCGTGATCTCCAGCTCGGCGCCGAGCTGCCCGGCGAGCTTGAGGTCGCAGCCGCCGCAGGCCTGCAAGTTGGCCCGACGGGCGGCATCCCTGACCGGCGCGATGTCGAGCACCTGGAACTTGCCCGACTCCGCCAATTCCTTGCGCAGCTGTTCGCTGATGCGCGCGAGCCGCGCCTCCTCCGGCCGGGAGCCGTAGAACTCGCCGGGCAGGCTGGTGTCGATCAGCTCGAAATCAAACACCGCCAGTTTCGGCGGATCGGCGAGCGCGACCGAACCCATCGACAACAAAGCGGCAAGACCAGCCAATGCTCGCATGATCGTGATTCCCGCCCTCCTGCGCGCGGGGATGAAATGCGGGGTTGCATGCCTTGGCAAATTGGTCATGCTTGAAGCAGAGACAATTCTTCACCGGCGGTCAAGCCGGGGAGATCGTCCGGAGGAAACATGATCCGATGGTTGGTCGGCCTGATCGGCCTGGGCGTTGCCGCGACGAGTGCGCTCGCGGCCGATCCGGTCATGATCGGCGTCGGCTATCTCGGCACTGCCGCAAACCGATCGACGCTGTCGCTGGCCGAGAAACCCGCGGAGAATGATGGCGTCGCCGGCGCCCGCCTTGCCATCGAGGACAACAACACCACCGGGAAGTTCCTCGGCCAGCGCTTTGCGCTCGAGGAGCGTCGCGTCAAGGACGGTGAAGATCCGGTCCAGGCCGCAACCGCCCTCGCCGACAACAACGGCTTCATCATCGCGGACCTGCCGGCCGATGCGCTCCTGAAGGTCTCGGATGCGCTGCGCGAGCGCGGCACCCTGCTGTTCAACGTCGGCGCGCTCGACGAGCGGCTACGCGAGGCCGATTGCCGCGCCAACGTCATCCATACCGCCCCGACCCGCGCGATGCTGGCGGATGCGCTCGCGCAGTATCTGGTGTGGAAGAAGTGGTCACGCTGGTTGCTCGTGGTCGGTTCGCGTGACGAGGACAAGCTGTTCGCGGATGCGCTGCGGCGCGCTGCGGCGCGGTTCGGCGCCAAGATCGTGCAGGAACGCACCTTCGAGGACAAAGGCGGCGCGCGACGCACCGATAGCGGAGTGACGCTGATCCAGCGCCAGATGCCGGTGTTTACGCAACAGGCGCCGGCCTATGACGTGCTGGTCGCGGCCGACGAGAGCGAGGTGTTCGGCGCCTACTTGCCCTATCGCACCTGGGATCCGCGCCCCGTGGCGGGCTCGGCCGGACTCGTGCCGCGCAGCTGGGACGCGGCGCAGGACCAATGGGGCGCGATCCAGATGCAGAACCGCTTCTTCAAGCTGAACTCGCGGCGCATGACCGCGCTCGACATGCAGGCCTGGACGGCGGTGCGCATGATCGGCGAAGCCACCTCTCGGACGAATTCCGGCGACGTCAAGAAGGTCACCG
>NZ_JAEMSD010000186.1:4776-10155 GCF_016462955.1 Bradyrhizobium sp. | reverse complement strand
CTTCAAGGGCACGCGGCTGACGCTGCGCGACTGGAACCTGCAGCTGCGCCAGCCGATCCTTTTGGTCGACGGTCGCATGGTGGTTTCGGTGTCGCCGCAGGAGGGATTTCTGCACCAAGTCTCCGAGCTCGACACGCTCGGCTACGATCGCCCGGAGAGCAAATGCAAGTTGAAATGAGGAATCAGATGTCGCGGATGTGGCGTGTGGGATTGCTGGCCGGACTGGCGCTGGCGGCCGCCGCACCGCCCGCGCACGCGTTCGTCGCCTATGTCTCGAACGAGAAGAGCAACACGGTGTCGGTGATCGACACCGATACCTGGACCGTGACCAAGACCATCAAGGTCGGCCAGCGCCCGCGCGGCATCGATCTCACGCGTGACGGGAGATTCGTCATGGTCGCGGTCGGCGACGACGACACCATCGAGGTGATCGACACCAAGACGCAGACCGTTGTGGACAGCCTACCCTCCGGGCCCGACCCGGAATTGTTCGCCCAGGATGCCGCCGGCAAGATCCTTTACGTCGCCAACGAGAACGACAACACGGTGACCGTGATCGATCTCGAGAAGCGCGCGCGTCTCGGCGACATCCAGGTCGGCGTCGAGCCCGAGGGAATGACCATCAGTCCCGACGGCAAGACGCTGATCAATACCTCCGAGACGACCAACATGGCGCATTTCATCGACACCGCCACACGCCAGATCGTCGCCAACGTGCTGGTCGATGCGCGCCCGCGTTATGCCGAGTACAAGCATGACAGCTCCGAAGTCTGGGTCTCCTCGGAAATCGGCGGCACCGTCTCGATCATCGATCCCAAGAAGCACGAGGTGATCGGCAAGGTCACATTCGAGATTCCGGGCCTGCGGAAGGAGGCGATCCAGCCGGTCGGCATCGGCATGACCAGGGACGACAAGACCGCCTTCGTCGCGCTCGGCCCCGCCAACCGCATCGCCGTGGTCGACGTCGCCACGCGCAAGGTGACGAAATATCTGCTGGTCGGCCAGCGCGTCTGGCACGTGGCGTTCACGCCCGACGAGAAATACCTGCTCACCACCAATGGCGTCTCCAACGACGTCTCGGTCATCGACGTCGCCGCTCAAAAGGTGATCAAGACCATTCAGGTGGGCGAACTGCCGTGGGGCGTCGCGATCGCGCCATGACCCGCCCCGCCCCGATCATCGAGCCGTCTCCGGCGCCTGATCCGGCCGCGGTGCCGGCCTTGTCGATCGACGGCGTCAGCCACGCCTATGGGCAGCGGCGCGCGCTGATGGACGTGACTTTCAACGTGCAGCCTGCGAGCTTCACCGCGCTGCTCGGCCTCAACGGCGCCGGCAAGAGCACGCTGTTCTCGCTGATCACGCGCCTGTTCGGCATCCAGGCCGGCCGCATCAGCATCTTCGGTCATGACATCAGCAAGAACCCCGGCGAGGCGCTGCGGCTGCTCGGGGTCGTGTTCCAGCCGCGCACGCTCGACCTCGACCTGTCGCTGACGCAGAACCTGCTCTACCACGCCGCCCTCCACGGCATCAGCCGGCGCGAGGCCGCCGCACGCAGCGCCGAGCTGCTCGGGCGCATTGGCCTCGCGGACCGCGCCGGGAGCAAGGTGCGCGACCTCTCCGGCGGGCAGATGCGCCGGCTGGAAATCGCGCGGGCGCTGCTGCACCGGCCTCGGCTGCTTCTGCTCGACGAGCCGACCGTCGGCCTCGACGTCAAGGCGCGCGCCGACATCATCAGTCACGTCCGCCAGCTTGTCGCCGAGCAAGGCATCGGCGTGCTCTGGGCCACGCACCTGTTCGACGAGATCCACCCCGATGACGATCTCGTGGTGCTGCACCAGGGCAAGGTGCTGGCGCGGGGACCGATGAGCCGCGTCATCGCGGAATCCGGCGCGCAGGACGTCAACACCGCCTTCATGCGGCTGACCGGTGCGCAAGCCATGCCGGGAGGCGGCGCGTGAGCAGCATCACCACGCGCGAGGCGCCGCGCGGCTTTTCTGCCGGCGAGTACCTGACGTGCCTGACCGGCATCGTTTGGCGCGAGGGCCTGCGCTTCCTGCATCAACGCGAGCGCTTCGTTTCGGCGCTGGTGCGGCCGCTGGTGTGGCTGTTCATCTTCGCCGCCGGGTTCCGCCAGGTGCTCGGCATCTCCATCATCCCGCCTTACGAGACCTACATCCTCTACGAGGTCTATATCGCGCCCGGCCTGATGGCGATGATCCAGCTCTTCAACGGCATGCAATCCTCGCTCTCGATGGTCTATGACCGCGAGATGGGCAATATGCGCACGCTCCTGGTGAGCCCGCTGCCGCGCGGGTTCCTCCTGTTCTGCAAGCTGCTCGCGGGCACCGCGGTGTCATTGCTCCAGGTCTATGCGTTCCTGCTGATCGCCTGGCTCTGGGACATCACCCCGCCCCCCCAGGGCTATCTCACCGTGTTGCCGGCGCTGATCCTGTCGGGGCTGATGCTGGGCTCGCTCGGCATGCTGATCTCCTCCGGCATCAAGCAGCTGGAAAACTTCGCGGGCGTCATGAACTTCGTGATCTTCCCGATGTTCTTCGCCTCCTCCGCGCTCTATCCGCTCTGGCGGGTGCAGGAGGGCAGCCCTTATCTCTACTATCTCTGCGAGGCCAATCCGTTCACCCATGCAGTGGAGCTGATACGTTTTGCACTCTACGGGCAGATCAACTGGATCTCGCTGGCGGTGGTCGCTACTTGCACAATCGTCTTCATGATCGGCGCGATATTGGCCTATGATCCCTCGCGCGGGCTGGCGCGGCGCGGGCCCGCGGGAGGCGAAGGATGAAGATTCTGGCTTTGGCTGCAATGGCCATCGCGCTGTGCGCTACGGCGGCGCGCGCGGCCGATCCACGTCATCCGGACTGGCCCTGCACCCAGGCCAAGGTGCCGGAGATCTCGCTGGCCGCCGTGTGGAGCGGTCCGCCGCTCGACGACGTCCAGAGCAAATGGAAGGACGACGCCAAAATCAGCGCGCTGGTGGCAAGGCTGTCGGCGCGAAAGACGCCGATGGACGAGGCCGAGAAGGCCGTGAAGGAGGTTCTGGCCGCCTCCGGCCCGGACAAGACCAACAACGCCAAGCTGCTGTTCGCCGGCCTGTTCGACACCCTCAACGCCCAGCGTTCCCAGGTCATGAACGGGCTCGAGCGCGTCAGCCGCAAGCAGCGTGATGCGGCTGACAAGATCCGCGAGGAGGCGGTTCAGCTCCAGGCCCTGCAAGGTGCGACGCCGCGCGACGAGACCAAGGTCGAGGCGCTCAGCAACGATTTGATATGGAAGACCCGCATTTTCGAAGACCGCACCAAGGTGGTGCGCTTCGTCTGCGAGGTTCCGACCTCGATCGACCAACGCCTGTTCGCGCTCGGACGCGTGATCCAGCAGGAAATGGAATAGCGTCAGCCGTACTGACGGCTCACGAAAAGTTCCCGCGATCACCTCGGGAACGTTAACCTTTCGCCGCGGTATTCGCCGGAACCAATTCGATTTATGATGGCTTGTCGACGTGAACGCCAAACGTCGGGAGGCTTCGATGGGAACCAAAAGAATCATGCTCGCGGGCGCTGCGGCCCTCAGCCTGTTCGCTACCGGCGCTGTCGCTGACGACATGACCGGAATGATCACGCGGATCGATCGGCTCAACGGCACCATCTCGATCCAACAGACGCAGAAAGGCACGGTGGGCGCCAGCACAGGCAGCGCCGGCGCGCTGCAGGAATACAAAACGAAGGACGCCGCAATGCTGGAGGCCGTCCATGCCGGCGACCGCGTGACCTATTCGGCCACTCAGACCAACGGCACGGGCACGCTGACGAAGTTGGAGAAGCAGAAATAGCATCGTCTCTGCCGCTCCCTGCTTGCCGCAGGGCGATCGCATATAGGTTTTTGAAAGACCTGAGCGCGCGCCTCGCCCTTCGAGACGACCGCTTCGCGGTCCCTCAGGGTGAGGCTCAGCGGCACCGGGGCCCGTTGAAACCAGCTCAACGCACGCGGTCCTCATCCTGCGGGCCCGCCAACGGCGGGCGTCTCGAAGGATGGCCAGAGGCGAGATCACTCCCATATGCGTTTGCCCTGCTGCTTATGGGGGCGGCCGGGCACCTGCATCCAGCCGCTACTGATCTGGGCGCGGTTCCGGCTTCGCGTCCTCCGTCGGGAGTTTGGCGGCTTCCCAACCGTCGGTGCCATCAGGAAACCAAGCGATTTTGGCGTAGCCATAAGTGAGCGCACGCTTGGCCGCGTTCCAGGACATCCAGCAATCGGCGAGGCAATAGATCACCAGCAACGCGGCCTTGTCGCCGCGCGACGCACGTGCGAGGCCGCGCTGGAGATAATCGTCCATGGAAGGCGGCAGCGTGCCGTAACCGGTATCCGGCAGCCAGATGCTGCCCGGAATGTTTCGGCGCGGCGCATCGCGCCACACCGTGCCCTCGGGAAGATTCTTCGGTTTCGGCGGCCGCGGCATCACGTCGACGAACACGCCGCTGTTTGCGCGCCAGATCGCCTCCGCTTCCCCGATCGTGAGCACGCGCGCGCCAGCGAGCGTCGCCGGAACCGGCGCGCGGTAATTATCGGTGCGATATCCCTCGGGCTCGAACGGCTCCTGCTGCTGCGCCCACACCGGGGCCACGAGCAGGGCAACGGCGAGCACAGCGGCAAGAGGCCGTCTCATGGCGTCTTCTTGGCCGTCTCCGCACCGAGTGGCCGATTGCTCTCGTCCAGCAGCGGCACGCCGAAGTCGAGCAGGATGTTGTTGATCTCGCCCTGGTTCTCCTGGATCAGCTTGTTCAGCTGCCGCTTCCAGTTCTGGTCGGCGGGGCGCACGCCCATGCCGATGCGATAGACCAGCTTCGGGCCGCTGGTTTCCTTCACCAGCGGCGTGACATGGAGCGAGGGTCCGGCCTTCTTAGCGAAATAGCCGGCCATCGGGCCCCACAGCACGCCGGCGTCGATCTTGCCAGCGTTGAGATCGTCGATCATCGCCTGCGCCGAATTGTCGAAGCGCGTGTCGATCATCAGCGGATATGGCTTCGCATCGCCCATCAAGCCCGCCAGCGCCATGTTGGTCGCCGGCGGCGTGCCGGCGACGATGCCGACATGCTTGCCCTTGAGGCGCGCATCCTCGAGCGTATCGACGTCCTCGAGTCCGCTGCCGGCCTTGGCCACCAGGGCATAGCTCGTGCGGTAATACGGATTGGTGCCCTGCACGAGGTCGTCGCCTTGCGGGAAGCCCATGATGACGTCGCAGCGATGTGCCCCCAGCGTCATCCGCACGAAGCCCGAGGCTTGCGGAAAGAAAACGTAATCGAGTTTCTTCTGCAGCTTGCCCGCCAGGAATTCGGCCAGCTTGTTCTCGAACCCCTCGCCCTT
>NZ_JAEMSD010000186.1:0-4676 GCF_016462955.1 Bradyrhizobium sp. | reverse complement strand
GCGACGCTAGCACGCGCCGGCGCGGCCGAATTGCCTGTGAGCGAAGTCGCACCGGGAATCTTCGTACACTCCGGGACTATCGCCCTGATGAGCCGCGAGAACGAGGGCGACATTGCCAATGTCGGCTTCATCGTCGGCGATGAGGCCGTGGCCGTGATCGACACCGGCGGCAGCGTTCGCGAAGGCGAGGCGCTGCTGGCCGCCGTCCGAGCCCACACGTCCAAGCCGATCCGCTATGTCGTCAACACCCACGGCCATCCCGATCATATCTTCGGCAACGCCGCCTTCGTGGCCGAGACGGTCAGCTTCGTCGGCCATAGCCGGCTGCCGCAGGCGCTTGCGGCGCGCGGGCCGTTCTATCTCGAAAACTTCCGCCGCATCATGGGCAACGAGCTGATCGATCCCGTCAAGATCATCGCTCCGACCCTGCTGGTTTCGGAGACGATGACGCTGGATCTCGGGTCGCGCCGCCTGACCCTTCGCGCCTGGCCGGCCGGCCACAGCGACAATGACCTCACCGTATACGACGAGACAACCAAGACCCTGTTCGCGGGCGACCTGGTTTTTCTCCGCCACGTTCCGGTCATGGACGGCAGCATCCGCGGCTGGCTCGACACGCTGAAGGCGTTGGAGGCCATCCCGGCGCTGCGCGTCGTTCCCGGTCACGGCCCGGTGAGCGACTGGCCTGCTGCGCTGGCCGATGAACGGCGCTATCTGTCAACGCTGCTGTCCGACGTTCGCGCGCTGAACAAAAAGGGCGCGCCGATCCGCGCCGCCGCGGACAAGGCCGCCGCGTCGGAGAAGCCGCATTGGCAATTGTTCGACGACTACAACGCGCGCAACGCAACTGCAGCATTCTCGGAAATTGAATGGGAGTAGCGGGCGCGCTAGGATGTGCCCCAAAGATTGTTCGTCCGCGGGATCATGAGTCATGACGGGATGCACACGCCGACTGCCCTTGATCGCCCTGCTCCTCGGCGTCGCCTTCGCTGTACCTGCATCGGCGGAAGAGGCCCCGGATCCGTGGCCGGGGCTCGTGCAGGACATCTTCGGCAACCGCCCGATGAACGACGGCAGCGCCGTGATTGGCATCGAGATGCCGTATCGCGCCGAAGATGCCGCCATCGTGCCGGTCACCTTGCGCAACAAGCTCTCGCCGGCCGACAGCCGCCGCATCCGTTCGATCACGCTCGTGATCGACCGCAATCCCGCGCCGATGGCGGCGAAGTTCGAGCTCGGGCCGGAGGCCAATGTCACGGAAATCTCGACCCGCGTGCGCGTCAACAACTACACCGATGTCCACGCGGTCGCCGAGCTCAGCGACGGTCAGCTCTACGTGTCGAAAGTCTATGTGAAGGCCTCCGGCGGCTGCTCGGCACCGGCGGTCAAGAACGTCGAGGAAGCCAAGAACCGGATCGGCCAGATGCGTTACCGGCAATTCGCGCGCGAGGAGACGCCGGCCAGCCGCGTCCGCGAAGCGCAGATCATGATTGGGCATCCCAATAATTCAGGGCTGCAGATGGACCAGGTCACGCAGCTCTATATTCCCGCCTTCTTCATCAATCAGCTGAAGCTGACGCAGGACGACAGCCCCGTGCTGTCGATGGAAGGCGGCATCTCGATCTCGGAAGATCCCAATCTGCGCTTCACCTACGTCTCCAACGGCGCCAAGCGTTTCCGCGCGGAGGCAAAGGACACCGAGGGACACGTGTTCCGCAACGAGTGGGATGTCGAGAAGCCGGGGACGTGACGGGTCATTCCGGGGCGGTCCGCAGGACCGAACCCGGAATCTCGAGCTTCTCTGGTGCGCAACTGCGCACCATAGTTCGCGCTTTGCACGCCCCGGAATGACAACAGCAAACTAAAAGCACCTCACCTCGGCTTCCGCCTGTGCGCGCCGCAAATCGTTCACGGCCGAGTTCGCCTGCTCTGATGTGCGGAACTGGACGCCGAGATTGCCGCGCACCTGGGACATGCTGAGCGCGGTCTCTGCGGTCACGTAGCGCTGGTAGGGCATGATCGAAGCCACCACATCGATCGAGCAGGAACATTGTTCGATCGACTGGCGGCTCTCACCGTTGGCCTTCATGCAGCCATAGACGTACTCTGCGCGCGCCGAGGTCGGATAATCATTGGCCTCTTGCGCCCGCGCCACGCATACCGTGGCAGCGAACGCCGTCAATGCGGCGACAATCGGTCGTAGCTGTCCCGCAAGTTTCATGCGCATCCTCCCGCTGGTTGCGACCAAGGCTATGCTATGCGTATTGTCCTGAAAAGCACTCTTCAGGGGAAACGGCCCACAAGGTGATGAGAGTCCTGGGACGAACATTGGCGCTCGCGGCGACGCTGGTGCTGGTGCTGACGCTGGCGGCGCCTGCCAACGCCGCGGATACGATCCGCCTTGCGGTGCAGAAGACCGGAACATTCTCCTGGGAGCTCGCAGCGATCCGCGGCGCCGGTCTCGACAAGGAAGCCGGCCTGTCGCTGGAGGTCACCGAGCTTGCAAGCACCGAGGCCGGCAAGATCGCGATGCGCGCCGGCAGCGCCGATATCATCCTGTCGGACTGGCTGTGGGTCTCGCGCGAGCGTGGGCTGGGCGCCAAGCTCACCTTCTATCCCTATTCCAGCGCGCTCGGCGCGGTGATGGTGCCGGCCAGTTCGCCGATCAAGACCCTCGCCGACCTCAAGGGCCGCAAGCTCGCCGTCGCGGGCGGGGCTATCGACAAGAGCTGGCTGCTGCTCCAGGCGCGCATGAAGCAGGACGGCATCGACCTGAAGTCGCAAGCGACCATCGTCTATGGGGCCCCGCCTTTGATCGCCGCCAAGTCGCTGGACGGCGAGATGGATGCGAGCCTCAATTTCTGGAATTTCTGCGCCCAGCTCGAGGCCAAGGGTTTCAGGCGCCTCGCCGGCATCGAGGAGATCTTGCCGAAGCTCGGCGCCAAGGGCGCGGTCGCCGCGGTCGGCTACGTCTTCGACGAGAATTGGGCCGGAACCCACAAGGATGCCGTTGCGCGCTTCATCGCGATGACCCGCAAGGCCAAGGAATTGCTGGCGAGCTCGGATGCGGCCTGGGACAAGGTCGCGCCGCTCACGGGCACAGCCGATCCTGCCCTGCTCAAGACCTACCGCGACCGCTACCGTGACGGCATTCCGCGCCGGAGCATCAATGACGAGGAGACGGACGCGCGCGTGCTCTATCGCGTGCTGGCCGAGATCGGCGGCCGCGAACTCGTGGGACCGGCGGCCGAGCTCGATCCCGGCACCTTCTATCACGCGGTCCCCGGAGACTGAGGTGCTGCGCCTGCTCTCGTTCGCCCTGCTGCTCGCGACCTGGTGGATTGCCGCGCTCCTCGCCGGCGGCGCGAAGCTGCCCTCCCCGCCGGCCGTGCTTGAGGTGATGATCGCAGAAGCCTCATCGGGCGCGCTGTTCCTGCATCTCGGCGCCACGCTGGCGCGCGTCGCGCTCGCCTTCACGCTGGCGATGTCGCTCGGCAGCGCGATCGGCTATCTGATGGGGCGGGTCAAGCTCGCCGACCGGCTCGGCGATCCCTGGCTGATCCTGCTGCTGAATCTGCCGGCGCTGGTCGTGATCGTGCTGGCCTATATCTGGGCCGGGCTCACCGAGGCCGCCGCGATCGCAGCCATCGCCATCAACAAGCTGCCGACCGCCATCGTCACTTTGCGCGAGGGCACCCGCGCGCTCGACCGTTCGCTGGACGAGATGGCGAGCGTGTTCGCGATGCCGCCCTGGCGCGCCTTCCGCCACGTCGTGCTGCCGCAGCTTGCACCCTACATCGCGGCCTCCGCCCGCTCCGGATTATCGCTGGTGTGGAAGATCGTGCTGGTCGCCGAGCTGCTCGGACGGCCGAACGGCGTCGGCTTCGAGATCGGCGTCGCGTTCCAGCTGTTCGACACGCCGCGGCTGCTGGCCTATTCGCTGACCTTTGCCGCCGTCGTGCTCGTCATCGAGACCTTGCTGGTGCAGCCGTTCGAAGCCCGCGCAAACAGGTGGCGCCCCCGTGCGGCTTGAGGTCGAGATATCGGGCAAGACCTTCAGGAGTGCCGCGGGCGGAAGCCACGAGGTGCTGGCGCCGCTCAAATTCGCGCTTCAATCCGGCGAGGTCGGGGTGTTGATCGGCCCGTCCGGTTGCGGCAAGAGCACGATGCTGCGCATCATCCTGGGACTGGATCACGACTTTGCAGGCCATATCGTGCGCCCGCCGGAGGCGCAGATCGGCATGGTGTTCCAGGAGCCGCGGCTGCTGCCGTGGCGCTCGGTCGAGCAGAACGTGCGGTTGGCCGCTCCTGACGTCACCGATGCGAAGCTCGCCGAGCTGTTCAGGATCCTGGAGCTGGAGGCGCATCGCAGCCACTTCCCGGGCGAATTGTCGCTCGGCCTCGCCCGCCGCGTCGCACTGGCCCGTGCCTTCGCGGTCGAGCCCGACCTGCTCGTGCTCGACGAGCCCCTCGCCTCGCTCGATGACGCGCTCGCCGGCCGCCTGCGCGAGGAGATCGCAACGCTGGTCGCGCGCCGGCCGGTGATGACGCTGCTCGTCACTCACAGCCTCGACGATGCGATCCGCCTCGGCGACCGGCTGTTCATTCTATCAGCGCGCCCCGCACGGATCGTGCGGGAACTGTCGATCTCCACCCCGCGCGCCGCGCGGAGCGAG
>NZ_JAEMSD010000655.1 GCF_016462955.1 Bradyrhizobium sp. | reverse complement strand
TCGCGCCCCTCACTACCGCCGTGATGAACGCGGTGGAGAACAGGTTCGCCGGCGCCGCTTCCGGATTGAACAACACGATCTCGCGAACTGCCGGTTTGATCGCTACATCACTCTTGGGCCTCGTCCTCCCCAACGCGAGCACCTACAAGTCTGCGTTCCTGAACGGGCTCATCCACGCCTCCTTGATCGGCGCGGTTCTTGCGATAGCAGCAGCAGTCATTTCGTTCGCAATGATCCGGGAGGGGGAGGTCAACCCCGACAAAGACGGTTGATTGCCTTCACCTCGAAAGTGCGCGAACTGCAGAGATCGGCTCCGGCGATCCCCGTCGACCTTCCTTATTGCCCGACTCGGCGGGCACTTCTGACTCTCGCTTGATCTGGCGCCTAAGCGGAACTCACAACTTGCGCCAACTAAGCAGGAGCGGTCCTCTTCGAGCTTGCGCACCGACAGCCGTCCTACTCGATCAGAGAGCAAACGACGTTGAAGCACATATGTTTCCCGGCTCAAGCGCTGGGCGCCGTTCCTGATTCTGCGACGCTGTTTAACCATTCACCGGCCTACCGCGAGGAAACAATCGCAGGCATAGCTCTACAAATCTGCGACGGCGAAGGAGTGCCTCGACCGATCGACAGCACGGGGTAAGGCAGGAGAATAAAGCCGAAAAGAATGCCCTGCTGCACGAGTATCGCCCGCGTTCTGCATTCGACTGTACCGAGATTTCAAAACACTCCTCGATAAGGATTGCGCTATGCTCGACCGTCGTGCCTTTTTGGTTGAAGCGGCTGCTGTGCTGGCAGGTCCGGCTTTGGCCAGCTCGGCAATCGGTCAACCTTTTGAAGCTTTGGCCGGGACGGCTCGCGCCGATATACAGCCGTTCCGGATATCAGTGCCGGATGAGCAGATAATCGACCTTAAGCGCCGGCTCGCTCAAACACGCTGGCCTGATACCTTGGACAAGACTGGCTGGTCCGACGGCACCAATCTCGATTACCTTCAAGGACTCGTAAGTTACTGGCGCGACCGCTTCGATTGGCGCGCGCAGGAGGCGCGCCTAAATCGACTGCCGCAATTCAAATACGAAGTCGACGGCCTAGGATTGCATTTTGTCCATCAGCGCGGTGACGGTCCCGCGCCTATTCCACTGATCCTAAATCATGGCTGGCCCGGATCGTTCACCGAATTCGAACGGGTGCTTCCTCTATTGACCCAACCGGGATCGCATGGCGGTGATCCAAGAGACGCGTTCCACGTAATCGTGCCCTCCATGCCAGGCTATGGGTTTTCCGACGCTCCGAGAGAGCGAGGAGTGAACTCCAGGCGCATTGCCTCGATGTACGCCAAGCTGATGACCGGACTGGGTTATGAACGCTTCGGCGCGCAAGGCACCGATTGGGGGGCAAGTGTCGCCACCTGGCTGGCATTCGACAACCCGAACAGGGTATCGAAGCTTCATCTCAACTTGATTCCGCTTGGCTACGATCCACCTACTGGGCCGGGACAACCGCCCAAAACGGCCGAGGAAACCGCGTTCCTCGAAAGGATTGCATCATGGTCGAAATCGGAAGGAGCTTACGGAGCGATCCAGGGTACCAAGCCGCAGTCATTAGCCTATGGTCTGAACGACTCTCCCGCGGGACTTGCTGCGTGGATCGTTGAAAAATTTCATGCTTGGGGCGACAACCGGCCCACTATGGACGATCATTTCGGCATTGATCGGATACTGACCGACATTTCTATCTACTGGTTTACGGGGACGATTGGCTCCTCAATGCGCCTCTATTTTGAGAATAGGCAGAACCCCTTTCAATTCGAGGCAGGTGAAAAAGTGCGCACGCCGACCGGCGTTGCGATCTTTCCAGCCGATATTCCCATGCCGCCACGGTCGTGGGTCGAACGAGGCTACAATGTAGATCGCTGGACCGCCATGCCGCGTGGTGGTCACTTCCCGGCGATGGAAGAACCCCAACTGCTGGTCGAAGATATCCGCACCTTTTTCCGCCCGGGCCGTTAGCTTACAGCAGACGGCGTGTTGCAGCTCTGAGGTGGCGGATTAGCGTGGGCTACCGCTTACCCAAATCGCCTCTTTCAGCAGGTCTGTTGGGCAATCGACCATCGCTCTTCAATCCGCGACAGCCGCCAAGTCTACGATAACAGGCGTCAGTCCTAGTCGTACGAGACCGGAATCCTGACTCGGCATGGTTTAGGGCCGAACAGCCAAACAAACCCCGCCGATGTGTACGCTATAGCCCGAAAGAACCGCACGGCGCTTCGAAGGGGCTTCCTGTATCACCATCTATCGTCCTCTATCGCTTCAGCGATGAAAGGATATTGAGATGCCACGAGTCGAAACGATAAGAATCCGGAGAACTATACGGCGGCAGCAACTGCGTGAAATGGTCCCGCTCGCCGACAGCACAATTTACGAAATGGAGCAGCGCGGCGAATTTCCTCGTCGGTTCGCGTTATCTGCGCGCTGCATCGTTTGGGACTTGGCGGAAGTCGAAGCCTGGTTGATGGCGCGGCGGACTTCTCCGCCCCGCCGCGCACAACATCCCGACGTATCCAAGCGAAAGTCGCGTCCGGTCAGAGGGCAGGATCAAGCTCGATCAGAGGCATAGCGGGCGGCAGCAGTGTCGGGACATGCTTCCGCCCATCGATCCAGGCGTCGACGATGTCCGCCCACTCCTGCATCATGTGCCGACGCTGAACCTCATATTCTGCCTTGTTGTAAACACCACGCGATGACCGGCCGTCTTCGTGCGCCAAGCACTTCTCAATCCAATCTCGATTGAAGCCCAGTTCGTTCAACAGGGTCGATCCAGTCCGCCGCAGGTCGTGCACCGTGAACGGTTCGAGCGGCAACCCATCCTGTTTGGCCTGCTCAACGACCGAGTAGGTGACTCGATTGAAGGTCGCTCGAGACATCGGAGCGTCAGCATCGTAACGCGACGGAAGCAGATAGCGGGAATTGCCGGCGCACGTTTTGAGAGCGATCATGATGTCGAGAGTCTGGCGGCACAAGTAAACATTGTGCGCCTTCGACCTCTTCATCCGCTCCTTCGGGATTGTCCAAACGGCGTTTTCAAAATCGACCTCGTCCCATACCGCGTCCTGCAATTCGCTCTTGCGCACCATCGTCAGCAGGAACAGCCGCATTCCCAAGCGGATCGTCGGCAGCGTCGCGACCTTTTCCA
>NZ_JAEMSD010000654.1 GCF_016462955.1 Bradyrhizobium sp. | reverse complement strand
TGCACGCCGCCGGCGAGCTTGGCCATGCGGGGATCGAGATTGACGGGATTCTCCTCCATGCCGGTCTCGGGCAGGCGCAGCACTTCGCCGATCTGGTCGATCAGGAGGCCGTAGGATTCGCCGCGCAAATCGACACCGACCGCCATCGCGGTCTTGTCGTCCTCATCCCTGGGCAGGCCGAGACGCGAGCGCATGTCCACCACGGTGACGATGCGGCCGCGCAGGTTGAGGACGCCCGCGATCTCGTGCGAGGACAAGGGCACGCGGGTGACGCGCTCGGGCATGAACACGTCCTGCACGCGCGAGATCGGCAGGCCGAACAGCTGGCCGCCGATCATCGCGGTGACGTATTCGACCATGGTGCCTTCGGCGGACTGGGTCTTGCTGGTCATGTGTCTCTCCTGTTCCCTGTCCTGCTCTAGGCCGCGGCCCGGTTCAGCTCGGAGGCGCCGGCGGCGCCCGCGGTCTGCTCCTTCAGCGCCGCGATCAGACCGGGACGGTCGAACTTGGCGACGTAGTCGTGGAAGCCGGCCTGGCGGCCGCGCTCGATCGCCGCCGGCGACACCAGCGCCGAGAGGCCGATGATCGGCATCGAACCGAGATTGTTGTCGGAGCGAATGACTTCCGCGAACTCGAACCCGTTCATGTCGGGCATCTCGATGTCGGTCAGCACCACGTCGAAGCTCTGGGCGCGCAGCGCGGCCAGGCCCTCCTGCGCGGTCGGCGCGGTGCGGACGCGATATCCGGCCGCCTTCAGCACGGGGGCCAGCATGTTGCGGAAAAAGGCGCTGTCGTCGACCAGCAGCACCGACTGCGAGTGCAGCGACGGCTTCATCTCCTTGCGAGTGAACCAGTCGGAGAACGCCATCGGCAGGAAGTGGCCGACGTCGATCACCTCGGTGGCCTGGCCCTTGATCACGGCCGAGCCCAGAATGCCGGAGGAGGAGCCGCCGACCTCGATGTTGAGCCGTTCATCGACGATGTCGATGATCTCGTCGACGACGAGGCCCATGGAGCGGCCGTCGTCGGCGAACACCAGGATCGGCTGGGCGCCCTGGCTCGCAACGGTGACGCTCTCCATGGCGACCAGCGGCATCAGCTGCTCGCGGTACTGCACCATGTAGCGGCCGTTGGAGAACTCGATCTTGTCGGCGGGCAGCTCCTCCAGGCGCGTGACGAGGCCGAGCGGAACCGCCTTGGGCTGCGAGGAGCCGGCGCGGAACACCAGGAGCGAGGTGGTCTGCTCGCCGGAGCCGACGTGATGGGCGCCGTTCTCGTCACCCATGCCGTGGGCCGAGGAGCCGGCGGCGCCGAGCGCCTTGGCAATGCCGTTGGGATCGATGATCATGATGACAGCGCCATCGCCCAGAATGGTGTTGCCGGAGAACATGTCGATGTGACGCAGCTTCGTCGACATCGGCTTGACCACGATTTCTTCGGTGTGGAACACGCCATCGACCACGATGCCGAAGGTCTGGCTGCCGACCTGGGTGACCACGATGAAGCCGTTCTCGGGATCGGAAGCCGCGCCGTCGTCGATCTTGAGCAGCTTCTTCAGGTGGATCAGCGGCAGCAGCTTGTTGCGGAGCCTGAGGACGGCAGTGTCCTTGATGCGCTCGATGCGGTGCTCGCTGTTGGCGCGGGCGCGCACCAGCTCGACCACCGAGAGCTGCGGGATGGCGAAGCGGTCGCCGGCAGCTTCCACGATCAGGGCGGAGACGATGGCGAGCGTCAGCGGGATCTTGATGGTGACGGACGAGCCTTCGCCGGCGACCGACTTGATGTCGATGGTGCCGCCGATCTGGTCGATATTGGTGCGCACCACGTCCATGCCGACGCCGCGGCCCGAGACCGAGGTGATGGCAGCGGCGGTCGAGAAGCCCGGCGCGAAGATGAACTTGTGGATCTGGGCTTCGCTCATCTTCTCGAGCTCGGCCTCGGTGACGAGGCCCGAGGAGAGCGCCTTGGCCTTGATCTTCTCGGTGTTGAGGCCGCGGCCGTTGTCGGCGATGCAGATGATGATGTGGCCGCCCTCGTGATAGGCGGACAGGCGAATGGTGCCCTGCTCGCCCTTGCCGCTGGCGAGGCGCTCGGCGGGGGTCTCCAGGCCATGATCGGCGGAGTTGCGCACCATGTGGGTGAGCGGGTCCTTGATCAGGTCGAGCACCTGGCGGTCGAGCTCGGTGTCGGCGCCGTGCATCTCCAGTTCGATCTGCTTGCCGAGTTCGCTCGACAGATCGCGGACGATGCGGGGCAGCTTCTGCCAGGCATTGCCGATCGGCTGCATGCGCGTCTTCATGACGCCTTCCTGCAGCTCGGCGGTGACGTTGGAGAGGCGCTGCAGCGGCACCTTGAACTCGGTGTCCTCGTTGCGGCGGGAGATCTCCAGGAGTTGGTTGCGGGTCAGCACCAGCTCGGAGACCATGGTCATCAGGTGCTCCAGCGTATCCACGTTGACGCGGATCGACTGGTTGGCGATGCGGTCGCCTTCGCCCGCCATCTCCTCGCTCATCGCCCTCTTCGGCGCGGCCTTCTCCCGGGCGGGTTTTGCGTCCTTGGCAATTTGGGCTTCAGCAGCCGGCGCGGGCTCGGCCTTTGCTTCGGCAACCGGCGCGGGCTGTTCGATCGCGGTCTCGCGGAAGGCGCGCTCGAGCTCGTCGAGCGAGACTTCGCCCGGACGCAATGGACGCTCCAGCGTCTGATCGATCAGCGTGCCCGTGGTCATCTCCTTGGCGGGCTCCGGTGCAGCGGCCGGGGCTTCCGGCACCAGCGGCGGCGCTTCGGCGACAGGCGCCGAGCTACCGGCAGCCATTGCGGCCATGCCCTGCTCGACCATCGCCTCCAGCTTGTCGATGAGGTCGCGGTCGTTGCCCTCGGGCTCGGCTTCGGTCGCCTCCAGCCCTGCGAGGATCTCCTTGATGCGGTCGATCGAGGACAGGATCACCGTCACCGCCTCGGCGGTCACGGGCATGCCGTCGCGGAATTTGCCCATCAGGGTCTCGCCGGCATGCGCCAGCGCTTCCAGCCGCGGCAGCCCGAGGAAGCCGCAGGTGCCCTTGATGGTGTGGACCAGGCGGAAGATGTTATCCAGAATCTTGGCGTTGTTCGGCTCCTGCTCGAACTTCACCAGCTGATTGTCCACGGTGTCCAGGCTCTCGCTGGTCTCCGTCAAAAACTCCCGCAACAGATCATCCATGA
>NZ_JAEMSD010000653.1:1443-3200 GCF_016462955.1 Bradyrhizobium sp. | reverse complement strand
CTGTCCCTCCGAGCACGAGCTCGATACCGTCAGGCGCCGGCGCGAATTTCCGGTGAAGATGACGCAAGCGATGCAGGTGATGGTGCAGAACAACATCATCAGCGGCGCCTTGCGGGCCGGCGATCGGCCGCTCAAGGTGCCGCTGGTCTTGCGCCTCGTCACCGCGCTGCCGTGGCTTCAGGGCATTCCGGCGCGCCTGCTTGCGCTTGGCGTGCGGCCGGAGCACGTGCATTCGAGGGCCGTGCCGGAACCGTAACGCAGGAGTCGCTAAGGATAATACCGCGTTAAATCGCGCGCCAAGCGTTGCGCACGAGCAACAGCGCCAACGGATTCAAGGCGCGCTGCAGGCCAATCCGGCGTCTTAACTTTCTTGATTCAAATTTGAGTAAGACCTGCGTGTGACCGTGCGCCCATCAAAGGACACGGGGTGTACCATGCGTAACAAACTGATTGCCGCCTTCGCCTGCACGACAGCTCTGGTTTCGACCGGCGCCGCCTCCGCCGCCGATCTCGGTGCGCGCTACACGAAGGCGCCTGCTTATGTCGAGCCGCTGTTCAACTGGACCGGCTTCTATGTCGGCGGCCACATCGGCGGCGCCTGGACCAACGAGCAATTCGTCAACACCGGCAACACGGCCGCGTTTGGCGACCTGGCGCCGGGCCAGGGCTATCGCCAGCGCAAATCGGGCGTCATGGGCGGCGCGCAGATCGGCTACAACTGGCAGGCCAACAACTACGTCTTTGGCGTGGAAGGTACGATCGCCGGGCTCGACAACAACGCCTCGTTCACGAACACCGCATTCGGTGCCGGCGACGACGTGTTCTCCTGGCGTGCCAACGTGCTCGCGACCATCGTCGGCCGCGCCGGCTTCGCCGTGCAGAACAATCTCTTCTACATCAAGGGCGGCTATGCCGGCGTGAACAACCGTCTCTCCGTCAGCGACACGGTCGCTCCGGCGACGGGCTCCGGCGGTCAGACCCACTGGGCCAACGGCTGGACGGTCGGCGCCGGTTGGGAATACGGCGTTACCCGCAACTGGATCGTCGGCCTCGAATACAATTACGCTGCCTTCGGCAGCCAGACCTATCAGCTCGGCGGCACCTCCGGAAACTACAGCTTCGATGCCAAGCCGCGCGACATTCAGTGGGCCGTGGTGCGCGCGAGCTACAAGTTCGACGCACCGACCATCGCCCGCTACTGAGCACGTCGACGCAACGCGACCAACGATCAAGAAAAGCACTTCAAGTCTCAAAAGCCCCGGCCTGGTCCGGGGCTTCTTTTTTGCGTGGTTGATTGCGGGGCGGGCGCGGCCTCAGGCCATCACCGAGAATCCGCCGTCGACCGGGATCGCGGTGCCCGTGACGAAATTCGACGCGGGCGATGCCAGGAATACGGCGATGCCGGCGAAGTCGTCGATGTCGCCCCAGCGTCCCGCAGGCGTGCGCGCCAGCACCCGCTCGTGCAATCCCGAGACCTGCTGCCGCGCGCCGCGGGTGAGGTCGGTATCGATCCAGCCCGGCAGGATGGCGTTGACCTGGATGTTGTCGGGTGCCCAGGCATTGGCGCAGGCACGGGTGTACTGCACGATGCCGCCCTTGCTGGCCGCATAGGCGGTCGCAAAGCTCGCCCCGAAGATCGACATCATCGAGCCGATGTTGATCACCTTGCCGTTGCCGGAGGCCTTCAGCGCCGGATAGGCCAGCTTCGAGCACACGAAGGCGCTGGTGAGGTTGGTGTCGATCACCTTGTTCCATTC
>NZ_JAEMSD010000653.1:714-1433 GCF_016462955.1 Bradyrhizobium sp. | reverse complement strand
ACCTTGTTCCACTCGTCGAGCTCGAGCTCGTGCGGCGGCTTGCGGATGCTCATGCCGGCATTGTTGATGAGAATGTCGATGCGGCCGAGCTCCTTGGCGACGCGCTCGATCATGGCGGCAACGGCCGCCTTGTCGGTCACGTCGGTGGCAACACTGATCGCCTTCACGCCGCGCTGCCTGAGATCGGCCACCGCGGCGGCGGACTTGGTCTCGTTGCGCCCCACCACGGCGATGTCGGCGCCGGCGTCGGCAAGGCCGCGCGCCATGCCGAGCCCGATGCCGCCATTGCCTCCCGTGACGATCGCGACCTTGCCGCGGAGATCGAACCGGCTGGATGTCATGCTTTCATTCCCTGGTTTCTTCTATCGGTTGCTCTGCCAGATCAGCACCAGCCCGAAGCCGGCCATGGCGGCGCCATAGCCGGCCCATTGCAGCTGGTTGACCATGAAGCTCGACCGTGGCCACGGAACGGTGCCCGTACCCTGTCCGATCCAGAGCAGGCCGAGGGCAGTTGCAAACAGGCCTGCGACGAGCAGAAATCTGCGCATGCATTCCTCCCATCGGTCCGCCTCTGTCGCGCGCGGTGATGAAAGGATCCCCGGCGCCGAAAGCTTGGTGCACAGTAACCGCAGCTTCGGTGTGGTTACAATGCCGGCTCCGGTGACGCAGGGACGAGGCGTAGCCCCGGAAACGAAAAAGCCCCGGCACTGCCGGGGCTC
>NZ_JAEMSD010000653.1:0-704 GCF_016462955.1 Bradyrhizobium sp. | reverse complement strand
GATCAGTACTTCGCGACGACGGGGCCGGTCCAGTTGAAGCGGTAGACCAGCGAGGTCGAGATCGTCTGGTTCCAGCTGTTGGCGCGGACGCTGTTAACCAGCGGCACGTTGCCGGCATCGAGGATCTCGGTCTGGGTCTTGGCGTTGTAGAAGGCCGAACGGTACTCGGTCTTCATGAACCAGCCGGGCGAGGTGACGCCGAAGATGTTCAGGCTGTTCTCGACGCCGCCGCCGATGAACCAGCCATGGCGATCGTAGCCATCGAGGTGAACGCCGACCGGGGTCCCACCCAGCGTGGTGAAGTTGGTGCGGCCGAAGTGGGCGCCGGAGTAGCCGCCGTTGACGTAGGAGAGAACGTTCGGAGCGACCAGCCAGCCGAGGCGCACGCCCGCAGCCCAGGAGGTTTCCAGCTTCTGGTTACCGGTGATGCCGAAGATCGGGTCCTGGATGGTGGAGCGGATGCTGCCGAACTGAGCGTCGCCAAACACACCGGCAACCCAAGTGCCGCTGAACTGCCAGTCGTAACCAGCGCCGACCGTACCGAACCAACCGGAGCCGCCCTGACGCTGCGTGATCGTCAGCGGGGTACCCGTCGCGGTGCTGACAATCTGCTGGTCGGCATTGGAGAGGCCACCGCCGCCACCGCCGAACACGTAGAAGCCGGTCCAGTTGGCGACGGGCGCCGGCATCGGAGCCTTCGCATA
>NZ_JAEMSD010000652.1 GCF_016462955.1 Bradyrhizobium sp. | reverse complement strand
CGGTTGGCGTCGTCGTTCTCGAGGAACGGGATCAGCGCCGCGGCGACCGAAACCAGCTGCTTCGGCGACACGTCCATGTAGTCGACCTTGTCGGGCGTCATCGGCACGACGTCGCGGGTGCCGCTCGAGCGGCAGACCACCAGGTCTTCGGTGAAGCGGCCCTTGGCGTCGACCGGCACGTTGGCCTGCGCGACGGAATAGCGCCCTTCCTCCATCGCCGAGAGGTACACGACCTCGTCGGTGACGCGGCCGTCCTTGACCTTGCGGTACGGCGTCTCGACGAAGCCGTACTTGTTCACGCGCGCGAAGGTGGCAAGCGAGTTGATCAGGCCGATGTTCGGGCCTTCCGGCGTCTCGATCGGGCAGATGCGGCCGTAATGCGTCGGGTGCACGTCGCGCACCTCGAAGCCGGCGCGCTCGCGGGTCAGACCGCCCGGGCCAAGCGCCGAGAGGCGGCGCTTGTGCGTCACTTCCGACAGCGGGTTGGTCTGGTCCATGAACTGCGAGAGCTGCGAGGAGCCGAAGAACTCGCGCACGGCGGCAGCCGCCGGCTTGGCGTTGATCAGGTCCTGCGGCATGACCGTGTCGATGTCGACCGAGGACATGCGCTCCTTGATCGCGCGCTCCATGCGAAGGAGGCCGATGCGGTACTGGTTCTCCATCAGCTCGCCGACCGAACGCACACGGCGGTTGCCGAGATGGTCGATGTCGTCGATCTCGCCCTTGCCGTCGCGCAGATCCACCAGCGTCTTGATGACGGAGAGGATGTCTTCCTTGCGCAGCGTGCGCTGGGTGTCGGGCGCATCGAGGTCGAGGCGCATGTTCATCTTGACGCGGCCGACCGCGGACAGGTCGTAGCGTTCGGCGTCGAAGAACAGCGACTGGAACATGGCCTGCGCCGATTCCAGCGTCGGCGGCTCGCCCGGACGCATCACGCGGTAGATATCGAACAGCGCGTCCTCGCGCGTCATGTTCTTGTCGGCCGACAGCGTGTTGCGGATGTAGGGACCGACATTGACGTGGTCGATGTCGAGCAGCGGCAGCTCCTTGTAGCCCTGCTCGTTGAGCGCCTTCATCAGCTTGTCGGTGATTTCCTCACCGGCCTCGGCGTGGATCTCGCCGGTCTTGGGGTTGACGAGGTCCTCGGCGACGTAGTTGCCGACCAGTTCCTCGTCGGCCAAGCGCAGCGCCTTCAGCCCCTTCTCCTGGAGCTGGCGGGCAGCGCGGACGGTGAGCTTCTTGCCGGCCTCGAGAACCACCTTGCCGGTGTCGGCGTCGATCAGGTCGTTGACGGTCGAGTAACCGCGGAAGCGGTTGGCGTCGAACGGAACGCGCCAGCCTTCCTTGGTCCGCTTGTAGAGGATCTTCTTGTAGAAGGTGGACAGGATCGCCTCGCCGTCGAGGCCGAGGGCGAACATCAGCGACGTCACCGGAATCTTGCGACGACGGTCGATACGCGCATAGACGATGTCCTTGGCGTCGAACTCGATGTCGAGCCAGGAGCCGCGATACGGGATGACGCGGGCGGCGAACAGCAGCTTGCCCGAGGAGTGGGTCTTGCCCTTGTCGTGGTCGAAGAACACGCCGGGCGACCGGTGCATCTGGGAGACGATGACGCGCTCGGTGCCGTTGACGATGAAGGTGCCGTTCATCGTCATGAGCGGAATGTCGCCCATGTAGACGTCCTGCTCCTTGATGTCCTTCACCGACTTGGCGCCGGTTTCCTCGTCGATATCGAACACGATGAGGCGCAGCGTCACCTTGAGCGGCGCAGCGAATGTCATGCCGCGCTGGCGGCACTCGTCGACGTCGTATTTCGGCTGCTCGAACTCGTAGCGGACGAATTCCAGCATCGAGGTGCCCGAGAAATCGGAAATCGGAAACACCGAGCGGAACACCGCCTGCAGACCCTCGTCGAGACGGCCGCCCTGGGGTTCATCGACCATCAGGAACTGGTCATAGGACGCCTTCTGAACCTCGATGAGGTTCGGCATCTCGGCAACTTCCTTGATGTGTCCGAAGAACTTGCGAACGCGTTTGCGACCGGTGAATGTCTGCTGCGCCATCGTGGCCTCTCATTTTCGTCGCCCGCTTTGGGCGCGCCCTCCGGACCGCGGCTGCCACCGCTTCCCGGGTTGAATCTTTCGAACCCGTCTTGAGGGCCCGAGGCGCAGTTTCAGGCACCAATGTCCTGAATCTGTTCTTCAGACCTTCAAAACGCAAAACGACGTGCGGGGCGCAGATGCGCACCCGCCCGTCACAACCATCCTCTTCACGGACTGCAAAAGCCCGAAATAGTCTGATCTCCCAACGGCTTACAGGGAAATCCGGCCTCCCTGCCCACCGCGCTTTCGTGCTGCCGACCCGATATGGGGCGACAATAGTGCAGATTCGAGGGTTAAACCCGCAAATCCCCACACTTTTTCGTGTTTGGCTCGCGTCGGGACGTTCCGTCGCACGCCTTTTGCATCTGGCCCCGCCTTCCTTCAGATCGTCATGGCCGGGCTGGACCCGGCCCTGACGATCGTGGGACGCGCTCCCGGGTCTCGCTTCGCGAGCCCGGGATGTCGCCGAAGTAACTTGCGTTACTTCAGCTCAACCTTGGCGCCAGCCTTCTCGAGCTGGACCTTGAGCTTCTCGGCTTCGTCCTTGTTCACGCCTTCCTTGACAGGCTTCGGCGCGCCCTCGACGAGGTCCTTTGCTTCCTTCAGGCCCAGGCCGGTGATGGCGCGAACTTCCTTGATGACCTCGATCTTCTTGTCGCCGGCGCTGGCGAGAACGACCGTGAACTCGGTCTTCTCTTCGGCCGGAGCGGCAGCGGCGCCACCGGCAGCCGGGCCGGCAACGGCGACAGCCGCGGCAGCCGAAACGCCCCACTTCTCTTCGAGGAGCTTCGCGAGTTCGGCAGCTTCGAGCACGGTGAGGCTCGAAAGGTCGTCAACGATCTTCTGCAAGTCAGCCATTGTTCAGTTCCTTACGTGTCAGTCTGGTTCGGGTTTGAGTATTTGCGAAGGGCGTCAGGCCGCTTCGCCCTTTGAGGCATGAGCCTGGATGACGCGCGCGAGCTTGCCCGCGGGCGCGTTGGCGAGCTGGGCCAGCTTGGTCGCCGGGGCCACGATGAGGCCGACGATCTTGCCGCGCAGTTCGTCAAGCGACGGCAGCGAGGCAAGCGCCTTCACGCCGTCGACATTCAGGACGGTCTTTCCC
>NZ_JAEMSD010000185.1:3334-11883 GCF_016462955.1 Bradyrhizobium sp. | reverse complement strand
CACCAAGTGGATAAAACATCTTTGATATTGGATGTGATCGGTTCCCTTCAAGCCGACGCAGCCGACCGGCAGCGTGTCCGACATCGCGACGATGAAGCTGCCGCGCGGGCGGCGCATGTCCTTGGCGTCGGGGTCGCGCGACAGCGAGACGTCGAATCCCTGGCTGAAGCGGCGGCCGAGCTCGGCATAGTACTCGCCGAGGCAATAGCGTGCTTCCTCGCACCGCGGATCCATCTCGTCCAGCGCCACGCGCTCGCGCGTCAGTGCCGAGGCGATCAGGTCCATCGCCGCCAGCAACGCATCGCGTTGCGAATGTTGCGCGAGGAAGCCTTCGGCCTGCGCGTTGGACAACGCCTCGTAGGCTGCGAACTCGCGCTTGCCGGTGCGGGTCAATGTCGCGACCCGCCGGCGCGCATCGTCCTGATGCGCTTCGGTCTCGACCAGCCCTTCGTCCTCGAGACTGCGCAGGAGGCGGCTCATCAGTCCGGAATCAAGGCCGAGATAGTCACGGATCTCCGCCACGTCGGAGCGGCCATGCCCGATCGCATTGAGCACGCGTGCTGCGCCGAGTGGCCGGCCACGGCCCAGGAACGAGGTGTCGAGCGCGCCCACCGCGGAGGTGACAGCGCGATTGAAGCGGCGAACGCGGGAGATAGGGTCGAGCATGATGTCTGACTTTAGTCAGATATATTGGCCTGTCAATCCGGCGCGATGATATGCGGATCTCCAGCCCCGAAATAGGCGTAGCGCTTCGGCATTCGTTCAGCTGCCGTCGGAATTTGACGTGAGAGCGGTGTGCAGCTTCGGGAGACAGTTCCACGCCATCACGAATGCATTGTGATTTGTGCCTGTGCGGCGGACGGCTACCATGCGCCAGGCTGCCGTGACACATTCACGAACCAGCACAGCAAGCGGAGACGACATGAGCGGGCAGGAACGCAAGGTCAAGGGATCGGATCTATTCGTCGCGGCGCTGGAGAACGAAGGTGTCGACAAAATCTTCGGCATTCCCGGCGAGGAGAACTTGGACCTGGTGGAATCGCTGCGCGCTTCCAGGATCGAACTGGTCCTGACCCGTCACGAGCAGGCCGCCGCCTTCATGGCCGCCACATATGGAAGGCTGACGGGCAAGCCCGGTGTTTGCCTGTCGACGCTCGGCCCCGGTGCTCTCAACCTGTCGACCGGGGCCGCCTATGCGCATCTCGGTGCCATGCCGATGATCCTGATCACCGGCCAGAAGCCGATCATGAGCAGCAGGCAGGCGCGCTTCCAGATCGTGGACGTGGTCGCGACCATGAAGCCTCTGACGAAGCTGTCGCGTCAGATCGTCAGCGCATCCAGCATTCCGACCGTGGTGCGCGACGCCTTCCGCGTCGCGATGGAGGAGCGGCCCGGCCCTGTCCATCTCGAACTGCCAGAGGACGTCGCCGGCGACGAAGTGCCCGCGGTCCCCGTGATCCCGGTCCATCCGATCGAGATCCCGGTCGCCCATCGTGCGGCGCTTGATCGCGCTGCCGAGATGATCCTGGCAGCCGAGCGTCCGCTGGTGATGATGGGCGCGGCAACCAGCCGGCCGCGGTCGACACACGGCATTGCGAGTTTCGTGCGCCGCACCGGCATCCCGTTCTTCACGACGCAAATGGGCAAGGGCACCGTGCCCGGCGGCACCAATCTCTACATTGGCACGGCCGCGCTGTCCGAGCGTGACTACGTCCATGACGCCATCGACGCCGCCGACCTGATCGTCGCCATCGGCCACGACCCGATCGAGAAGCCGCCTTTCATCATGGGACCATCCGGGCTGAAGGTCATTCACGTCAGCTATACTTCGGCCAGCGTCGAGCAGGTCTACTTTCCGGACGCCGAGGTCGTCGGCGATGTCGGCCCGAGCCTCGAGCTGCTGGCGGATCGGCTCGAAGGCAAGCTGCCGCAAGCGGCAGCGCTGCTGCCGCTACGGGAGGAAATCCTGGCTCACATCGCCGATCGCGCCACCGAGGCGCGCTGGCCGCCGACGCCGCAGCGCATCGTGCACGACATCCGCCAGGTGATCCCCGAGAACGGCATCGTCGCGCTCGACAACGGCATGTACAAGATCTGGTTCGCGCGCAACTACCGCACGCGCCTCGCCAATACGCTGCTGCTCGACAACGCGCTGGCGACTATGGGGGCCGGCCTGCCGTCGGCGATGATGGCCGCGATGCTCTATCCCGACCGCCGCGTGCTCGCGGTCGCCGGCGACGGCGGCTTCATGATGAACAGCCAGGAAATGGAGACGGCGGTCCGCCTCAAGCTCAATCTGGTCGTGCTCGTGCTTGAGGACAACGCCTATGGCATGATCCGCTGGAAGCAGGCCGTCGATCAATTCGCCGATTACGGCATGACCTTCGGCAATCCGGACTTCGTCCTCTATGCGAAGGCCTATGGCGCCAAGGGCCATCGCATCGAGAGCATCGACAGCTTTGTCCCGACGCTCGACGCTGCTTACAGGGAAGGCGGCGTGCATCTGGTCTCGATCCCGATCGATTATTCGGAGAACGTGCGGGTACTCGTCGACGAGCTCAGGGCGCATAAGAAATCGAAGGCGTGAAAGCGATAGTCTCGTGCCCCGTCCGGGACACGAGAGGATGGCCAAACTTGTGTCGCGGTCTCATATCGCAGACACTTGCAATCACCACACCAACCACAGGAATATCAAATGACCCGCGTTCGTTGTGTCACAGAGATGGGCATGGGCGTCGACGTTCACGGCCGGGACGCCACCAAGGCGGCGAAGCGCGCGGTATCGGATGCCATCAGGCATTCCAGCCTCGGCTTCTTCCGCATGATCGGCAAGACCGCCAACGACATGTTCGTCGACGTCACGATCGGCGTGCCCAATCCCGAGGCGGTGGACAAGGAAGCGGTTGCGAAGGAGCTGCCTTACGGCACCGTGACCGTCACTGCGGTCAAGGGCGGGCTGGAGATTCCCTCGGCCACGGAAGTTGCCAACGATCCCATCCTCATCGCCAATGCGGCCGTGATCGTCAGCTTCGACAAGGACTAGGCCAATGTCCGACAGCGACGAGTCGCTGCTGGATCACCCGATCTGGAGCGCGCTGACGACGAGCCAGAAGCACCTGGCCGAAGGTGGCGCCCGCGCTCTGCGCTATCCCGTCGACATGACGCCGTTTGCTGATATGGCCGACATGTCCGAGGCGAGCTTTGCCGCGCTCGGCGACCTCATGTCGGGCTCGCAGGTCGCGGTGCTGTTCACGCCCGAGCCGGTCGAAATTCCCGCCGGCTTCAAGGTGCTGCTCGCCCAGCCCGGCGAGCAGATGGTCGGCTCGCCCGCCGACACTCCGCTGCGTGATGCCGAGATCGTCCGCCTCGGCCCGACCGACGTTCCCGCCATGATGGAGCTGACGGAGCTGACCAAGCCCGGGCCGTTCGCGGCGCGGACGCATGAGCTCGGCACCTTCCTCGGCATCCGCGTTCGCGGCGAGCTGGTCGCCATGGCCGGCGAGCGAATGAAGCCGGGCAATTTCACCGAGATGACTGCGGTCTGCGTGCATCCTGATCATCGCGGTCGCGGTTACGCGCAGGCGTTGCTCGCCGCCATCGCGCGCCAGATCGAGGCGCGCCGGGAAATTCCGTTTCTGCACGTGTTCTCGAGCAATACCTCTGCCATTGCGCTGTACAAGCGGCAGGGCATGCGGATTCGACGCCGCCTGCAGGTCACCGTGCTGATGAAGCAGGGATGAGCTGCACTGCGGGCTTCATATCCGCCGAATTCGCGCTATATCGATCCCAACCACGATAGGGGGAAGCACATGGACGCCAGAACGCCTGATTTTTCCGCCGTACGGACGGCAATGCAGCGCTATGTCGATCAGGAGATCATTCCGGGCGCATCCTGGGCCGTGCTGCGCGGACGCGATATTGTCGACCAGCAATGCGTCGGCTTTGCCGATCGCGAGGCCAGCACGACGCTTCGGCCAGACCATATCTTCCGCGCGTTCTCCAACACCAAGATCTTCGTCACCTGCGCCATCATGCTGCTCGTCGAGGAAGGCCGCATCGGGCTCGATGATCCCATCGAAAAAGTCCTGCCGCAACTCGGCAATCGCAAGGTGTTGAAGCAGGGCGCGACGAGCCTCGCGGACGTCGAGGCCGCAAAAGGCCCGATCACGATCCGGCAACTTCTGACCCACACCTCCGGCCTCAGCTACGGCATCTTCGATCCCGGCACGGTGCTGTTCAAAGGCTACAACGATGCGCGAGTGCTCAATCCGTTGACGGCACTCTCGGACCTGATCGACAAGCTCGCCGATCTGCCGCTGTCCTATCACCCTGGCACGGCCTGGGAATATTCGGTCGCGACCGACGTGCTCGGCCGTGTCGTCGAGGTCGTCTCGGGCCAACCGCTCGACGCCTTCCTCAAGGCGCGCATCTTCGATCCGCTCGGTATGACCGACACCGGTTTCCATGTCCCCGAGGCGCAGCAGGGCAGGCTGGTCGCGCTCTACAACGGCGCCGACGTGCTCGACCCGATGAAGCCGGGTCTCACCCGTGCCGACAATCTGCCGTTTCCACAAGCCTATCGGCGCCCGTTCCCGAGGCTCTCGGGCGGCGGCGGTCTGGTCTCGACCTTGCCCGACATGCTCGCACTGGTGCGCGCGCTGCTGCCCGGGTCTGACGCGCTGCTGAAGCCGGAGACGCTGCGGCTGATGATGACGAACCAGCTCCCGGCAGGGCAGACCATCCGTTTCGCCACCCTGGGTCCGATCCCCGGCAAGGGCTTTGGTCTTGGTGGCGCCGTCACCTTCGCGCCGACGCCCCTCGATCCCCCGAACTCGACCGGCGAATTCCAATGGGGCGGCCTCGCCGGTACCCATTGGTGGATCTGCCCCGAGGCCAATACCGCGGGCGTGTTGATGGCCCAGCGCTACATGGGCTTCTGGAATCCGTTCTTCTTCGAGTTCAAGCGCCTGGCATACCGGGCGGTGGGAGGCTGACAAAGCCGGCGGTCAACGTTTCTCCGGGATGAAACGAGCGGGAGACACAGTCTCCCGCTCGTCATTCGTGTCAGTCCTTCCAGGGATCGAACTCGCCTTCGCCGGCCATGGCGACGGCGAACGGCCGCAGCGTGTGCAGCACCTTCACGGTGCCGGCGTGCTGCGCCAACACGTCCGGCAGGCGGCGATAGGCCATCGGGCTCTCGTCGAGGTCGGCACCGATCAAGGTGACGCCGCGCTCGTTGAGCCACCGGTCCATCTCCGCACGCGAGAAGCGGCGCTTTGCTTCCCGTCGACCGAACAAGCGGCCGGCACCGTGCACGGTCGAGTAGAGCGAGGCCCGGGCTTCCGGGCTGTCGACGCCTTCGAGGATCACGGCGTCGTCGCCCATGGAGCCGCCGACGAATCCCTTCTGGCCGGGAAACGCCGGTGTCGCACCCTTGCGCACCACCCACAAATCCTTGCCGTCGTGGGTCTCACGCCAGGCATAGTTGTGGTGGTTGTGCACGCTCTCGGTCACGCTGCCGCCGATGATCTGGCGGACGCGATCGACGACCCACTCGCGGCCCGCATGGGCATAACGCCCGGCGAGCTGCATCGCCGCGATGTAGCGGCGTCCGAGCTCGCTATCCTCGTCGACCACGGCGGGCGGGACGTTCATGCCGTCCTTGCCGCCGGCGGCCTTGAGGTAGCGCGTCGCGGAGGTGTGCCCGAGGCCGCGACTGCCGAAGTGGACGCCGATCCAGACGAAGCCTTCCTCGTCGCGCATGAGGTCGACATAGTGGTTGCCCGATCCGACCGTGCCGAGCTGGGCCACGGCCTTCTGGCGGTAGGACTCCATATCGCTCTCGCGCCAGGCATCGCCGTCGTCGAACAGGTCGTGCTCGGCCCGTTCGGCATTGGCGCGGCCGACACCGAACGAGATCACCTTGGCGACGTCGCGGATGATCGTCGGCACGAGGCTCGCGATGTCGTCGAAACGCGTGTCGAGCCGGGCCGCCATGTTGCCGCAGCCGATGTCGAAGCCGACGCCGGAGATGCTGATCTGCTTCTCGTAGGCGATGACCCCGCCGACGGGCTGGGCGTAACCAAGATGGCCGTCGGCGCATATCACGCCGGAGACCACGTTGCCGACCGCCATGCAGTTGCGCATCTGCGCGACGGTCGCATCCTCGTGCGGGCCGAAGATCTTCAGCGGCGCATTCTGGAAGCGGGCATCCTGCATCCGGAACTCGGCGATCGAGCTCGCGGTCGCATTGGCCTCGCGGGCAAGATGCTCCTTGCGCGCGGCGTCCTTGTACAGGCACCAGGCCGGCTGGCCGCGTCCTTCGCCGACGCGCGAGTCGGGATCGACACCGGCGGCGAGGCAGAGCTCACGGGCGCGTTCCATGTAGGGATCGGGTCGTCGCATGGTCGTGGGTCCTTGTCATTCCACGCGCACCATAACGGGGCGGGCGGATCATTTCAGAGATTTCGCTGGCCCCGGGCGCGGCTCGCGTCCGGGGCCGTTGTCGTCGCGCATCAGTTCAACGCTGTCTCCGATGCCGCGATCCACGCGACCACGGCTTCGGAGAAGCCGTTGACGCGCGTCCAGGCGCCGTGGCCGACACCATGCTGATACGAGGCCACGTTGACCATGGTGCCGCGCGCCCTGGGCTCGGGCACCTGGTCGTGGCTCTGCTCGTCGGTGAAGACGATCAGGCGATCGCCCTTGCGGTCGATCTCCGTCACGGCCTTGCCGAGATAGGTTCCGCCGTGGGGCTGCGAGTTGATGATCGCGTCCCTCAGCGCGAAGCCGCGGCGGGACGGGACCTTCACCACCTCATTGCTGAAGGTGAAGATCTCGACCTCGTCGCAGATCTCGCGCGCGAGGATGGCAAGGCCACACGCGGCCTCCGCGCGCGTCATTTCCGACTGCGCGGAGAGTGTCGCGAACATCGAGCCCGACACGTCGATCAGGAGCCGCGTCCGGCCCGGAAGCCGCACATGGTCCTTGACCGACTTGAGCATCGCAGCCTCGAGCTCGGGCTCGAAGTCCGGCGCATAGCGCGCCGCGGTGATGAAGCGATAGGGCAGGATACGATCCGTCCGCATCGCCTCGATCGCGCCTGCGATGGTCTCGCGCGGGACCTGCGCGTTCTGCATCAGCCGCAGATTGCGCAAGAGCGCCAGGCCGCCGAGCTTCTTCTCGGAGATCAGCCGCTCGAAGGTCTCGCGCTTGCTCTTGCCGGCGGAGAGCGAAACCTCCCAGGTATCGGGGGAGGCGAGCTCGCCATCGACGAGCTGCTTCCACACCTTTTCCTGCTCGGCATCCTTCGGCTTGGCGTGCACCAGGAACAGCACGTCCCTGATCCGCACCGCGCCGTCGCGGTCCCACTTGGCGAGCTGATAGGCGTCGAACTTGGTCAGCGCGCGGGCAAGACCCTTCTTGACCTGCGCGGAGACCGGCTGACGCTTGCGCTGCTGCATCGGCCCCAGCGCATCCGCCCAGTAGATCGCGAGCAGCTCCGTCATCTCGTCGGGGCGCTGGATCACCTGCGCGAGCGTGTCGGCCACGAGCGCGCGGTGCTTCTCGCTGCGCGCCATCTCGCGGATGACGAGCAACGGCGCGTGCCGCAGCTTCATCACCTCGCGCGCCTCGATCGCGAGCTGCGCGACCTTGGCGGGCCCGACCTTGGGCACCAGGGCCTTGATGCGGTCGGCGATCGCAACGCCGTCCTCATAGAACTGGTCCTCCCACAGAAGGCAGTTCATCAGCGCGCGCTTCAGCTCCATCTCGGGCGTGAAGCGAATTGCGCGCGCGCCCTCCCGCGTGAAGGCGCGAACGATCTTGTTGAGCCTGACCATGATGGCCTCCTCTTAGGTTGATGGGCATGGAAACGGGTGCCGGGGAACAGGCGAGGCTGTACTGCCTTTGCGGGCAAGTCACATGCTCTACCGCTGAGCTACGGACTTTCGTCCGGAAGGAGTCGAACCTTCGACATTGCGATCCGAAGTAACAGCACTCTTCACCACCGGCGGTGGTCAAGGGAACACGATCCGGGAACGGGCGATTGCTGTACCCGACGAGCCGAAGCTCGCCGGAAAGCGCTCTCTCCACTGAGCTACCGGTGCATGGGACACCGGGCGGGATTCGAACCCGCGACCTCTCGCGCTGCAGGCGAAGTAACAGAAATCTTCACCACGGATCGTGTAGGGGTTGGCGGGGAACGGGCGATGCTGTTGTCGCTCCGAGGAGCAAGAACTGAGCTACGGCATTTCAGCCGGCGAGATTCGAACTCGCGACCTCCGTCCTGGCAAGCCGGGACGGCGCTCTACCGAAGTAACAGACATCTTCACCACCGCCAGGCCGATGCTGTCGCACCGGCCGTTGAGGGGTACGCTGGGGAACGGGCGATATCGGCTTCAGTGACGACAACGCAGGACCGTCCTTGCGGATGGACCTGCGCCGGGCCGCGTGCGTACCTTTTCCGAGGCCGCATCCCGGTGCGTGTGTCAAAGGCGGGAGGCATCACCCGCTTTGCCTTGCGGAGAAGTATCCGACATCTTCACCAC
>NZ_JAEMSD010000185.1:476-3324 GCF_016462955.1 Bradyrhizobium sp. | reverse complement strand
TCGCGGCAAACCGAGTTACGAAAAAATTCGATCGCGGCGCTGCCGACGCGCCGCATGTTGCGAACCCTTTTGGGTTCGCTCTGCCATCGGTGTCCGGCTCATCGCCTCGTTCCCTCCGGCAGGCCCCGCGCACTTGGGCACGCGCCTCTCCAGCGCGAGCCCCGAGATCCGGGTCTCTCGTTCCGGCCATGGCCGGGATGTTCGGTGGAGCCGCGCGGCGGGCAACAAAAAACCCTCCGGAGCGGCAGGCTCGGGAGGGTCCGTGAGAAGCGGACTGTCGATCTTGCGGTCAGGCAAGATCGCTCCCATGAGCCGGGCATGCGCAATCGAATAGCTTTGGGCTATTCGGCATGCGGACAATTCTTTCGTAGCGGTGCGACATCGCTCGGTTCATGGTGTCTGTCGCAAGCGGAAGTGCTTGCGAGGGCGCGGGAAATACGCCCGCAACTTGCGGATGTCAAGCGAGACGCGTGTGAAAATTGCAGGACACTGACGACAACACACGGATGCCTGTCGTGCCGAGCTATCTCGGCCTCGACGGATTTCGCTTCGGCTGGGTCGCGGCCTGGATCGATGCGCGCGGAGATCACGGCTTCGACTATTCACCGGGCCTGACGCGCCTGCTCGCCATGCCGCATACGCGCGCGATGATCGACATGCCGATCGGATTGAATCCGAGCGGCTATCGCGTCTGTGATCTGCGCGCACGCGAACTGATCGGCCCGGCCGTGTTTCTCGGTGCGCGCCGCGACCTCTGGACCTTCCCGGATATGGCGGCGGCAAATCGCCATTACTGGAAGCACGAAGGCGAGGGCAGGGGCGTTTCGGCGCAACTCTGGAATATCAGGGACAAGATGAAGGAGGTCGATGACGCCATGACGCCGGCGCGGCAGGCGACGATCGGCGAAGCGCATCCCGAATTGATCTTCTGGAATCTGGCCGGGCGCGTGCGGCTCGAGAAGAAGACCTCGCCGCGCGGCCGCGAGCAGCGCATCGCGCTGCTGAGAGACCGCGGCTTCACCAAGATCGAGCGATGGTTGAAGCTACGCCACGGCACCGGCATCGGCCGCGACGATCTCCTCGATGCCTGTGCCTGCGCGGTCGCTGCGCGCGACAGCACGCAGCGCGTCGGTGGAGATGAGCGCGACCCACGCGGACTGCGGATGGAGATCAATTATTGAACCTTGCGTCGCTGCGCTCGTTGCCTAGACTGGCTGCGCATCAACATCAGATTGCAGGTCCCGATGCCCGAGTCGCCCGTTCCTGTCCCCAACTGGGACCGTCTGTCAGTCTTTCCCATCACCCGGCGCTGGCCACCCAAGCATCCGGAATTACTTCAGCTCTATTCGCTGCCGACGCCGAACGGCGTCAAGGTTTCGATCATGCTGGAGGAAATCGAGCTCCCTTACGAAGCGTACCTCGTCGATTTCGCCAAGGACGACCAGAAGACACCGGAATTTCTCTCGCTCAATCCCAACGGCAAGATTCCGGCGATCCTCGATCCCAATGGTCCCGGCGGCAAGCCGCTGCCGCTGTTCGAGTCCGGGGCGATCCTGCAATACCTCGCGGAGAAAACCGGCAAGCTGCTGCCGCAGGATGCTTCGCGCCGCTACCAGACGCTGCAATGGCTCCACTTCCAGATGGGCGGCGTCGGGCCAATGTTCGGCCAGGTCGGCTTCTTCCACAAATTCGCCGGCAAGGACTACGAGGACAAGCGGCCTCGCGACCGCTACGTCGCCGAAGCCAAGCGCCTGCTCGGGGTGATGGAGGCGCATCTCGCCGGCCGGCAATGGTTCATGGATGACGACTACACCATCGCCGATATCTCCATGCTCGGCTGGGTGCGCAACCTCATCGGCTTCTACGGCGCGGGCGATCTCGTCGAATTCAGCCAGTTCAAGGCGGTCGGTGCCTGGCTCGAGCGCGGCCTTGCGCGCCCCGCGGTGCAGCGCGGGCTGAACATTCCGGCAAGGCCCTGACGAGGCCCGAGGCTAGAACAACCGTCCGCCGTTCGGCACGGGCTTGCTCGGCTGCACCAGCACCACCTTGCCATTGGCATCGGGGAAGCCGAGCGTCAGAACCTCGGCGACAACAGGGCCGATCTGGCGCGGCGGAAAATTGACGACCGCCGCGACCTGTTGCCCCACGAGCGTTTCGAGCGGGTGGTGTTCGGTGATCTGGGCCGAACTCTTGCGCACGCCGATGGCCGGGCCGAAATCGATCCATAGGCGCCAGGCCGGCTTGCGGGCCTCCGGAAACGGTTGTGCGTCCACGATCGTGCCGACACGGATGTCGACAGCGAGGAAGCTGGCGAAGTCGATGGTCGGTGAAGGGGCGGCTGCGGGATCGTGGCTGACGTGCATGGCATGTCCGTTTCGAGAGTTGGCTTCGTCCGCGATATTGTCGCGCGAAGCGGAGTTTCGTACAACGCCCCGGGGATCACGATACGACGCATGCGCGAGGAACTGCCTTGCCCACCATCATCTACGGCATCAAGAACTGCGACACCATGAAGAAGGCCCGCGCCTGGCTCGACGCCCACGGCGTGGCTTACGCGTTTCACGACTACAAGACGGCTGGTGTGGAGAAGGACAGGCTCAAGCAGTGGAGCGACAAGGTCGGGTGGGAGACGCTGCTCAATCGCGCCGGGACCACCTTCAAGAAGCTGCCCGACTCCGACAAGGACGGGCTCACCGAGAAGAAGGCGCTGGCATTGATGCTGGCGCAGCCGTCGATGATCAAGCGGCCGGTGCTGGAGATCGGTGGCAAGCTGCTGGTCGGCTTCAAGCCGGACATCTACGCCAAAGAGGTCGCAGCCAAGCGCTAGGATCTAGTTGAGCTCGATGGT
>NZ_JAEMSD010000185.1:0-466 GCF_016462955.1 Bradyrhizobium sp. | reverse complement strand
AGCTTCGGCGCCCCAGACTCCGTGCTGTCCCCGAAGCCGGTGGCCGAAGCCGTGAGGGCCGTTGCCCTTTTGGGCACCTCTGCCGGAAGCCTCGTCGTGGCCACACGCCGCCTCTCGCCTGGCGAGATGCTGGCCTCGGCCCATTCCGCCCTCACGGCCGCGATCATTGCCGACGGGCTTTCGAGCCGCGGAGCGTCGCTGTCGTCGACGTCGGCAACGCTGTAGACCGGAAGCCCGCGCGCGACGCATTCATGATAGATCGGCATCACGAACGGCGCGAGCCGCGGTCCGACATAGTCGTGCAGCAGGACGCCCTTGCCGGTATGTCCATAGGCGCTCGAGATGCGCGTGCCTTCGCTCTGGATGGTGAGGTGCGGCGCCGGGCCCGAACCGTCTACCGTGTAATAAATGAGCTCGGACAGCTCTTCGTCGAGCCGCGCGGGCTGGTACTCCCAGATCGCCGGCG
>NZ_JAEMSD010000184.1:10787-11897 GCF_016462955.1 Bradyrhizobium sp. | reverse complement strand
GCGTAGCTGGCGGCAAGACCTGCGGAGTGCTCGACCATCGGCGTCTTCATCAGGCCGGGCAGGATCGCGTTGACGCGGACATGATGGCGCGCGAACTCGATCGCGGTGGTGCGCGTCATCTGGTTCATCGCCGCCTTCGAGGCGCCGTAGGTGACGTATGAGATCCCCATGTGGCGGATCGAGGCGATCGAGGAGATGTTGATGATCGAGCCGCCGCCCTGCTTCACCATGACGGGAATGACGTGCTTCATGGCGAGATAGGCGCTCTTGAGGTTGACGTTGAAGACGCGGTCCCAGCTCTCCTCGCTCACCTCGACCACGCTGCCCATCTCGGCGATGCCGACATTGTTGTCGAGCACGTCAATGCGGCCATGGGCCTTCAGGCACGCCGCCACCATCGCCTCGATCTCGCTCGCCCGCGACACGTCGGCCGTGAACGCCGTGGCCCTGCCGCCCTCGCCGGTGATGATCTCTGCGGTCTCCTTGGCCGCCGCACCGTTGCGATCGACGCAGAACACCTGCGCCCCCTCGCGCGCGAAGGTCACCGCGGTCGCCTTGCCGTTGCCCCAGCCGGGCCCGATCGAGCCGGCCCCTACCACCATCGCCACCTTGCCCTTGAGCCGATCCATTGGGTTTCTCCTTTGTTGTTCTTCTTGTAGCCCGGATGAGCGAAGCGATATCCGGGGACAGGGGTCCCGCGTATCGTTCCGCTCATGCCGGCTACGGACTCGCGCAAATCTTCATCGTGGTGACGTTAGCACCGATGGGATGCCCGACAATCTCCGACAGCGTCCGGCACTTTCCGTCGTGGCACAGCCGCCATTCGCCGGCTGCGCCTGAATTGCCGAGCACGACCTCCTGCATGGCGGCTCGTTGCGGGCGCCATTGAAACCAGCCGTCGACCAGCCGCGCCTCGGGCGGCGGCTCCATGCCGGGGCCGGTGCCCTTGACGCGGGCCTGCACCAGTTCGAGCCCGGCAGGCGTCACGCGCCAGTCCTCCTGCCATTCGACCTTCGCGATCGAATGCGTCCAGCTGAGCGTGAACGCCGACAGAGCCAGCGCCTTCACGCCCGCTGCCGTTGCCAGGCAGAGGCTCACACCGCCTCGACC
>NZ_JAEMSD010000184.1:8036-10777 GCF_016462955.1 Bradyrhizobium sp. | reverse complement strand
GCCATTGCCACAGCACGAGGGCCGCAGCGAGCACGAAGCCCGCGGTGTCGCTGAACGGGAATTCGCCGAGCAGGCAGAATGCGCCTCCGAGCGCGACCAGCCGCTCGATCAGCGTCATGCGCGTGAACAGGAAGCCGATCGCGACCATGCCGAACAAGCCGATCGCCACCAGCGCCTTCAAGCTCGCCAGCGCCACTGCGCCATAGAAGCCGAGCTTGGCCGCCATGGGATCGCCAGCCTGCAGCATCAAGGCCGGCGAATAGACGAAGATGAACGGGATGACGTAGCCGGCGAGCGCGATGCGCATCGCCTCCCAGCCGATCTTGTCCGGATTCTCCTTCGCGATCGGCGCCGCCGCAAGCGCGGCCAGCGCCACCGGGGGTGAGAGGTCGGCCATGATGCCGTAGTAGAACGCGAACATGTGGCTCGCGATCAGCGGCACTCCGAGCTTGGCGAGCGCCGGTGCGGCGAGCGCGGCGGTGATGATGTAGGTCGGGATGGTCGGAATGCCGGTGCCGAGCAGGATCGACAGCAGCATGGTCATGACAAGCGCCAGGAACAGGCTCTTCTCGCCGAGCCCGATCACCCAGCCGCCGAAGATGGTGCCGACGCCGGTCTGCGACATCATGCCGATGATGACCCCGACGATGGCGCAGGCCATGCCGACGGTGATGGCGGATTTCGCGCTCTCGGCCAGCGCATCGCGGCAGGCGCGCAACGCCGCAAAGCCGCCGCGCACGAAGGCCGTGATCACGATCAGGCCGACGACGACCGTGGCGACCGGCGCGATCTGAAGACCGTCCCGCGACAGCGCGGCGACGACGAGCGCGAGCCCGATCCAGAAGATGTAGCGGATCACGTTGGAGGACGCGCCCGTCGTGATGGCCGTGCCGAGGATCAACGTCACCGTCAGCGAAAGGCCCATGCTGCCGGCATAGAGCGGCGTGAAGCCCTCGAACAGCATGTAGACCAGCGCGGCGAGCGGCAGCACGAGGTACCAGCGCGTCACCAGCGCTCTCCACGCACTCGGGATCTCCGAGCGCTTCATGCCGACGAGACCGTGCTTGCCGGCTTCCAGATGCACCATCCAGAACGCCGATGCGAAATAGAGGATCGCGGGGATCGCCGCCGCCTTGACGATCTCCGAGTACTGAACCCCCAGCGTTTCCGCCATGATGAAGGCGACCGCGCCCATCACCGGCGGCATGATCTGTCCGCCCATCGAGGCCGTGGCCTCGACACCGGCGGCGAAGGCGCGGCGATAGCCGAACCTGATCATCAGGGGAATCGTGAACTGGCCGACGGTGACGACGTTCGCAACGCCCGAGCCCGAGATCGTGCCCATCATGCCCGAGGCGAACACCGCGACCTTGGCCGGTCCGCCGCGGGTTCTGCCGAACAACCCGAGCGATACGTCGGTGAACAGCTGGATCATGCCGGCGCGCTCCAGGAACGAGCCGAACAGGATGAACAGGAAGATGTAGGTCGCCGAGACGTAGACCGGCACCCCGTAGAAGCCTTCCGTGCCGAACGACAGGTGGGTGATGACCTGGTCGAAATCATAGCCGCGATGGTTGAGCGGCGACGGCAGGTACTGGCCGAAGAACCAGTAGACCAGGCACGCGCCGCACATCAGCGGCAGCGCCGCGCCCATCAGGCGCCGCGTGCCCTCGAATATCAGCACCGCCAGCAGCGTGCCGACCACGAGATCGAGCCGGGTCGGATCGCCGTCGCGCGCGATCAGGTCGGCGTAGAAGATCCACTGGTAGAGGCCGCAGAAGAAGCCGGCGCCGCCGATCACCCAGCCCAGCGCACGGCCGACATTGCTCTTGGCCGTGAAGTTGGCGATCAGGCCGAAGGTGAGGAGAACGAGGAAGCCGACATGGACGCCGCGCACCACCTGGCTTGGGAGATAGTTGAAGGCGGCGACATAGAGCTGGAACGTGGCGAAGGCGATGCCGATCCAGTAGGCGAGCCTGCCCCACCAGCCGGGACCGAAGCCTTCCGGAAAACCATGCTCGAAATTGTCGAACTCGACTTTTACTTTCTCGGGCGCAGCTTCAATAGCCTCTGCCTGCGACATCGATATATCCCCGCGCCGTTAAAACAAAGGCCGTCCCCGCACACGTCATGGCCGGGCTTGTCCCGGCCATCCACGGTTACGCTGCCTCCAAGAACGTGGATGCCCGGGACAAGCCCGGGCATGACGATACGGAGAGAACCGATCTTACTTGATCAGCCCCTTCTCCTTGTAATAGCGGATCGCGCCGGGGTGGAGCGGGACCGGGCTGCCGGCGGCCGCGGTCTCGAGCTTGATCTCCTTGCCGGCCGCATGCGCGTTGACGAGTTCCGGCAGCGATTCGTAGACCAGCTTGGTCATCTGATACGCGAGATCGTCCGATACCGCGGAACTGGTGACGAGATAGTTGATCACGGCCGCCGTCGGCACGTCCTTGTCCTGGCCGGCATAGGTGTTGGCGGGAATCGTCGCCGCGACGAAGGGCGGCCCGATCTTGTCGACCGTCTCCTTCGGCACCGACACCACGGTGATCGGGCTCGAGGTCGAGAGGTCCTTGAGGGAGGCGACGCCGAGACCGGCCGATTGCAGCGTGGCGTTGAGCTGCCGGTTCTTCATGAGGTCGACGGATTCGGCGAAGGGCAGATACTCAACCTTGCCGAGATCCTTGTAGCTCATGCCGGCCGCGGCCAGGATCGCCCGCGAATTCAGCTCGGTGCCCGAC
>NZ_JAEMSD010000184.1:7382-8026 GCF_016462955.1 Bradyrhizobium sp. | reverse complement strand
CGATCTGGATGTAGTTCGGATAGATCGCACCGATGGTCCTGAGCTTGTCGAGCTTGGTCTTGAAGCCCGCCTCCTCTTCGCCTTCCCAGGCGGCTTTGAGCGAGTCGCCGAGCGTGAACGCCAGCTCGCCGCGGCCCTGCTGCAGCAGGATCAGGTTCTCGACCGATGCCTTGGTGGCCTGAACCTGCGTCTTCACGTTCGGAATCTTGTCGCCGTAGATCTTTCCGATCGCGACCCCCAGCGGATAGTAGACACCCGAGGTGCCGCCGGTCAGCACGTTGATGAAGGATTGCGCATGCGCGCAAGGTGCCGACGCCGCCAGAGCGAGAGCCGCGGCCACGCCGAAAATCGTTCGTTTCATGGTTGTTTTACTCCCCAAACCGGCGCCGAAATTGACCGGATGAGGCATGCGGGTCAACCCATCCAAAAGATAAAGCTGGGCTGCGGTAAACGGCCGATCCGATCGATTTTTCGGGAACTTCGCGGCTGCGGCGACGTGGCGCAGCGCTCACCGCTCCCGCGTGCGAGTCGACGCCCCCTCACTGGAACGTCATGTCCAGGCACTTGGAGATGTCGGAGCCGAGGCCGGAGGAGATGATGATGCAGCCGCGCACCTTCTGCGCAGTGACGTCGGCGGCCCAAAC
>NZ_JAEMSD010000184.1:0-7372 GCF_016462955.1 Bradyrhizobium sp. | reverse complement strand
TCGGCGGTTCGGTTTCGGTGGCGTCGAACGAATAGTTCGAATCGGTCTCGAAGATGCGGGGCTTCTTGGCACAGCCGCCGTCGGTCTGGACGTTGATGACTTCCTTGTTGTCGCGCGTCAGCGCCAGCGAGACCTGGCAGCGGAAATATTCCGAGGTCCTGGTGTTGAAGAGATAGGTGTAGGACTTGCAGGTCGCCGTGTTCAGCTTGCCCGGGGCAAGGCCGCGGCTGCACGAAATGCGCTGGTTATGGCTAAGTTGATAGTCATCTGCCCAGGCTGCAAGCGCCAGCGCCGGCATCGACACGACGGCAGCCCAGCAAAGCTTGATCACATGGCGCATTCGAATCATCCCTACCGATAATTTTGTCGAGTTGCGTTCTAGACGGAAAGCGGAACATAGTCGCGAGGGGACCAAGGGAAAATCACAAGCTGCTGGGCAAGACGTGATGCGCTGCGGCGCTTTCGCGAGTTGACCGGGACACGGCGTTCGTGATTTGTTCAATCCTGGAATGTCCCGACCGTGGGAGGATGGGATGACGGCATTTTCAATGGCATTTCCAATCAAGACATTTGCAATCGCCGCGGCGCTCGGCACCTTCGCAGGGCCGACGTTTGCGCAAAGCGTAGCGACGCCGTGGGAGCTCAAGCCGGACATGGGCTACGCCTATGACCGGGAAGGCAAGACCTACTCCTACAAGATGGGCACCAGCAATGCCGGCGAACTCTTTAAGGGCGCCAAGAAGGTGCCGAAGGGCACGCTGTTCTTCATCGGCCAGAACGGCCAGCTCTACATGCGCAGCGGCCCGTATCTGGAAGGCGACGGCAAGTTCAAGTTCGGGCCGGATCAGTAGGTGTGGGGCTAGCGGCCGAAGGTGCCGCCTCACCCTCGGTGTCATCGTCCGCGAAGGCGGACGATCCAGCATTCCAGAGGCCATTGGGATCCAGACGAGAAGCCGTGGCGTACTGGATGCCCCGGTCAAGCCGGGGCATGACCGCGTTGGATAGCAGGACAAGCTAAAACGCCCCCGCCAGCTCCCTTGCGCCGGGTTTGCCGCTGTTCACGTCCATGCGCTCGTCCGTCACCCGCAGCAGCTTCGCCACCGTGTTGTGGCGGATCGCGACCGGGTTGCGCTCATAGCCGCCGCGCTGGAAGAAGTTCGAGGTCGGCACCTGCTCGCGCATCGCCTGCGGCATCGTCACCATGTCGAGGCCGGTGCCGTCGCCGGTGAGGTTCATCATCTCGAGTTCGGCGGCGGAGAGCGGGCGGGTGTGGCCCTTGGCGCGGGCAAAATGCACCGAGGTCAAGAGCTTGTGGGTTTGCAGCATCGGCCCGATGTCGACGTCGAGCACCATCGCGTGCATGGCCCAGCCTTGGGGCGTGCTGCCCATTTTCTCGTGCTCCGACCAGGTGTCGGGCACCGACTTCGCGTGGGCCACCATTTTCTTGAGGACACCGAGCTTGTGCTCGAGCGCATGCCGCGCCGGCCCCGACGTTTTCGTCACCTTCTCCGAAAGCGCGCGGATCAGTTCATGCCCCTGCTCGGCCAGCAGCTCGACGCTGTTGGTGGTGAGCAGCTGGTTGTAGCCCATCGCGGTCGAGATCGCGCGCTTGCCGCCGTGCTCGATGCCGGCCTGCACGTCGTAACTGCCGGTGCCGCCGGTCTCGAACGCATAGACCCGCACCGCCTGCTCGCGCGTCAGGCCGTGGGCCAACGCGTAGCGCGCATAGGCGCGCTTGAACTCGAGCTCGCTGGACGGGCGCTGCGGCGTGAAGTGGTAGAGCTCCTGCGCCGCGCGCAGGAAATCGGTGACGACGGGGATCGGCTTGCGGGGCGGCCGGTCCGGCGTTTCCTCCGGCTCCGGGTTCACCGGCCGCTTCGGTCCATTGTAGAGCGGCGGATGCTCCAGCACGTAATCGTCGAGCGTGACCTGCTGCCCGCTGCGCCGCTTGGCGTTGCGGCCGCGACGCTTCTCGGAGATCTGGCTCCAATAGGCGCTGGCCTCGGCGTCGAAGGCGGCACGCGCCGCCGGGTATTCCGCAAGCTTGCGGCGATATTCGAGCACGGCGGGCGAGGCGCCCGCGCCTTGCGCGAACAATTGCGGCAGCAGCTGGGCCTCGGCGTCGCGGACGGCCGGCGTGATCAGGACGAGCGCAAGTGGAACCAGCGCCAATGTATTTCGAATCGAATGATGCATGCTGCCCTCTTAGCAGGCATCCGGTAACCGTCACGTTAACGAGCCGTTTACCATCTCATTTCCAGGCGAACACCGGCTGTTCCAGATCGGTGACGCGGGTGTGCCGCCCCGCCAGCACCTCGCGGAACTGATAGATCAGCGCCGCTGTCGGCGCGTGGATCAGGCTCATCTGGTGATGAAAGCGGATGACGCGGCGCGCGCTCTCGGGGATCGCGACGAAATCGAAAGCGTCCTCGCGCTCGATCGTGGCGAGCGCGATGCGATGGACGGAAGCGACTTCGTCGGGATTCGGCCTGATCGCAGTGCTGTCGGCGGCCCAGACCACGACGGGAGTGATCAGATAGCCGGAGCGGGTCGGATAGTCGTCGAGCGTGCCGAGCACGTCCGCATCCGTCAGGCGAAGGCCAAGCTCCTCGTCGAGCTCGCGCAGCGCCGCCTCGATCGGCGTTTCGCCATGATCGCAGCGGCCGCCCGGCAACGCCCATTGACCGCCATGCGCACGCAGATGCGAGGCGCGCAGCGTGAGCAGTAGCGCCGTGTCGTCGCCTTCGCCTGCTGCGGTCAGCGCGACCGCCACCGCGGCACGCTTCAACGCCGCCGGCGCAGCGCCCTCCGGCAAGCGCGCGAAGGCGGTGCAGGCTGCCGCGATATTCCGCCGTGTGGCATCGTCGAACGGTCTCATGATGCTTGACTACACCACGTCCCGCCTCGATGAAACGAGAACGCAAGCACAGGAATGGACGAGATGACCAACAAGACCGCCGCAAGGCTGAAATCGGAGGGCTGGCGCATCCTGGACACCACCGGCTTCCTGCACCTGATCGGCCCCTTGTGGGAGCGCGAGGTCGATGGCCATTACGAGTTCGCGCTCGCGACCGAAGACAAGCACCACAACCGCCGCGGCATGGTCCAGGGCGGCGTGATGATGACGTTTGCCGACCGGACCTGTGGCATGACCGCCCGCTACGTCTCCGGCAAGGAGTATTTGGCGACGGTGCAGCTCGACACCCATTTCGTCGAAGCCGGCCAGATCGGCGACCTCCTGATCTCCCGTCCCCGCGTGGTGCGCTCGACGCGGAGCCTGATCTTCATGAGCACGGAGGTGACGGTGGACGACCGCTGCGTGGTGATGGCGAACGGCGTGTTCAAGATCCTGAAGGGGCCGGGGTAGCTGACGGCGAGCCAGGGACCGCCCACCGCATCCTCCGTCGTCGTCCCCGCGAAGGCGGGGACCCATAACCCCAGGGAGTAGTTGCCACACATGTTGCTAACTCCGAGTCTTCGCCAAACAACTCCCTGTGGCTATGGGTCCCGGATCCGCGCTCCGCTTCGCTATGCTGGTCCGGGACGACAAGAAGAGACGGCATTGCTGGATCGCGCTGTGCTCGCAATGACGAGATGACGCGACTATGCTGCTGTCCGAAACGCACCGAGGATCCGCCTATGCAATACCGTCAGCTCGGCCGCAGCGGCCTGAAGGTGTCGCCGATTTGTCTCGGCACCATGATGTTCGGCGGTCCCACCGATGAGGCCACCTCGAAGCGGATCATCGACAAGGCACGCGGCGCCGGCATCAACTTCATCGACACCGCAGACGCCTATTCGAAAGGTCTGTCCGAGGAGGTCGTCGGACGCGCGATCGGCGGCAATCGCGACGCCTGGGTGCTCGCGACCAAGCTCGCCAATCCCATGGGCGACGATCCCAACCGCGGTGGCCTGTCGCGGCGTTGGGTGTTGCAGGCCGCGGACGAAAGCCTGAGGCGCCTCGGCACCGACCACATCGACATCTACTATCTGCACAAGGAGGACCACGCCACGCCGCTCGAGGAGACAGTGCGCGCGATGGGCGACCTGATCCGCGCGGGCAAGGTGCGCTATTTCGGCGTTTCCAACTACCGCGCCTGGCGCGTTGCCGAGATCTGCAACATCTGCGACCGGCTCGGCATCGACCGGCCTGCGGTGAGCCAGCCCTACTACAACGCCATGAACCGCATGCCGGAGGTCGAGCACTTCCCGGCCTGTAGCTATTACGGCCTCGGCATCGTGCCCTATAGCCCCTTGGCGCGCGGCGTGCTTACCGGCAAGTACAAGCCGGACGCGGCGCCCGACAAGGAGACCCGCGCGGGCCGCAATGACACCCGCATGATGCAGACCGAATGGCGGCCGGAATCGCTCCGACTCGCGCAGGAGATCAAAACCCACGCCGAGAAGAAAGGCATCACCGCCGGCCAGTTCGCGGTGGCCTGGGTGCTGAACTCCGCCTTCGTCTCGTCGGTGATCGCGGGTCCCCGCACCGGGGAGCAATGGGACGGCTACATCGGCGCGCTCGACTATCGCTTCACCGCCGAGGACGAGGCGCTGATCGACCGCCTGGTCGTGCCGGGCCATCCCTCGACACCGGGCTACAACGATCCCGCCTACCCGATCGAAGGGCGGCGGGCGCGGACGGTCAGCTTCTAGTCGAGCTTTGGATGACGGACAAAATGTTCAAGCGATGCGACACTGCATTGCAGTGTAGCGAGCTCAACGAAGCACGTTCTAAATCCTTGACAACTTGAACAGCTACTCGCGATGGTTGCGCGTAGATTGCTATCATTTCATCTGGACCAACTACATGATTGCTCCACAAGCAGAGCCTATTGTTCAAGCGCCTCTTTACGCACCCTATTCCGAGGTTGCCTACGCCATTCGTCTGCTTAATGGTGAGCCTGTTCAACGGGTACGCGATATGATCAGCGCAATTGCCGACCAAACGGGGACACCACAAAATCCTGTCGATTGGTCCGATCCCGACACTTGGATCGGAGAGCGCCTTTCTGGCGACCTGCAAAACTTGGCCCGAAAGATTTGGGAAGGGAGCGGCAAAGAACTGAATCCTCGCTACCTGAGAGGGTGCTATCTCTTTATCAACAGAATGAGACTCTTGGATCGGGTTGGGGGCGTTTATCAGCTTAGCGAGAGGGGACAGAGATTCTTAGCGGGGGACGAGTCCACTCTTCGCGAACTTGATGCAGCGGAAGGTATCCCCAAACTACTTTCGCTCGTTGCTGAGCGCTCTCCGTGCAAAAGAGGGGACATTCTTCCAGCCTGGGCTGATTATCTAAAGGCCGTTTCACTATTTACGACGCCAAAGAATTTTGCTGACACCCTTCGGCGTAGGCTGATTGCGATGGCCGAACGTAGCTTGATCACTCGTGAAGGAAATTATTATGCGATCACCGAAACTGGATTGCGTTGGCTGAAAGGCTTCTCCCACCCAATAGAAGCTAGCATAGCCAGCACGACGCCTTCCTCAAAGCGCACTACAGTTGCGGAAGCTGCTCATGCACACAATGAAGAGCAATTGATTGCATTTCGAGCCCGCCTGATGCAGTTGGAGCCAACTCAATTTGAGCACTTCGTTAAAGAACTGCTTGATGCAATGGACTATGAAGACGTCCGCGTCACAAAGGTCAGCGGTGACAAGGGCGTTGATGTGGTTGCTCGCGTTCAGTTTGGCATAACGGAAATAACCGAGGTTGTGCAGGTCAAGCGCACCGAAAATACGATCACTCGCCCTAAGGTCGACGAACTGCGAGGAGCGCTCCCATATTTTAAGCCATTCGCGGCACAATTATCAGCCTTGGCGGCTTCGCAAGAGGTGCGCAAGAGGGGGCTCTATTTATCGGAGCCGCACCAATAACTCTAATTGACGGGAAACGCCTTCTTGATCTCTGTATAAAGCATCAAGTTGGTGTTCGGCGCAGTCCTGTTGAAATATACGAAATTGACGAAGCCTTCTTCGCAGAGAAGTTTGCTCAAGAAGACGTCGAAGAGGGAGGCCCAATCGTCGGCAACATCGACGATGCATAGGTAAGTCAAATGGGCTTTGAAGACCGCTATGGCCTGCTGCTCTCCACCTCCTCGCACGAGGCGGCGGCCGCCTATCGCGACGGCATCGACCTCATGCTCGCGGGCTGGACGGGCACGGCGGAGATGCTGGAGCGAGCGATTGCGGCCGACCCCGACTTCGCGCTTCCCCATATCGCCCGCGCTCGCGTGCATGCCTTCTATCAACAGGGCGACCTGGCACGGCAGAAGGCCGCGCTCGCGCGAGAGCTGGTGGCGAGGCGCGGCTCGATGCGCGAGCGCTCGCATGTCGAGACGCTGGCGCTCGCGATCGAGGGCCGGCTGCCCGAAGCGATCGCAGCTATGTCGAAGCACATCGACGCATGGCCGCGCGATGCGGTGGTGCTGTCGCTGCCGCTCGGCGCGTTCGGCCTGTTCGCCTTCTCCGGCATGGCCGACCATGATCGCGCCCGTCACGAGCTGTGCGAGCGCGTTGCGCAGCATTACGGCGAGGACTGGTGGTTCCTCACCATGTCCGGCTGGGCGATGACGGAGAACGGCGACGTCGTGCGCGGCCGCGCCGTGACCGAGCGCGGCTTCAACCTGCGCCGGCAGAACGCCCACGCCGCGCACGCGGTGCTGCATGCGATGTTCGAGGATGGATCGATCGAGGCGGCCGATCGCCTCGTCGACGAATGGATCCCGACTTACGACCGCGACGGAATCCTGCACGGCCACATTCGCTGGCACCAGGCGCTCGGCGCCCTCGAACACGGCGATGCGGCGCGGGCGCTTGCGATCTACGCCGACGTGCTTCAGCCGTCGGTCACGCAGGCGCCGCCGCTCAACGCGGTCACGGACAGCGCCTCGCTGCTATGGCGCCTGTCGGCTTACGGCCACGCCGTGCCGAAGGCGCTGTGGGTCGAGGCCGATGCCGCCGCGCAACGACTGTTTCCAAAATCGAGCCTGTCCTTTGCGGACGTGCACATGGCGCTGTTCGCGGCCGCGACACAGAACCGCGAGGCGCTGGCGGGGCGCCTTGCGGTGATCGAGCAGCGGCTCGCCGACGGCAAGCTGCCGGCCGGCCCGGTGGTGCCGGCGATCTGCCGCGCGCTCGCGGCCTTCGCCGACGAAGATTACGTCTCGTGCGTGCAAGCGCTCGCGCCGGTTCTCGGTGAGGTCGTGCGGATCGGCGGCAGCCATGCCCAGCGCGAGCTGATCGAGGACACCTATATCGTCGCGCTGATGCGAAGCGGCGAGCTGCCCCGCGCCCGCGCCCTGCTGGACGCCCGCCTGCACCGCCGGCCGTCGCTTCGCGACACGCGCTGGCAGACGGCGATGGGCTAGC
>NZ_JAEMSD010000183.1 GCF_016462955.1 Bradyrhizobium sp. | reverse complement strand
GCAAGCGTGAATTCGCCGCCGACATGGGCGCGCAGGCTCACGCGCTTCGCATGGCCGCTGAGGGGGCCGTCGCCGCCTACGAGCAGGTCATCGGCGAGCCCTGGAAGCCCTTCGAGCGGCAGGTCGAGCACGCCGGCGAAACTGTCACCAAGAAGGCCGCCGCGGCTCAGATGGCGGTGTTCGAGTAGACCTCAAGGCGGGGCCTCGGCCCCGCCTTCCACATGTTCATGCCGCGAGGGCTGGTCGCGAGACCGGCCCTTTTTCGGGTCGCCGGCAAATCCAAGAGAAAAGCGGCGCGTCGCGCCAGCGCGGCCCCACCCGGTCGGTGGTCCGTGCGGCGGATACGGCGCCCGCGCAACGGCTGCGCCGTCCTCCGCTGCGCTGCGGCCCGGCCGGGTGCGCGAGCACCTTGGTGCCGCCGCGAAGGACCCCGTGAGGGGCCGCGGCAGGCGCGGCCTCCGAGACGGAGGTCATTGAAATGAGCAGGAACGAAGGAAAACCGCGCGCCGACATCTACGCGCGTATCACCGATCGCATCGTCGCGGACCTGGAGCGCGGCGTGCGGCCGTGGGTCAGGCCGTGGAATACGGTCAACGCAGGTGGGTGCATTACGCGGCCACTGCGCCACAACGGGACGCCCTACCAGGGCATCAACGTCTTGCTGCTTTGGTCGGAAGCCGTATCGCGCGGCTTCACGTCGCCGATGTGGATGACATTCAAGCAATCTCTCGAGCTCGGCGGCCACGTGCGCAAGGGCGAGAGCGGAACCATGGTCGTCTATGCAAACAGGATCACTAAGATCGAGACGCACGACAACGGCGACGACGTCGAGCGGACCGTGCCGTTCCTGCGGGCCTACACCGTATTCTGCGTCGATCAGATCGACGGCCTCCCCGACCACTACTACGCGCGCCCTGCTCCGAGCATGCCGTCGGCGCAGCGCATCGCGCACGTGGACGCGTTCTTCGCTAACACCGGCGCAACCATCCGGCACGGCGGCGACAAGGCGTTCTTCGCGCCATCGCTCGACCTCATCCAGATGCCACCGTTCGAGACCTTCCGCGACGCGGAGAGCTATGCGGCCACGCTCGCGCATGAGTGCGTGCACTGGAGCGCGCCGGCGCACCGCGTCAATCGCGATCTTAGCCGCTACGCAAAGGACAGCAGCGAGCGCGCCCGCGAGGAGCTTGTCGCCGAACTCGGAAGCTGTTTCCTCAGCGCCGATCTCGGCATCGTGCCGGAGCTTGAGCCGCGAGCCGACCACGCGAGTTACCTTGCGTCGTGGCTGGAAGTACTGTCCAACGACAAGCGCTTCATTTTTTCAGCGGCGGCGCACGCGCAGCGCGCCGTGACCTATTTGCACGATCTTCAGCCGAAGCCGGCCGAAATCGACCAGGCAGCATGAGCGCGACGCCATCGCGTCTTGCCCTTGCTCTTCAGCCTTCATGAGCTCACCAAGGCCTCGCCTAGCGGCGAGGTCCTTCTTGTGTGCAAAGTCGTGCGCTTCCGTCTTCCGGAGGCGGAGCTCTTCCCCATCACCTCGTCTAGCGCGGGTAGGATTTTCCGCGTGGGGCCGCTGGGATCCCGAGATATCCGTCCGCTCCTCAATGGGTGTCTTCCCGCAGCTCAAGGGCGATACAGCACGAATTGCGTTCGTCCGGCATCCACTCGCGGTGACCGTAGCTTGAAAGAACCTTCAGGGGCGCGGGCGAGTCTCTTGGCTGCGTGGCCCCGCCGTTGTCGTGCGGTGCGCCTGCTTCTCACCAGTCATATCCCCTCGGTCGGCCTGACGCGCCCAGTGCGTCCTCGACTTGGCATGTCTAACCGAAGGCCGTCGTCGCTGCGCTCCGCCTCGATTCCACGACCGCAACGGCCGTTCGCGGCTTTCTTCCCCTGGGGCGCTGCGCGCCCATTCCTCGCGAGGCAAGAAAGCCTCGCCCTGGCCGCCCTCTACTTCGTGCCGGCCCTTCAGGTGCGGTCCAATCGCCTTCGGTCAACGACAGCCATCGAGGTCGCGGTGGTCGCGGCCCGAGAACCGAAAGAGGATACGAACATGGCTACCATCGGCAACTTCACCGTGAACGGCAATGGCTTCGTGGGTACCGTCAAGACTCTCGCCCTCGGCAACGTGAAGGCCAAGATCGTCGCGGCCGACCGCACCTCCGAGAAAGCCCCGGACTTCCGCATCTTCGCCGGCACCATCGAGTTCGGCGCCGCGTGGAAGAAGAAGTCCCAGGAGCAGAACCGCGACTATCTCTCGGTCAAGCTCGACGACCCGAGCTTTGCGGCGCCGATCTACGCGACGCTAGTCGAGATCGAAGGCGAGGAAGGCCACTCGCTCATCTGGTCTCGCCCGAGCCGCGACTGAAACCTGCGCTAGAAGGCCTCGCCAGAGGCGAGGCCTTCGCCTGCCAAAAGGCAGAGACGACGATGTGTAAGATTTTGAACGCGCGCATGTCGGCCAACCGCTCGAGCGCGGTGCGATCTGTATCGGCCGCCTCGAGGTCTCCTAGAGGATTCCCCAGGCCCGGTACCGCCCTCGCCCGGTGGCCTCGCGCAGGCCGAGCTCGATCACCAGGCTCAACGCCGCGCGTGACGTGATCCCCAATTCTTCAGCGATCATGCCGGCAGAGACAACCGGGCGGGTCAACACGTAATCGACGAGCGCCGGCAGTTTGGAAGTGGACCGGCGGCCGGTAAGTTTCCGAAGGAGGAGGGTGCGCTGGTTGAGCCAGCGATCGTGCGCCTTCAACCCGGCCTCGGCTGCAGCCGTGATCGCATCTAGCTCCGCCACAAGCCGCATCGCTGTGTCGCGCGACCGGCGCCGTTCGCGCGGGATGGTTTTTAGCCCGTCGTGCAGGCAGGCGAGGTGCGAGCGCGTTTTGCCACGTTGACGCAACAGCGCCGCTGCCAGCAAATGGCCCAGCCATGGCCTGTGCTGTAGCGGTTCGATGCTGTGCCATGCGTCGGCCGCGATGGCCGCTGCGAGCGTCGGCGGCAGGCTGCGGGCCTCATCGAGGCTGGCGCGCCAGGCGTCGAGGCGGTCGTCCTCGTCCCAGTCGATGTCGTACACCAGCGGATCGCGATCGGTCGCGTAACGGAATTGACTCGGGCTATCGCTGGCGAGGGCACGATCGGTCTTGGCCATCGCGGCATCGACGGCAGCGAGCGCCTCAGACAGCCGATCGTCATTTGCGGCTAGTTCGAGCGCCGCCTCCAGCCCATCGCCGGCGTCCTTCGCATCGCAATCCCCTGCTCCACCCTCTTCCTGCTCGCCGCCTGCCCCTTCCATGTCGCTCGTCCCGTCCAGGCCGCGCAAGGCGGCAAGGCCGGCCGGCGACAAAGCCCAGTCGGGCTTTTCCCGGTCGATGCGACGGCGGGCGCGCAGCACGGCGCGTGCCCGAGTCAGCTCGTGGGTCGGTGCGCGGATATCCATGCCGGCGTCATGGAGAACGAGATCTTCGAGGTGGACGAGCTCGCCCTCCAGCCATAGACTGGCGCAGGCATCGGTGAAGTGGTTTCGGCTGATCCACCCATCCCGAATTGGGCTCTTTGCGAGGCGCTCGTCGAGGCGGGCAAGCGCGTCCTCAGCGGTCGCAAGTGGGCCAGCCATAGCAGCCCAAGGCAACGGATCTGGCGTTTTGTAGCCGAAGAGCAAGGCCTTGATAACCTTAACAGGTGCTGTTGAAACGGAATCTATCAGGCTGATAGATTCCGTCATAGCGACATCCGCTTTCTGTTGTCTTGCAAGCCTCTCTTATCGACAAGGTTGGACGTCAGAACACAAAGTCAGTGGCTTTCGCGGCCCAGGGGCGCCGTCCGACATGGTCGTGTGCCACCATCGATTTTGGTGGTTTGAGACAGTCCCGCCTTCTTCGGAAGGCCCCTGCCCTTCCAATCGCCGGCCGATCGTCGGCTAGGATTTGTATCTCCCGACTTACCTGCCCCTGAGCACTCCTGCGCCTACGGCATCATTCAGCTTCGATGTCAGTCTGCGGAAAATCGGTGCCTTTGAACATCAAAGGCTCCCCTAAGTGGCGAGCGCAGGCATAGGCAAAACAGTCCCCGAAATTGAGGCGTGCCGGGTGCCGCCCCTTGCCGTAACGGTCAAAGGCGTCGAGCGCTATCCGGGCCGTTTCGGGTGGCACTTGCACCATCTTGATCTCCATCAGCGCCAGATAACTCTCGACCGCTTCGCTAGCCTCAGAGATGGGGAGACCAAGCACTCGGGCTACGGCAATCGCTGCCTCCCACACTGCCAGCGGCGAGGTCAGTCGCGTGGCCGCTTGGTGAAGGCGCGCCAAAAGCTCCCGCGCTTCGTCTTCGTCGGTCAGCATGGCGGTCAGCGCCGAGGCATCGATAAACATCAATCGTCCCCGTAAAGGCCGTCGCGGAACGCCTTGTCTGCGGGCTTGCCCTTTTGCGGATTGCTCCTGGCCCGGAGATCGCGACAGAACTGTACGCCCAGATCGACCAAGGACGGCTTGCCCTGCTCGCGCTCCAACTCGTGGGCAAGCGCCGTATGCACGGCCTCGGTGAGTCCGATCTTCTTGAGCGCGGCGACCCTGCGGGCCAGCGCGTCGGTCTCGGGATTCTTGATATGGAAAGCCATCGGACGCTCCTCTATCCGCTGTTGTGTATCCTTATATAGCACGCCGGATACACCACTTGAAGGCCGACCCAATTGTCTCCTCACGGGTGGGCAGCGGATCCGATGGTTAACGTCGATTGAAGTTCCTCCGCCTTTACTTCGACAGTACGCTCCTGCCGGGGGTTCTGTGCCGCGCCCAGCCCCGTCCTACGGCGCGGAATGAATCGTCGCGCCTCTGCCCCTGGGATTCGAGGCGCGCACTGAGAACTTCTCCAGCTTGTTGACCGCGGTCAACTTTCGGGGTTCGGACGCGCAAAGGCGGACGAGCAGGTATTTTAATACCGGTAAACGCTCGCCCATGGTGGGGTTCCTGCACTGTGCGAGCTTGCGGTCCCCCGCATAACATTACAGGGATAAGTCCGTCCTCAGTACCCTGGAAAAGTTGACCGCGGTCAACTTTTCCAATGCAGTACATCACGCGGTCCCTCGCTCTCGAAAAAGACCTTGGTGCCTGGAGCCCCCCACATCCCCATCCGGTTCGCCAAACTCGACAATCTGGGTCCAAGCTTTGACCAGGAGGCTTAAGCCGACCGAAAATCGCAAACTCCGAGATTGGTCTCGCGGACATGTCCGATCAGAGCTGCAGTGGGCAGGTCTGGTAAAAGCCTGCCGGCTTACCGCTGAAGGTCGATTCTCATGGGGCGCAACGACCGCGGGCAGGTAGAAGATCGCTTGGGCAGTCCGAATGAGCTTCCTTGAAAAACTCGCAGTCGGCCGATCGGTGATGGCGATGAGGTTCTGCGCTGTCTCGACATTGGCATGGCGCGTCTCGCAGTTGGCCCAGACGACGCGGGGAGTGGAGCGGCCCGAACGATCGCCAAAGCGGGCTCAGCCTGGTGACGCGCTGAGGTTCGCACTTCGCCGCTGCAACGGATGGTTCGGAAGTCTCAGAGAGAAGGGTTGTCGTGGAGATCTTAAGCTCCTCCATCTCATCATGAGCCGAAATTTCCATCGCTCGCGCTCCAAGATTTTCTCTCCCAGACGAAGACTGCATTGACCAGGCAACAACCTATCGTTCGGCGGAAGAAATCCTTCACGGCGCCAACCATAGATTTCTGAACGTAGAAGGTTTTCCTCGGCAGGATGTTTGGCGGCCAGGGAGAGTGTTTAGCTGATGGCGCCGAACGACTGCGGTGCTTGAGGTGTTCGACTCGATCAGTCTAGCCTACGCCATTTCAAATAGCAGACGGTGATTACGGGCGAACTTCGCCGAGGAGGGACCCGCTCCGCACCCACGTTGCTGCTACCTCGTTGAAATCGCGATGCAATGCAGAGCTCGGCCTTTGCACGACTGGCGCGTTGGCCTAGCCCGAGCCGCTCCGCGCCTTAATGTCTCGTTAACCCTTTCTTCATTGCCGAGCGGTAGAGAATCGGAGTTACTAACGCCGAATGTAGAGTTTTCGGCAAAATGTCGTAACCACGAGATGCCGCCGTGTCTTTGACAGAACAAACTGTCGCCGATCATTCGGCGTTAAATGAGCCTCGCGCGATCCATGAACTGATCGCTGCGGACGCTCGCGAGCTGTCGGCGAAGCTTGTCGCCCACAGACTAAAACTCTTCCCGCCGAAAGCCGCCAAAACCTTACGTCGATTCTCCTCCGGCGAAGCGGCCAAGTTGATCGGCGTGAACGACTCCTATTTGCGGCAGTTGTCGCTTGAGAAGAAGGGGCCCGAGCCCGAGATCGGTCCGGCCGGGCGACGTCTCTATTCCTTGGGCGACATCCAGGCCCTTCGGACGTATCTCGACGAGACCGGAAAGGCCTCGCGCCGATATCTGCCGACGCGCAGGGAAGGGGAGCATCTGCAGGTCATAGCCGTCGTCAACTTCAAGGGCGGTAGCGGCAAGACCACCAGCGCAGCGCACTTGGCCCAGCATCTCGCCTTGCAGGGACATCGCGTTCTTGCCGTCGACCTCGATCCTCAGGCATCCTTGTCGGCTCTGCATGGATACCAGCCCGAATTCGACGTCGAAGAGAACGGCACCTTGTATGGTGCCATCCGCTACGACGACAGCCGCCGCGAGCTGAGCGACATCATTCGACGGACCTACTTCCCGCTTCTGGATATCGTGCCAGCGAACATCGAACTGATGGAGTTCGAGCACGAGACGCCCAAGGCTCTAGCCCAGCGGCAGTCCGGAGATCCACTCTTCTTCGCAAGGGTGGCGACGGTGCTCGGATCGGTGGAGGCGAATTACGACGCCGTGGTCATCGATTGTCCGCCACAGCTGGGATTCCTTACGCTATCGGCACTATGCGCCGCGACCGCGGTCCTCATCCCCGTGCATCCCCAGATGCTCGACGTGATGTCAATGTCGCAGTTTCTCCTGATGACCTCGGACTTGCTGGAAGTCGTCGCTAAAGCCGGCGGCAACATGAACTACGATTGGATGAGATATCTCGTCACCCGCTACGAACCCGGCGACGGTCCGCAGGCGCAGATGGTCGGCTTCATGAGATCGCTTTTCGGCGATCGCATGATCACCAACATGATGCTGAAAAGCACCGCGATCAGCGACGCCGGCATAACCAAGCAAACCCTCTACGAGGTGCCGCGCGAACAGTTCACGCGATCGACCTACGACCGCGCGATGGAGTCGCTCGACGGCGTCAATGGGGAGATCCAGAATCTCATGCAAGCGGCCTGGGGGAGAGCCTAATGGGACGCAAGAACCTACTCAGCGATCTGCTGAGCGATGCCACGCAGGCCGCTCCGAGCGCGCTGCCGGCGGAGGAGGGGAGGGCACCCCAGCCGACCCTCGGCGGGCGCGGCGTTGTCGGAGCCGTGAGCCGATCGCTTGAGCGACTGTCTGCCGAGAGCGAAGCGGCGAAAGCGCTGGCCGATCGGTTCGCCAATGGTGAGACAGTGCTCGAAATCGATCCCTCGCTGATCGACGCATCTATCGTGCCCGACCGGATGCCCGGTACGGACGATGAGCATGAGGCTCTGGTCCAATCGATCTCCGCTAACGGCCAGCTCGTTCCCGTTCTACTGCGTCCTCATCCGAGTCAGCCGGCCCGCTACCAGACGGCTTACGGTCATCGCCGGGTGAGGGCGCTGAAGGCGCTCGGAAGGCCGGTCCGTGCGGTCATCAGGAAGATGACCGACGAAGAGCTCGTGGTTGCGCAAGGCAAGGAGAACGGCGAACGGAAGGATCTTTCGTTCATCGAGAGGGCAATATACGCCGTCACTCTCGAGGACCGCGAGTTCAAGCGTGACACGATCGGCTCCGCCCTCAGCGTCGACAAGACCGAACTCTCCCGCCTGATCTCGGTCGGTCGCGCCATTCCGCGTGCGTTGATCGAGGCAATCGGCCCAGCGCCGAAAACTGGCCGGAGACGCTGGATGGAGCTTGAATCCCTGCTCCAGGGCAGGGATGCAATTGGCGACTTGGCGCCGCTGATCTCGAGCCAGGCCTTTCGCAGTAAAGATTCCGATGCACGCTTCCTTGCCGTATGCGCTGCGCTTGCCCCCAGGCCGCAGCGAACGGAACCCGAGTCTTGGACATCGGCCGACGGCAAGGCAGTCGCTTTGATTGACCGCAAAACGGAAAAGACCACCCTCGCGGTAAACGAAAAGGTCGCCCCGGGCTTCGGCGAATTCGTCGTAGGGCGGCTAGGTGAACTCTACGTGGAGTACCTCAAGGGAACTGCGTAAGCGCGCTTCCCGAGGCTCCTGCAGAACATGGCGTAGCAGCAAAGGAGGCTTGCCGCGCGATCAGTAGGCGTATCGATTTTCAGCAGAGGAGTAGAACGCAAAGAAAAAGGCCCCCGAAACGTCTCCGCCCCGGAAGCCTTCTCTAACGTGTAAGCAGCCTTAGAGAATCACGGACGCGAATCCCAGTCAAGCGTATTTGCTGCGGTATCGATTCGCCGAGCGCTTTTTCTTTGCCTGGAAAGGCGAAGAACATGACCGACAGTCACCCAACGACGCCCTTCGGGCGGCGGACGCTGACGCTTGCCATGGTGGCGAGCCAGGCGGCCGCGAAGGCATGCCCTGAAGACAGAGTAGTTCACAAGTGGAAGATCTTCCGCGCGATCACCGATGCGAGGGATCGGCTCGATATCTCGGATCGTGCGCTGACCGTGCTCAACGCCTTGCTGACGTGTCTACCGGAGACGGCTCTCACCCCTGGCAACCTCGTTGTCTTCCCCTCGAATGCGTCGCTGAGTGAGCGCACGCACGGCATGGCAGGGACCACGCTCCGCCGGCATCTCTTTGCGCTGGTCAACGCAGGACTCATCATCCGCCGCGATAGCCCCAACGGAAAGCGATACGCTCGGCGATCCGGCGATGGCACAATCGAGCAGGCCTTCGGGTTCGATCTAACGCCGATCGTTGCACGGGCCGAGGAGTTCGATCGTCTGGCCGACGAGGTGAGGATCGAGCGCCGGACCATCGCCCTGGCGCGGGAGCGTGTCTCGATACTCCGGCGGGATATCGCCAAGATCATCGCCGTTGCGGCGGAGGAGGGGGCCCTGGGCGACTGGGGGGACATTCGGAGGCGCTTTGCCGGTCTCAGTGGCCGCTTGCCGCGCGCGGTCGGGCTAGGCCTCCTCGAGCCTCTGGCCGAAAGCTTGGAGCGTCTCGCCGCAGAGGCGGGCAAGCTGTTGGATTCTCATCTCTCTTCACAGAAAACGGACGGCAATGACAGCCATTCCGGCGCGCACTATCAGAATTCAAATCCAGACCCCTTAATTGAACTTGAACCAGCCTCTCAAAAAGGCGGGGGGACGATCAGTGAAACCCAACCGGTGCCGGAGAGGAGGAGCCAGCAGGCGACGGGATTCCCGTTGGGGCTGATCCTCAAGGCTTGCCCCGACATCGCGATGTACTCGCGGACAGGAATCGGAAGCTGGCCGGAATTCATCGCGACGGCCGCGGTCGTTCGATCGGCGCTGGGGGTCAGCCCGAGCGCCTGGGAAGACGCCGTGGACGCGATGGGGGAGGGCGATGCAGCGGTTACGGTCGCCGCGATCCTGCAACGCTCGGCGGAAGTCAAAAGTCCCGGCGGCTACCTACGGGGTCTTACGGCTAAAGCTAGGGCCGGCAACTATTCCATCGGACCGCAGATCATGGCGCTCTGGAAGAAGCAAAAGACCGCAAATAATGAACAGGCTTCCTAGCGGCGAGCGGGCATCATGCATCCTGCAACGCGGGGCCGCTATCATTTCCGCCGGCGGTTATCTGCACGTGCTGACGAAGCCGAGGCCGGCGAATTTTCGCTCGCCCGATCCTGATGGCGCAGATCAATTCCCGGCGGCGAGACAAGCAGCGGGCGTGAGGCGATGAGGTGTTGCTCCCAGACCTTGCCTTTTTCGTGTGATCGAAGCTGCCGGCGTTGGCCCGGCTGCTGCACTGTGTCGGTGCAAAGCCGTTCGGAGAGATCGTCATGGCAAAATGTGCTCCAATCATCCTCACGCCGTTCTTTCAGCTTCGCGATGAAGACGCCGTGGAGCAGCGGATGGTCGAGAACGCAGTTCTTGGACAACAGACGTTTACCGTCTGGTGCAACTCTGACGGTCGCATCCAAACCCAGCCGACCAGCGACGGCCTGTTGAAGAGCTTCTGGAGAGGGGCCGATTGAAGGAGATGCCCCTCGATGAACTCGTCGCCGAAGCCATCGAACAGGGCAAGAATGAACCGAATGATGACATCCTCGATATGTTCGAGACCCTGCATGACCGGTTGGTGCGGGCGCAAGGCATGGTCGCTGAGGAGATCGCGCGGCCCAGGCGATGACTCCTCGCGCCGCGTATGCGCCTGCGCGGTTCAGTCTGCGTCGAGCGCCGCGAGTTGGCTGCAAGGGTCCCGGCTTTATTTCTTCAGAACGGCTCCGGGCCAAGAGCAAGGCCGAAGGCCATAGCCGCCACAAGGGTGAACAGCAGACCGGCACCGCAGAAGATCGCGATATGTCTTCAGGTCCTCAATGTCGGTTGCCGGACGTCTGACGCGCGAGAGCGCCCTCGCCAAGGTGGCTATCATCTGTCTCCTCCGAAGAACGTGAGATGAGACCATAGAGGACCGGGCCGCGGAGCCGTGTGAGCTACGTCTCAATGACAGCTCGATTTCCGAGAGCCGGTTGGCGGGCAAGCATTGCACCAGCTTGGTGCCGCCGATTTGCAGCCGTCGACCACGCCTCTCGACGCTGTCGAGCGCCACGGCAGAGATGCGAAAAGCGGCCGCGGAGATGGCCCCTGGACCGGCCAGAACAGTAGTGAAGATTCGTCCCAGTCGATGAAGACACCGAAACTGACGACCAGGCAGTGCTCGGAATCTTAGGCTTCGCCGGACCCGGAAAATAGCGCCGTCGGTGGCGTTGCACGCGGTGGCGGGAGCGTTCGACCGCCCGGGGCTCCCGGTCTGCTCTTGAGATCGTATCGCTGGGCTAGGTCGAGCAGCCGCCGCTTCGTGAACGGGTCCGCGTTCTCGGCCAGATCGCGCGCCCGCTGCGCGAAGCCGCTGTAAAACTCTTCCACGACGCCACCCCCGCAACATCACTGAAAGCAGGATTTCAGTGTGAGACGCGCTCCGCGTCAAGGGGTCTGGTGTATGCGGACAAGTTTAGGCGATCTACTTGTGCTCGCGGCGCACCGGGAACTAAGCTGGTCCCGACAGGGAAAACCCATGACTCCGCCCTACCTGAGCCGGAAGCTGTGCCCAAAGTGCGGGAAGCCGATGACGGCCGTGCCCGACGACGTCGCGCCCGGCCGGCCGCGCTACGTTTGCCTAGTCTGCGAGGACGATCCGCTGCGCGATCCCGCCGCTCGAAAGTGGGCCGAAAGCCCGCTGCGGCCGCCGGCCAAATAACGTTCGAGTCGAAATCGAGCCCGGCAGCCGAATTGCTGCAGAGGCCGATTGTGCTCGCAAACCTATCAATGGTGTGGCGTACCGGCGGAAGCGTCCTGGACACGGCGGCCGGCATGTCCAAGGTCTCCAGCATTGACGCCTCGCCGCACGGCTCGGTCGCATGGCTGCGGATGCCGGGCTGTATCCACCCGGCCAGTACGTCGCCAGCCTCGCTATCGACCTTGCGATGGCGATTTCGACAGGTGCGCCGACGTTGCTGACAGCGACAAGCTCCATTGCAGGTGATGACGCGGTGCCTAGGTGGCCTGCCTGAGGTGAACTGCGTCTTGCTGACGCGCCGTTGCCTTGAGCTCCGAATGGCCGAACCGACTAAGGCCGCCTGTCTTCATTCCACGTGTTTTCGCGACGGGCGCACCCATCTGCGTCCTCGATAGAGGCTGGTCTGACCG
>NZ_JAEMSD010000651.1:1515-3222 GCF_016462955.1 Bradyrhizobium sp. | reverse complement strand
GTTTGAGGCCCTGCGCCTGGTAGTTGGAACCGATACGCTGGCCGTACATCGCGTCAGGGCGGCCCAGCATCTTCTCGTAGACGAGGCGGCCGACGATCTGGCCGTGCTCGAGGATGAACGGCACTTCGCGCGAGCGCACCTCCAGCACGGCGCGCGCGCCCTGCCCGCCCGCGCCGGCATAGCCGAAGCCGGGATCGAAGAAGCCGGCGTAGTGCACGCGGAATTCGCCGACCAGGGGATCGAACGGCACCATCTCCGCGGCGTAGTCCGGGGGCACCTGCACCGCCTCTTTCGACGCGAGGATGTAGAACTCGCCGGGATCGAGGATCAGGCTGCCATCGGGCCGCGCCGAGATCGGCTCCCAGAACTCCTCCACCGCGTAGCCCGCGCGGCGATCGACATCGACGACGCCAGTGTGGCGCTTGGCGCGGTAGCCGACGAAGCCGCTCGCCTTCTCGCCGGACAGATCGACCGAGACGGCGACGCCGCCGGAGAGATCGGCATCGTCGATGTCGACGAGACGCTCGCTGGCGTGCAGCGCATCGAGCTCGTCGGCATTGAGGATGGCATCGCCGGTGCGGAAGCGCACCTGGCTGAGGCGCGAGCCTTCGCGGACCAACACCGGAAACGTCTTCGGGCTGATCTCGGCATAGAGCGGGCCGTGATAGCCGGCGCCGATCATGTCGAAGCGGCGGGTGCCGTCGGCGATCACGCGGGTGAAGACGTCGAGCCGGCCGGTGGAGCTCTTCGGGTTGGCGGCCGCGACGATCTCCGGCGGCAGCGCGAGGCTCTCCAACAGCGGCACGATGTAGACGCAGTTGGTTTCCAGCACCGCACCGTCGGCAAGGCTGAACTCGTGCAGCTTCAATTCGTCGATACGCTCGGCCACGGTGGCGCCGGGACCGGGCAGGAAGCTGGCACGGACGCGATAGGCGATGTCGCCGAGCCGCAGATCGAGGCTGGCCGGCTGGATCTGGCTCTCGATGAAGTCGTAGGCGGGCAGGATGAGACCTTCTTCCGCCATCGCCGCGATCATGCGGTCGGGCAGGATACCATTGGCGTCGGCGGCGACCGTGAACGTCAACCGGGGGTCCTCATCAGGGCTCAAACGCATCCGGACATGCCGGGAAATACAGGTCTTTTACGGCTATCCGATGGACGCCTTGACGGAAAGGGCATTGCGGAATATGAGCATCACTTATCCCGTGGTGATTTGAGCCGGCCGGCTTGCAGCCACGTTAAATAAGTCGCTAAACAGGCCGGGGACCTCTGTGATCCCGGCCCGTGGAGATATCCAGGCCGGTTTTTTTGTGACCGTTTTCGACGCGGCGGTCATGTCGGAGGTACCTATGTCGAAGTCGCCTGCTGCCTACCGTCCCGAAACCCGCCTGGTCCATTCCGGCACCCTGCGCTCGCAATTTGGCGAGACGTCGGAGGCGCTGTTCCTGACCCAGGGCTACGTCTACAACAGCGCCGAGGAGTGCGAGGCGCGGTTCAAGGGCGAGGATCCCGGCTTCATCTATTCGCGCTACTCCAACCCCACCATCGCGATGTTCGAGCGCCGCATGATCGAGCTCGAAGGCGCCGAGGCCGCCCGCTCGGCCGCAACCGGCATGGCGGCGGTGACGACCGCGATCCTGGCGCCGCTGAAGGCCGGCGATCACGTCGTGGCCTCGCGCGCGCAACACGCGATAGAGCGAGCCAACA
>NZ_JAEMSD010000651.1:0-1505 GCF_016462955.1 Bradyrhizobium sp. | reverse complement strand
GTTCGGCTCATGCCTCTACGTGATCCAGGACCTGCTGCCGCGCTACGGCATCGAGACCACGCTGGTCGACGGGCTCGATCTCGACCAGTGGCAGCGCGCGCTGCGGCCGAACACCAAGACGTTCTTCCTGGAGAGCCCGACCAACCCGACGCTGGACGTGCTCGACATCCCCTCGATCGCCGAGATCGCGCACAAGGGCGGCGCGCGCCTGGTGGTCGACAACGTATTCGCGACCCCGATCTGGCAGAGCCCGCTGGCGCTCGGCGCCGACGTCGTCGTCTATTCCGCGACCAAGCACATCGACGGCCAGGGCCGCTGTCTCGGCGGCATCATCCTGTCGTCGGAAGCCTTCATCGCCGAGCACATCCACAACTTCATGCGCCAGACCGGCCCGTCGATCTCGCCGTTCAATGCCTGGGTCCTGCTCAAGGGCCTGGAGACGCTCGGCGTGCGCGTGCGTGCGCAGACTGACACGGCCGCGCGCATCGCCGAGGTGCTTGCGAGCCATCCCAAGATCTCGCGGCTGGTCTATCCCGGCCGCGCCGATCATCCGCAGGCGGCGCTGGTGAAGAAACAGATGCGCGGCGGCTCGACGCTGGTCGGCTTCGAGGTGAAGGGCGGCAAGCAGGCCGCGTTCCGCGTGCTCAACGAGTTGAAGCTGGCCAAGATCTCCAACAATCTCGGCGACGCCAAGAGCCTCGTCACGCATCCGGCGACCACGACGCATCAGCGCCTGAAGCCGGAAGACCGCGCCGCGCTCGGCATCAGCGAAGGCTTCATCCGCTTCTCGGCAGGGCTCGAGCATGCCGATGATCTGATCGAGGATCTGACCGCGGCGCTGGAGAAGGCGTGAGACGACGGAGGTCTGGTAGGGTGGATTAGCCGAAGGCGTAATCCACCTCTTCTGCATCCGCGGGGAAAGACAGTGGTGGGTTACGGCTTCGCCTAACCCACCCTACGCAGCCTACGGCAGCGTGCCTACATCGGCCGGTACGTCCTCACGTCCGCCGGCACGTTCACACCCAGCTTGATTTGGCCGACCGAACGGATGATGTCGTCGCCGAGCAGCTGGGCGAAGCAGGCGTAGCCCCAATCGTTCATGTGCAGGCCGTCGGCGATGACGAAGTTCTCGACCGGGATCGACTGGTTCTCGTGCCAGTCGCGCATCACCTCGAAGCGCGGGAAGATGCCGACGTGGCGAAGCTCGGCGACTTTGCCGAGCATATTGATCATCTTGCCGGCGCTCTCCTTGCGCTGGTTGACGGCCGGCGAATATTGCGGATCGACCAGCACGATGTCGGTGCCGCGCGCGGCCTGGATGCGGCTGATGCCTTCCTCCACCAGCTTGACGGTCTCGCCGGGATCGAGATTGCGAAGCACGGCGTTGGTGCCGACCTGCCAGATCACGAGATCGAATTTTTCCGCCGTCACGCGAAGATGATTCAATGGTAAAAGATGAATTTGCAGATCGTTCGTCAGAACCAAGTCGGATGACGATTCACGCA
>NZ_JAEMSD010000650.1 GCF_016462955.1 Bradyrhizobium sp. | reverse complement strand
TTCTTGACCCCGTCGGGCGACAAATCGGTGGGAGTAACGAGTTCGGGCGAGACCTTGCTGGTTTTGCTCACGGGAAACCTTCCTGTTAGGACGCGGGACACATTGACGGCGCGCCGTCGCACCCCTAACGCAAGGGTGGGCAGCGCGGTTCCTAGATAGGAACCGCTGGGCGGGATACCATGGACGATTGGATCGATTATTACGACTCCACGCATACGATCTATGTCAGCAAGCTGCATCGCGACTTGCACTTCCAGATCATTGCACGGGACATCATCGGCTACATCCCCTCGCCCGACGCGGTTGTGCTGGACTACGCCTGCGGAGAAGCGCTGTCGGCGAGCCAGGTGGCAGCCGGCTGCGGCCAGTTGATCCTGGCCGAGCCCGCGCCCGGCGTGCGTGGCCGGCTGATCGCCCGATTTGCCCCGAACACCAGGATCCGCGTCCGCTCGCTCGACGACGTCCGCAAAATGCAGGACCAGTCGATCGACCTCGTCGTGATGAACTCGGTCGCGCAATACATGACGCCAGAGGAGCTCGATGCCGCGCTGCTGAACATCCGCCGTATCCTGAAGCCTTCCGGCAAGCTGGTGCTGGGCGACATTCTCCAGCCCCATGTCGGCATGGTCAGGGACGTGACGGCGCTGCTCAGCTTCGGCCTTCGTCACGGTTTCCTGAAGGACGCGCTGATCGGGCTGATCAGCACCGCACTGTCGGATTACCGGCAGTTGCGCTCGAAGATCGGGTTGCAGCGCTACAGCGAGGACGAGATCACGGCCAAGCTGAAGGCTGCCGGCTTCGCGGCGCAGCGCGCCCACGGCAATATCGGCCATAATCGCTGGCGAATGACCTTCATCGCCCGGCCGCCTCTGGACCGTTAAGCATAACGGCCAGCTGTGGTGGCCTGTCGCAGGCTGATCGGGAATAATCTCGACGGCCCGGTGGCGGAAGTGTCTACGCGGGGGCGATGCATCGCTCTTCATCCTGGTTCAAGTCCAGGCCGGGTCTCCAGCCTTCGCTGCCTCCGCCAGCGTCGGCTCGGCAAGCCCTTTCGTGGCGAAGGCTGCCGCGGCGAAGCTCGAAGGGGCGAAGCCGGGCACGCGCGGTAGCCGACCACGCCAAAACCCGCCAAAATTGCCGGTTGATGGGCGTTTTTCGGGGTTTCGCCGCCCCAAAAACTGGTTTAAGACCCACCCGCGCGCGAGGGAGACCCCGCGCTCTCGCCAAATGGGGACGCGCGGCAAGCGCGCCCTTTTTTTGTGCCCAGATCCCAGCCCGTGAGCGGTGATGCCCAAACGAACCGACATCTCGACCATCCTCATCATCGGCGCCGGTCCCATCGTGATCGGCCAGGCCTGCGAGTTCGACTATTCGGGCACCCAGGCGGTGAAGACGTTGAAGGAAGAGGGCTATCGCATCGTCCTCGTCAATTCCAACCCGGCGACGATCATGACCGATCCGGAATTGGCCGATGCGACCTATATCGAGCCGATCACGCCCGAGATCGTCGCCAAGATCATCGAGAAGGAACGTCACGTCATTCCCGGCGGCTTCGCGTTGCTGCCGACCATGGGCGGCCAGACCGCGCTGAACTGCGCATTGTCGCTGCGCCGCCAAGGCACGCTGGAGAAGTTCGACGTCGAGATGATCGGCGCCACCGCCGATGCGATCGACAAGGCGGAGGACCGCCAGCTGTTCCGCGAGGCGATGACCAAGATCGGGCTCGAAACGCCGAGATCGCGGCTCGCCAATGCCTCCGAGCTGAAGAAGTCGTTCCGCGACAAGTATCAGGCCGCGCGCGCCAAAGCTTCGGGCGCCGAGCTCGAAGAACTCGACCGGCAATGGGTGCTGGGCGAGAGCGAGCGCCGCAAGCGCTACCAGGAATATGCGCTTGGACAGGCGATGATGGCGCTGTCCGAGATCGGCCTGCCCGCGATCATCCGCCCCTCCTTCACCATGGGCGGCACCGGCGGCGGCATCGCCTACAATAAGGAAGAGTTCCTCGACATCATCGAGCGCGGCCTGGACGCCTCTCCCACCAACGAAGTGCTGATCGAAGAATCCGTGCTCGGCTGGAAAGAGTACGAGATGGAGGTGGTGCGCGACAAGAATGACAATTGCATCATCGTCTGCTCGATCGAGAACCTCGATCCGATGGGCGTTCACACCGGCGACTCCATCACGGTTGCGCCGGCCCTGACGCTCACCGACAAGGAATACCAGATCATGCGCGACGCCTCGCTGGCGGTGCTGCGCGAGATCGGGGTGGAGACCGGCGGCTCCAACGTGCAGTTCGGCGTCAATCCCGAGGACGGCCGAATGGTCGTGATCGAGATGAACCCGCGCGTGTCGCGCTCTTCCGCTTTGGCCTCCAAGGCCACCGGCTTTCCGATCGCCAAGGTCGCCGCCAAGCTCGCGGTCGGCTACACGCTCGACGAGATCGCCAACGACATCACGGGCGGTGCCACGCCGGCCTCGTTCGAGCCGACGATCGACTACGTCGTCACCAAGGTGCCGCGTTTTGCTTTCGAGAAATTCCCTGGCGCCTCGACCACGCTGACCACCTCGATGAAGTCGGTCGGCGAGGTCATGGCGATCGGCCGTACCTTCCAGGAAAGCCTGCAAAAGGCGCTGCGGGGCCTCGAGACCGGATTGACCGGCCTCGACGAGATCGAGATCGAGGGCCTCGGCCGCGACGACGACAAGAACGCGATCCGTGCCGCGCTCGGCACGCCGACGCCGAACCGCATTCTCCAGGTCGCCCAGGCCATGCGGCTCGGCTGGTCGAACGATGACATCTTCAAGTCCTGCAAGATCGATCCCTGGTTCCTCGGCGAAATGCGCGGCATCATCGACATGGAGGAGAAGGTCCGCAAGAACGGCCTGCCCGGCAACGCGTTCGGCATGCGCACCCTCAAGAGCATGGGCTTCTCGGACGCACGTCTCGCCGTGCTCGCCGAGACCACGGAAGCCGAGGTGACGGCGAAGCGCCACGCGCTCGGCATTCGCCCGGTCTACAAGCGCATCGACACCTGCGCGGCCGAATTCGCCTCGCCCACCGCCTACATGTACTCGACCTACGAGGCGCCGTTCGCAGGCCTGCCGGCGGACGAGAGCACCCCGTCGGACAAGAAGAAGGTCATCATTCTCGGCGGCGGGCCGAATCGCATCGGCCAGGGCATCGAGTTCGACTATTGCTGCTGCCACGCCTGCTTCGCGCTGC
>NZ_JAEMSD010000649.1 GCF_016462955.1 Bradyrhizobium sp. | reverse complement strand
GCAAGCCCGGCATGAGCCGCGACGACCTCCTCTCCATCAACCTCAAGGTCATGGAGCAGGTCGGTGCCGGCATCAAGAAGTACGCCCCCGACGCCTTCGTCATCTGCATCACCAACCCGCTCGACGCGATGGTCTGGGCGCTGCAGAAGTTCTCGGGCCTGAAGCCCAACATGATCTGCGGCATGGCCGGCGTGCTCGACTCCGCCCGCTTCCGCCACTTCCTGGCCGACGAGTTCAACGTCTCGGTCGAGGATGTCACCGCCTTCGTGCTCGGCGGCCATGGCGACACCATGGTGCCGCTGGTGAAATACTCCACCGTCGCCGGCATCCCGTTGCCCGACCTCGTCAAGATGGGCTGGACCTCGCAGGCGCGCCTCGACGAGATCGTCGACCGCACCCGCAACGGCGGCGCCGAGATCGTCAATCTGCTCAAGACTGGCTCGGCCTTCTATGCGCCGGCCGCGTCCGCGATCGCGATGGCCGAGAGCTATCTCAAGGACAAGAAGCGCGTGCTGCCCTGCGCGGCCTACCTCAACGGCGAGTACAGCGTGAAGGACATGTATGTCGGCGTCCCCGTGGTGATCGGCTCCAAGGGCGTCGAGCGCGTCGTCGAAATCGAACTCGCTGGCAAGGACCGCGAGGCCTTCGACAAGTCGGTCGGCGCGGTGCAGGGTCTGGTCGACGCCTGCAAGAAGATTGCCCCCGATCTGCTCGGCAAGTAATTCAAGGCATTCCCGCCGAAGATCGAACCCGGTCTTCGGCGGTTTCACTTCTGGAGGGCAGCCAGGTCCCATCGCGGGCTTGAACCTCCGGACCGGCAGTCCAGAGATTTCGATGAGAACCCCGGTTGCAGTTCCTTTGGTATATGGTATGCCAGACCAAAGGCTGAGGCGGCCTCAGGCGGGCGTCCGCATGCGGGTTCAGGGAGCGAGCACATGAATATCCATGAATACCAAGCCAAAGCGCTGCTGCACGAGTTCGGCGTGCCGATCTCCAAGGGCGTTCCGGTGCTTAAAGCGAGCGACGCCGAAGCCGCCGCCAAGGCCCTGCCCGGCCCGGTCTGGGTGGTGAAGAGCCAGATCCACGCCGGCGGCCGCGGCAAGGGCAAGTTCAAGGAAGCCAGCGCAGGCGACAAGGGCGGCGTCCGCATCGCCAAGTCGGTGCAGGAGGTCAACGAATTCGCCAAGCAGATGCTGGGCGCAACGCTGGTCACCGTGCAGACCGGCCCGGCCGGCAAGCAGGTCAACCGCCTCTACATCGAGGACGGCTCCGACATCGACAAGGAATTCTACCTCTCGATCCTCGTCGACCGCGAGACCTCGCGCGCCTCTTTCGTGGTGTCGACCGAAGGCGGCGTCAACATCGAGGACGTCGCGCACAACACGCCCGAGAAAATCGTCACCTTCTCGGTCGATCCCGCCACCGGCATCATGAGCCATCACGGCCGCACGGTGGCGAAGGCGCTGAACCTGACCGGCGACCTCGCCAAGCAGGCCGAGAAGCTCACCGCGCAGCTCTACGCGGCCTTCATCGCCAAGGACATGGCGATGCTGGAGATCAATCCGCTGGTCGTCACCAAGCAGGGCGAACTCCGCGTGCTCGATGCCAAGGTGTCATTCGACGACAACGCGCTGTTCCGCCATCCCGAGATCGCTGTGCCGCTGCGCGATCTGACCGAGGAAGACGCCAAGGAGATCGAGGCGTCGAAATACGACCTCAACTACGTCACGCTCGACGGCAACATCGGCTGCATGGTCAACGGCGCCGGTCTCGCCATGGCGACGATGGACATCATCAAGCTCTACGGCATGGCGCCGGCGAACTTCCTCGACGTCGGCGGCAGCGCCAGCAAGGAGAAGGTCGCGGCCGCGTTCAAGATCATCACCGCCGATCCCAACGTGAAGGGAATCCTGGTCAACATCTTCGGCGGCATCATGAAGTGCGACGTGATCGCCGAGGGCGTCACGGCGGCGGTTCGTGAAGTCGGCCTCAGCGTGCCCTTGGTGGTCCGCCTCGAAGGCACCAATGTCGAACTCGGCAAGAAGATCATCAATGAATCCGGACTGAACGTGGTGCCGGCCGACAATCTCGACGACGCCGCGCAGAAGATCGTGAAGGCCGTCAAGGGAGGCTAAGGCCATGGCCCAGGACCATCTCGCCGCGTCACTTCCGCTCCCCGAGCATGCGCGTCTCGCCGCGTTCGCCGGCGAATGGGATGGCGAAGAGGTGGTCTTTCCGTCGCGCTGGACGGAAGGCGGGCAGGCCACGTCGCGCACCGTCGCGCGCATGGATCTCAACGGGTTCTATCTGATCCAGGACTCGGTCCAGATGCGCGACGGCAAGCAGAGCTTCGCCACCCATGGCATCTTCACCTTCGACCGCGACGACCGGACCTACAAATTGTTCTGGTACGACTCGCTCGGCTACACGCCGCCTTCGCCCGCCTCGGGCGGATGGGCCGGCAAGACCCTGACGCTGGTGCGCGGCTCGCTCCGCGGCAATGCGCGCCACGTCTACGAGATCCTCGACGACAATTCCTACTCGTTGAAGATCCAGTTCTCGCCGGACGCGGAAGGCTGGGCAGACGTGCTCACCGGCGTCTACCGCCGCATCCACTGACCTCTCACTCGTTAGTTCGCGAAAGCAGACCTCATGTCCATCCTGATCGACAAGAACACCAAGGTCATCTGCCAGGGCTTCACCGGCAAGAACGGCACCTTCCATTCCGAGGCCGCGATCGCCTACGGCACCAAGATGGTCGGCGGCACCTCGCCGGGCAAAGGCGGCTCGACGCATCTGGGCCTGCCGGTGTTCGACACCGTGCGCGAGGCGCGTGAGAAGACCGGCGCCGACGCCTCGGTGATCTACGTGCCGCCGCCGGGCGCCGCGGATGCGATCTGCGAAGCCATCGACGCCGAGATCCCGCTGATCGTCTGCATCACCGAAGGCATCCCTGTTCTCGACATGGTGCGGGTGAAGCGCTCCCTGCTTGGCTCGAAGTCGCGCCTGATCGGGCCGAACTGCCCGGGCGTCATGACCGCCGGCGAGTGCAAGATCGGCATCATGCCGGCCAATATTTTCAAGACCGGTTCGGTCGGCATCGTCTCCCGCTCGGGCACGCTGACCTATGAGGCCGTGTTCCAGACCTCCCAGGAAGGCCTCGGCCAGACCACCGCGGTCGGCATCGGCGGCGACCCGGTCAAGGGCACCGAGTTCATCGACGTGCTGGAAA
>NZ_JAEMSD010000648.1 GCF_016462955.1 Bradyrhizobium sp. | reverse complement strand
CGCCGTACTCGGTCGCGGTGCGCGTGTCGATGTTGAGATCCTGACGAGCGCGCATCGTGTAGTAGTTGCTCAGGCGATTGTGAGCGCCAGCAGCACCGTTGAACGCACCGTTGTAGACCGAGTTCGTGCCCAGCGCGACTTCAGCGCGCAGGTAACCACCCAGCTTGATGCAGGTGTCGGTGCCGGGGATGTAGTAGAAACCCGCACCGTACAGGGAGCAGATCTTCACGTATTCGACCGCCTTGGCCTTCACGGGCAGATCAGCTGCCTGAGCTCCGCCCACGGCGATCAGACCCGCCGCTGAGCCGAGCAAAAGGCTCTTAACCAACTTCATGTTAAACCTCCAAGTTGCTCTTCAGGGAAGGTCACTGACCGGACGGCCAATTCCCCAACCCCCTTTAAATCACCGCTTTGGGCTCCTTCGCGTCTTCGGACACACCCGCATGAACGCGAGGGACTTAAGCGAATGACCTAAACGGGACGACCTTGGGATGCCCCCCTCCGTCGCTCAGTCACAATTACCGAACGTCCTTGCACACACAACAAGAGAACGCTTGGAAACGGCTCCATGGAGCGTGTTTTCCGGTGGGTGTTGCACAAATAACACGCAGATGTGATCAGCTCGCGCTTGCAACACATTGTTTATATTGATGTTTTTCGAGCGGTTCCATCGGCCATCAAAGTTCCCCACATGTAGCGCAGCGGCCGAGCCCCGCCGCGAAGTGGCTTCAGCACGCTCGAATCGGGAATCAGCAGCAGACTCAACGGGCAGGGCATCAGCGGCCTCGACGCCTCGATCTGACGCCCCATCCACTGCGGCACCTCAGACGTGGCGACACGCTTTATGAGAGTGATGGCCGCAAGGCGCATCGGACCGGCTGCTCGGCGAGCCAGGAGATCGAGCGCCAACTTCCCCTGGCCCTGGCCCCATTGAATTTTCTTGCAAATCCGGCCCCTGAAGGGAGCAGAGATGCCTTTTCAGGGCCGATCCTCCCTTTGCTTCTGGTGCCGGACGTCCCGACTGCGGGTCTGTTCTCGCAGCATCACGCCCCTGCCGGGGAGAAGAGGTCCGTCTCGTTTCGCAAATCACTGGGAATATTCGAGCGAAAACACGCGCTTCCAAATTGACCAGCCCGAGCAATTAGATGCATAAGGCTCGCACCGGAGAGGTGGCCGAGTGGCTGAAGGCAACGCTTTGCTAAAGCGTCATACGGTCTCAAGCTGTATCGAGGGTTCGAATCCCTCCCTCTCCGCCACCCAGCAGCAGAATCAACGTCTCTGCACTCCTTCACCTCAGAGCGAGCGGTGATGTCGGCACCCGGCCTGGCGCAAGGATACGTGCCGCGACCTGCTGATTCGCGCACTCTCGAATAGACGTACCGCTGGCCGAAAGCTGATCCGGAAAAGTGCGAAGCGGTTTTCCGGAAAGACCATGCGCAAACAACAACCTGAAGCGCGATGACGCTTCATGCAAATCTCATCGCGCTCAGATGCCGGATCGCCATACCCGCCAATGCGAGGGCGATATCAGCACGGCCTCGCCGGCCCAGACATTGAACCAGACGCCTCCCTTGCGCCGGCAGGGAAAGGACCAAGGCTCAATTTCGTCTTGTGCAGACATCCGAGTTCCAGATCGCACTCCTCGGGAGCGATCTGAATCGGCAGCCATTGTCCATTGGTCGCCTGGTTGTTCACGCCGTCGGATTCTAGACGGCGGCATGACGGATCAACTTGCTCAGCGCAACCGGGACTCCCGTGCGAATACGGGCCGGAAGCGATTCTCCTCAGTGCGCGCCGACCCAGGCCCTCGCCTCGCGCTGCGCGGCCGAGATCTCGGCATCCGACATCTGCCCGGCGACTTCCTGGCGCAGCGCCACGGCATCCTTGCGGCCCTTCAAGGCGGCAAGATTGAACCATTTGTGCGCGGCGACGAGATCGACGATCCCGGAGCGGCCGCTCGCCCAATAGACCCCGCGCTCGAACAGCACGTCCGACAGCGCGCTTGCGTCGATCGGCGTTGCCGTCTCCAGATCGAAAGTACCCTGAAACATCACGCATCCCCTTTGTTCTTATGCCGCCTCGCTCCCCGAGCGCGGCTCCCGTCCAGAAAACTGTTCAACTCGTCCCCGAGCCTTTCGGCCCATGCCGTTCACCGGCTTGTTGGAGGGATGATGGCGGGCAAATTTGAATGGCAGTTTAAGCATCGCGATGAAGCAGACGTAAACGCGAGCGCGCGGCATCCGCGCGGGAAATTCAGAAAGTCCCTGATTTGCAGGCACTTCCGCGATTCGTCAGATTCGTTTTACCCTGGGATTTCAGGAGAACGATAACCATTGCGCACGGTGGTGCACGTGCTTCGGCTACAATTCATGGCGCGGCGCCTTCGTGACTGCACCCGCCTGTCATTCCCGGCCTCATGCGCAATTCGCACCGGAGCGGGGAATCCAGGACGCCGCGGCCTATCGTTTCAACCGCGGCCGCGGGATCGCCCCGCCGGCCCTGGGCGATGACACCGCGCCTTAAGAAGCGGCACGCAGACCGCGTCAGCCACGCACGGTCCTCGCCTGCGCGGACAGACCAAGGAGGTCGAGACGTCAGCGCGGACACGTCGCAGTCAGATCAGCAATGTCGAGGGGGAAAGGGGATGCCGGCAATGCCCCGGCGTCAAGAGAACGAGGGCGTCGGCGAACACGTCAGGACCAGATTCCACATTGGCCCGAGGGCCAGTCGTGAAATTGCGGAGCCCTTTGAAGAGAACCGCACCGAACGAAGAAAACTCGTTTCTTCTGCCGGACCGCGCAAGAGAACGGTCCGACCGTTGACCTGATGTCTCGCCGACACCCTCTATCGTCGACCAGAACCTTGGAAGGCGCTGATGACGTGCCGGCTATCTGCCGGCAACTTCAGAAGCGAAGTTACTTCTTCTTCGCGACCTTGCGGGTCTTCTTCGCAGTCTTCTTCACTGCGCTCTTCGCCTTCTTCGCCTTCTTCGCCTTCTTCGCTTTCTTGGCCATGTTGCCCTCCGATGTGTGAGATGGCTTTAATCGCTGCGTGCACTCGGGGATCGAATGCACTCATCCCGAATACACCAACACGAAGAAAAAAACAGCGTCTCGCTTAAAGAAGTGTTGACGCAGCAAGGCGCGTGCGCTTGGCGAGCGCGACGCGGGTGCTTCGCATGACGTGCGATTGCGATCACGCGGAGCGTTGGCATCCTCGATGTTCGCGAACGATGCGAT
>NZ_JAEMSD010000182.1 GCF_016462955.1 Bradyrhizobium sp. | reverse complement strand
CTCCGAGGATCTTCGCGCCGCGCGCAGTCGCCGCCTCGTAGCTTTCGAGCACCAGCGCGCCGGCGCCTTCGGCCATCACGAAACCGTCGCGGTTCTTGGAGAAGGGGCGAGAGGCCGCCCGCGGCGGCTCGTTCTGGGTCGACAGGGCCGACAGCAGCGAGAAGCGCACCAGCGCTTCCGGGTTCACGGTGCCGTCGGTCGCAACGCACAGCGCAGCATCGGTCTCGCCACGGCGGATCGCCTCGACGCCCAGCTGGATCGAGGTGGCTCCGGACGCGCATGCCGTGGACAGCGAGATCGGCGAGCCCTTGGTGCCGAAGGTCTCGGCGAGATGGGCGGCAACCGAGCCGAACATGAAGCGATGATGATAGGCGCTGTACTTGCCGCCGCCGGAAATGCGCAGCAGGTCGTCATAGGTGATGTCCTGCTGGCCGACGGCGCGACCGAGCTCGCGACGCTGCGGCCATTCGACCTCGACCGGCGCGACCGCGAGGAAAAGCGGACCCGGGAAATCGGCCTTGGCGCCGATGCCGGCCTGCTCCAGCGCTTCCTCCGTCACCAGCTCGGCCATCCGCTCGGACAGTGCGGTGGACGAGAACGGATCGACGGCGACGAAATCGACCGTGCCGGCCATCGTGGTCTTGAGGCCGTCGACCGGAAAACGCGTGATGGTGCGGATGCCGGATTCGCCGGCGACGAGCTTCGCCCAATTGTCGGACTTGCCGGCACCGAGCGAGGTCATGATGCCCATGCCGGTGACGACGACGACGGGACGCCCGAGTTTGTCGCGTGGTGCAGTCATGTCGATCCCCGCTTGAGCTAACTAAACCGCCTCGACCAGCGCCATGCCTTCGCCGCGCCAGTGTCCGGCCCCCACCACCACGATCTGGGTGGGCGCGCCTTGCATTTCAATCTCGGTCCCCGTGGAATCATTCGGCGGGAACAGCGCGCCGCGCGAGATCGACAGTGCGGCGAGCGCAATTCCGAGCGGGAATTGCGTTTCCATGGCGTGGCCGAACATCGTACCGGTCGAGCGCACCGGAAAGTCGCGGTGGCCCTTCAGGAAGTCGCGCTCTTCCGAGGTCGCCGGCTCCGCACCGGTCGCCCCGGTGATGATCGCGCCCTTGCCCTCGCGCTTCGGCAGCTCGGTCCACAGCTTCTCCAGTGTCGCGGCCATATCGCCGGGCTGCTTGCGCTTGGCGAGGTCGGCGACGACGCTCGACAGTCTTGCGAACGGCTTTGCGCCGCGCGCTTGCGCGTGCGTCTTCGACTCCAGCACCAGGAAAGCGCCGGCCGAGCCGAGCGCGAAACCCGGATGATCCTTGCGCGCCCACACGGGAGCGAACTTGTCCTTCAAATTGAAGTCGCCGAATTCGTAGAGGACGAGCAGGTCCTTGCGCTCGCCATTGTGCGAGCCGCCGACCAGCGCGATGTCGCTCTCGCCCGAGGCGATGCGCGCGAGCGCGATGCGGGCGGCATCGGCGCCGGCGACCTCCTCACCCATGAAGGTGCGCGAGGTGCCCCCGAGGCCGTGCACGATGGCGATGTTGCCGGCGAGCAGGTTGGAGAGCTGGGCCAGGAACAGCGTTGGCCTGAGATCGCTCATCAGCCGCTCGTTGAGGAAGCCTGGCGCGTTGGCGCCCTTGGCCTCGGCGGTGAGAATCCCGGTGTCGACGTTGAGATCGCGCTCCCCGCCGCCGGCGGCGACCACCATGTCGATCTTCGAGAGAATGTCCTTGTTGCCCTTGATGCCGGCCGAGTCGAGCGCAAGGCCGGCGGCATAGGTGCCGATGCGCTGCCAGGCTTCCATCTGACGCTGGTCGCCCTTCTTCGGAATCTGGCTGTCGAAGCTGACGGGCATCAGCGGATGCACGACGTGGGGCGCAAAGCCCTTCTCGTCGACATTGATGCGCTTCTCCTGGAGCGCGGCCCAGTTGGCATCGAGGCCTTCGCCCAGCGAGGTCGCGAGTCCAATACCGGTGATCCAGACTTCCGTCTGGCCGGGCTTCGAAGCAGTGTCAGTCATGGCGATACGACCTGTTGCGGAAAGCCGACGCGCTCGGCGATCTTCGCCATGTGTCCGCGCATATCCGCATTGGGGAAGGGAATCAGCGTGAAGGTCAGCGCCGAATTGGCGCGCAGCTTGCCGCCGACCCTGATCTTGGCCTCGGTCATGGCATAGCCGGAGCCTTCATGGGCGAGGCTCGCCTCGATGCTCATGAGATCGCCCGGAAACACCGAGCCGCGCACCTTGGCCTCCTTGACGGCGGCCAGGATCGGCATGCGCTCGAACTTGAACACGCCGAGCTGAAGCCAGCCGGAGGCCTGCGCCATCGATTCGATCAGGAGCACGCCGGGCATCAAGGGGTAGCCCGGGAAGTGCCCCTCGAAGATGGTGCTTTCCTGCGGGACCCGGGCTTCGACGACGATCGTCTTCTCGTCGACCTTGAGGTCGACGATGCGATCGATCATGTGGAAGTATTCGAGTTGCATGACTGCGCCCTTAGGCGCTCGCGCCCTTGGCCGCAACCAGTTCGTCGATGCGGGCGCACAGATTCTTCAGCACGAAATACTGCTCGGTGGTCGCCTTGCCGTCATTGACCTCCTGAGTCCACTTTTCCAGCGGCAGCTTGATGCCGAACTGCTTGTCGATCGCGAAGGCGATATCGAGGAAATCGAGGCTGTCGATGCCGAGATCGTCGATGGCATGGCTATCCGGCGTGATCGTGTCGCGCGGGATGTCGCAGGTTTCAGCGATGATCGTGGCGACCTGATCGAATGTGGAAGACATCACTAAGCCTTTGATATTTTGCGGGTATTTTCGGGTTTCCAGAGTGGCACGGTGGGTGGGCATCGCGCCCCTGATGACGCCCTCAAACCCCCCTCTGGCCGGGTCGAAAGCCCGTATATCGGAGCGCCGCCCCGAGTTCAATGGAGCCGGACAGCCCCGGGGGCGGGGCTGGGGACGCCGGCCAGAGCCCTTTTCCGAAGACCCGGGCGCCGGCCGCGCCTAGATGTGCGGCGTCGTGATCTTGGCGCAGTCGCGGCGGCCCATCAGCACGCAATCCTGGGTCCGGCGCAGGTCGGCGATGTTGACCGCGAGCCAGATCCCGATCGCGGTCAGCGCGATGGTGAAGGCCAGTGCCGCGATGTTGGCGAGCATGCGCTGGCGGTAATTGTCGGGTTCGATGCGGGGCTGCTCGTAGCGCGACAGGTCCAGCCGTTCGGGCGCGGCGCGGAGCGGTTGCACGGTGCCGCTGCCGCGCTGGACCGTCGGGGAAGCCGGGGTGCGCGGCCTGAACTGGAGCACCCGGTGCTCGTCATCAGAGCTTATGGGCCGCTGGTTGTTCATCGGGCGGGATCACTCAGAAGCGGCTATCTAGATAGCATATGTGAGGTGCGCGTAGAAGAAAATCTTCTCAATGCCCGCGTGCATGTGTGCACTTGCACTATTTCGCGTGGCGGGAGCGTTTCGGGAACTGCCACCGTGCATTTCGTCGCCGCGGGGGCCATGGCATAGTCAGGGAATCCGAGCCATCAGCGGCAACCCGTCAGGACCCTTCGACATGACCAATACGCGTGAGCCGCGAGTGCATCCCGTTTCGATCCTGTCGCTGCGGCCGACGCAGATGACTGTCGGCATGCGCGAGGTCAAGGAGAAGCGCAGGCGCTGGCGCGAGCACGACAAGACCAAGCAGGCCGACCTGCTCGGCAAGCACATGATCCCGGTCGTCTACGGCCCCGACGCACGCTACTACGTGATCGACCATCATCATCTCGGCCGCGCTCTGCACGACGAAGGCGTCAAGAAGGTGCTGGTGACCGTCGTTGGCGACCTCAGGATGGTGGAGCGCGAGGCTTTCTGGGGCGTCATGGACAACAAGCGCTGGGTTTACCCTTACGACGCCAAGGGCGAGCGGCGGTCGTTCCGCGACCTGCCGAAATCGGTCGCCGACCTCAAGGATGATCCGTTCCGCAGCCTTGCCGGTGAATTGCGCCGCATGGGCGGCTTTGCCAAGGACACCACACCGTTCTCCGAATTCCTGTGGGCTGACTTTCTGCGCCGGCAGATCTCGCGCAAGGCGGTGGAGGCCGATTTCGACAAGGCGCTCGAGACGGCAATGGCCGCGGCCAGAAGCAAGGCCGCGATCTATCTGCCTGGCTGGTGCGGCCCAGAGGACGACGATTAGGGACCTTGATTAGGGGGCTTGCGCCCTGCGAGCACGAGCAATCGCAAGGCATCACAGTCTCTTGAGCGACATCATTTTTCGTCGCCGTGAAGCGGTCCTGAAACACAGGCGTCCCATTTCTATGGGCTATCGAGCCCACACAGGAGGCCGAAATGCGCCGTCTGGTTTTCACCGTTGCCGTGCTCGCCGTCGCCGTAGCAGGAATTTCGGCATCCTTTGCCGCAGTTCACCACGCCAAGACATCGACATTTGCGGAGCGCTTTGCGCCTGCGCTCGAATTGATGGCAAAGCGCTAGCGGCCCGCTCGTCTGGTCACGCTTGATCTTCCGCAATTGGCTGCGGCTGACGGCGGCTATTGTCCGGCTGCATGATGACCCAAGCCGCGTTGCGCCTCGATGTCGAGGGCGGAGCGGTTGAAGGTCATGCCGACCGGAGACATGGCCGTGAGCATCATCTTCCGCATCCTCTTCATCATCGCCGGCGCGATCACTGCGCTGTTCGTTGCGCGGGATGCGCTGAATTTCACAATTATCCAGACTTTCGTCGCCGTGCTGCTCGTCACCGCCGTCGTCGGTGGCGGGAGCCTCTGGAGCCTGCGGCGGAAGACGTGAGCGAGCTGGAAGGCGGCAGCCTTTCCGGGCTGAGCGAAGCCGAGGCCCGGCGGCGGCTGCAACAGGACGGTTTCAACGAACTGCCGCGAACGGAACGGCGCACGCCGCTGCGCATCGTTCTCGAGGTGTTGCGCGAGCCGATGCTCTCGCTCCTTCTGTGCGGTGGAATCGTCTATCTCCTGCTGGGCGATTTCCGCGAGGCAGTGCTGCTCCTGGCGTTCGGTCTCATCTCCGTCGTGATCACCATCGTGCAGGAGACACGCACCGAACGGGTGCTGGAGGCATTGCGGGAGCTGACCAGCCCGCGCGCGCTGGTGGTCAGGGACGGGGAGCGCCGGCGGATCGCCGGCCGTGACGTTGTCCGTGGCGATCTCCTGGTCCTCTCCGAGGGAGATCGGGTCCCGGCAGATGCGGTGCTCGTCAGCGCGCGGGATCTTGCCGCCGACGAATCGCTGCTGACCGGCGAGTCGGTTCCGGTGCGCAAGCAGCTCGCCAACACACAGGCTGCGGACGCCTCCCTGGCCGATCATCGTCCGGGCGGCGATGACCAGCCCTTCGTGTATTCGGGCTCGCTCGTCGTGCGCGGCGAGGGCCTCGCCAGGGTCGAGGCCACCGGTCCCCGCAGCGAGATCGGCAAGATCGGACTGTCGCTGCATGGCTTGCAGCCGGAGCGGCCGCGGCTCCAGCAGCAGACCGCGCGGCTGGTACGGCTTTGCTTTGTCGGCGGCGTGGCGATCAGCCTCGCGGCTGTCCTGCTATACGGAACGTTGCGCGGAGATTGGCTGCAGGCGTTGCTCGGAGGCATCGCAATCGGCATGTCCATGCTTCCCGAGGAGTTTGCCGTCGTCCTCACGGTGTTCATGGCCATGGGCGCCTGGCGCATCTCGAAGGCGCGGGTGCTGACGCGGCGCGCCGCCGCGATCGAGGTGCTCGGCTCCGCCACGGTGCTGTGCACGGACAAGACCGGCACGCTGACGCAGAACCGGATGTCGGTCGCGGCGCTGAGATTGCACGACGGCACAAGCGTGCGCCCCGCAGCCTCGCAGGTGGCTCCCGTCGGAGCAGAGTTCTTCGAGCTGGCGCGCTGCAGCGTGCTGGCGAGCTCGCCCGAACCGTTCGATCCGATGGAGAAGGCGTTGCACGCCTTCGCGCAGGCCGCTGTGCCCGATGGCGAAGCCGCTGATGCTCGCACGCTGGTACGCAGCTACGGTCTGCGGCCCGAGCTGCTGGCGATGACGCAGGTCTGGCGATCGCCGCACCGCCCCGGGTATTTCGCTGCGGCGAAAGGTGCCCCCGAGGCGATTGCGCAGCTTTGCAAGCTGGACGATGCCAACCACGAGGCGATGCGCGATGCCGTCGCCGCGATGGCGAAGGACGGTCTTCGCGTCCTCGGCGTCGCCGCCGCAAGTCATGACGGCGAGAACCTGCCGTCCTCCCAGGACGGCTTCGCGTTTCGCTTCATCGGTCTCGTCGCTCTCGCCGATCCGCTTCGCCCGGGCGTGCCGGAGGCGGTGGCCGAATGCCGCTCGGCCGGCATCCGGGTCGTCATGATCACAGGCGACTATCCCGCGACCGCCCTGGCAATCGCCGGGCAGGCCGGGCTCGACGTCAAGGAGGTCGTCACCGGCGAGCAAATCAGGCTCGCGTCCGACAGCGAGCTCGAGGCACTCGTCGGAAACGTGACCGTCTTCGCGCGGGTTCTGCCGGAGCAGAAGCTGCGGATCGTTCAGGCGCTGAAGCGCTGCGGCGAGATCGTTGCGATGACCGGCGACGGCGTCAACGATGCGCCGTCCTTGAAGGCTGCCCATATCGGGATCGCGATGGGCGGCCGCGGCACCGACGTCGCTCGCGAGGCGTCATCCATCGTGCTGCTCGACGACGATTTCAGCTCCATCGTGGCATCCATCCGCCTGGGACGCCGGATCTACGACAATCTGCGCAAGGCGATGGCCTTCATTTTCGCCGTCCACGTTCCGATCGCCGGTTTGGCCCTGTTGCCGCTGGTATTCGGGTTGCCCGTCATCCTCGGCCCCGTTCACATTGCGCTTCTGGAACTGATCATCGACCCGGTCTGCTCGCTTGTGTTCGAAGCCGAGCGGGAGGAGCGCGACGTCATGAAGCGACCGCCGCGGCGTGCCGATGCGGCGCTGTTCTCCTGGCCCCTGATCGCCTGGAGCGTCCTGCAGGGCGCCATGGCCTTCGCCTTGATCGCAGCGATCTTCGTCGGAGCGCTCCGTTCCGGCGTTCCATCCGATGAAGCGCGCGCGCTCGCATTCATCGCGCTCGTCATCTGCGTCGCTACGCTGGTACTGGTCAACCGCTCCTTCAGCGCATCCTTCTTGTCCGCCTTCTTCCGTCCGAATCCGGCGTTGCTCTGGATAGCCGTAGCGATCGCGTCCATTCTGGCGGCTGCTCTGCTGTGGCCGCGAGCGTCCAGCCTGTTTCGGTTCGGTCCGTTGCATCCGGACGATCTGGCGATCACGCTCGGCGCGGGATTCTTGTTGCTGACCGTGCTCGAATTGCTGAAGCCGATCTGGGCACGACGGCTGCGATTCTGAAGCGCGATGATATTTGGACGGATCGTCATCGCGCTTCAGGTTTTGCTTGCGCATGATCCTTCCGGAAAGGCGTTCGCGCTTTTCCAGATCATGCTTTAGCCGCTCTGCCGGTGATCCATCCTCGGCGGAGTTTCCACCTGGTGCGGATCTTCCTTGCCGCCAAGCATGCGATGCAGCCGGCGCTCGAGGCGGCGGCCGATCGTGAGCAGAACGAAAGTGAAGGCCAGTGCGGTCAGCACGATCTTCCATTGCCCTGCGCCACAGGTGATGCCGAGACAGGCGGCGAGAAAGGTGCAGGCCGCGCTGGTCAGGCCGCGCACGCGAAAACGGTCGCTCTCGTGAACGATGACGCCGGCCCCGAGGAAGCCGATGCCGGTCAGGACGCCCTGGATCACGCGGCTCGTCGCATCGGTGATCTTGCCGGGGTCGCCGAAGGGCACCGCGAGCAGGACGACGGTTGCGGTGGAGAGTCCGACGATGCCGAGCGTCTTCAGCCCGATCGGCTTGCCATGCAGGTCGCGGTTGAGGCCGATCGCGCTGCCGGCGAGCGTCGCTGTGCCGAGGCGCAGCAAAATTTCGGGCCAATCGAGCTCGGTCATGGCGTGACTGTCATTTCTTCGGCAGGCGTCCCATCAGGTAGAACTCCTCGTTCGGCCGCATGCCCGTGACATTCGCCATCCGGTTCGACAGCGCGAAGAAAGCGGCGATCGCGGCGATGTCCCAGATGTCGTCGTCGCTGAAGCCGTGCGGCTGCAGCGCTGCGAAATCATCTTCCGAAATCCGCTGCGCGTCGGTCGAAACCTTCATGGCGAAATCGAGCATCGCCTTCTGCCGCGGCGTGATGTCGGCCTTGCGGTAGTTCACCGCGATCTGGTCGGCGATCACAGGGTTCTTGGCGCGGATGCGCAGGATCGCGCCATGTGCGATCACGCAATATTGGCACTGGTTCGCGGCCGACGTCGACACCACGATCATCTCGCGCTCGGCCTTGCTGAGGCCGCCGTCCTTCTCCATCAGCGCATCGTGATAGGCGAAGAAGGCGCGGAACTCGTCGGGGCGATAGGCCAATGTGAGGAAGACGTTGGGCACGAAGCCGCTCTTCTCCTGCACGGCGAGAAGCCGCGTGCGGATGTCGTCGGGCAGCGTGTCGAGGGCGGGAGCGGGGAAGCGTTGCGCGGCTGTCTTTGTCATGGGCATGGATTCCGGCTTTTAGGCTGGAAACCATAGTCGATGCGGGTGGCGGGCTCAACGTAGGACGATGGGGGCTGTGCCACACACTCGCTGTCATCGCCCGATTTAATCGGGCGATCCAGTATTCCAGAGGCGTTAGTGATTGAGCCGAGGAGCTGCAGCGTACTGGATGCCCCGGTCAAGCCGGGGCATGACAGCGGAATTCGTGGGGGCGGTGTCCGTCCCTTACCGCAGCGGCTTCTTCAGCAGCGAGAAGCGGTCGGGATCGAGGCCCATCGACGGCTGCAGCATCGGGGCCTCGATGCTGGACACCGTCTTCGCCGCCGGCGCCGAGAACACCGGGTCGTTGGGCACGTCGCGCTGCGAGGTGGCGCCGCGCCAGCGTTCGAGCACCGCGCTGACGAAATGCATGTCGTGGCCGGAGGTGACCGACGGCACGCTCGAGATGGTGGCCTCCCCACGCGGCAGTTGATGCGGCGGCACCTCCTTGAAGCGCAGGCGTGTCGGCAGGGCGACGCCTTCGCCGAAAGCCAGCACTTCACGCGTGCCGAGCGAGGGGACGAAGGAGAGCAGGTTCGCTGCAGCGTCCGACACCGCGGCGCGCAGCAGCGCCTGGTCGCGGTCGTTGGCGAGGCGCATCGTGAACAGCGTGTTGCACTGGGAGATGATGGTGGCGTCGAGCTCTGCGGGGCGCTGGGTGATCAGGCCGAGATAGACGCCGTATTTGCGTCCCTCCTTGGCGATGCGCGACACCGCCTTGCGGGTCGGCCCGAAGCCGACGTTGCGGTCGGCGGAGGCATAGCGATGCGCTTCCTCGCAGACGAACAGCAGCGGCGAGACGCCGTCGCTCCACAGGCCGAAATCGAACGCCATCCGGCACAGCACCGAGACCACGGAATCGATCACCTCGGCCGGGAAGCCGGCGAGTTGCATCACCGTCATCGGCTTGCCGTTGGCGGGCAGGCGGAACAGATGGCTGATGACCTCGGCCATGGTGTCGCCGCCGACATTGGCGTTGTCGAACATGAAGGCGTAGCGCGGGTCGTTGCGCACGGCTTCGATGCGTGAGATCAGCTTGTGATAGATGATGCGGGAGGAGCGGTTCTCGAGCTTGCCCATGCGCTCGTCGATCAGCGACAGCAGGTCGACGAGGCGATAGGGCACCGGCGTGTCGACGGTATAGCCGATCTGCTTGGGGTCGATGCGCTTCAGGCCGATTCGGTCGGCGTTCTGATACTGGGTGTAGACGCCCTTGGCGAGCGGGATCACCTCGGCGAGGATGTCCAGCTCCTCGGGCACCCCGGCGCGGCCGCCGAACAGCACGTCGACGATTTCCTCGAAGTTGAACAGCCAGAACGGCAGCTTCAGGTTCCGCGGGTTGAGCACCAGCGCGCGATCGCCGAAGCAGCGACCATATTCGTTGTGAACGTCGAGCAGGAAGATGCGCAGGTTCGGCCGCGCCTTCAGGATCTCGTTGAGCAGCAGCGACACGCCGGTCGACTTGCCGACGCCGGTCGAGCCCAGCACGGCGAAGTGCTTGGACAGCATTTCCTCGACGTCGACATAGGCGACGACGGAGCGGTCCTGCTGGAGGAAGCCGACATTGATCTGGTCCGAGCCGGTGGGCGCGTAAATCGTGCGCAGCTCCTGGCTGGTGATCAGGTCGACGGCATCGCCGATGGTTGGATAATTGGTGACGCCGCGCTGGAATTTGGCCTTGTCCGCGGCATTGAGGATTTCGCCGAGCAGGTCGACCGATGCGATCGCGATGTAGGCGTCGGAGCTCGACAAATTCTCGCAGGACACCTCTGTGATCATCGCAACGATGACCGAGCTGGCGCAACGAATGCTGACGAAGCGGCCGACGGTCGCCCGCACCTCCGAGATCGGCATCTGGCTTGCGGCCAATAGCCCGACCCGGGCGAGCGATCCGCGAACCGAAATCACGCGTCCAAAGGATGTCACAATGAATGAACCTGGCCAGACCGAGGGATTTGCCCCGACTATGCGCGGCCGTCGCTGCACAAACGGTTAAGCAGCAAGCGCGGCCGGTTCGTTAAATCCCCGACAATTCGGCCGGCAGCTTTGTTCGGATGGCATCGTTTTGGGCAGAAAATGCGGGAAAGTGATGCAATCCCCGGGCCTTGGAGCCGGGGGCAATCAAGGAAAATTTTACCATGCGGCCAGCCAACGCCGTCATTCGGGCGTCGGCGTCGGCAGCCTCGTCACCGCCACCAAGACCCTGGATTTTGTTGACGAGACCTAATCATTTGTACATTAGTGCAAATGGAAAGGCGGCCTCGGCGCCGCCTTCGGATGTGTGAGCGCGTTGCCGTTTCGGCGTCCGATCCCGCGATCGACCCCGGGGGATCGCTCGCCATGCCCTGGAGGAAACATGCAGCCCGAAACGATCCTCGATCTCGCTCATCTCGGCCACATGGAGCTGCTGACCCCGAAGCCCGACGAGAGCCTGACATTCTTCGTCGATGTCATGGGCATGACCGTCAGCGGACGACAGGGCGAGTCGGTGTACTTGCGCGGCTGGGATGATTACGAGCGCTATTCGCTCAAGCTGACGGCGTCGAAGCGCTCGGGCATGGGCCACATGGCGCTGCGCGCGCGCAGCCAGCAGGCGCTGGAGCGTCGCGTCGCCGCCCTGAAAGGATCCGGCTTCGACATCGGCTGGATCGACGGCGACATGGGGCAGGGGCCGACCTTCCGCTGCCACGACCCCGATGGCCATATCGTCGAGCTCTATTACGAGACCGAATGGTATCAGGCGCCGCCGGAGCTGAAGCCTGCGCTGAAGAACCAGGCCCAGCGCTTTCCCGCGCGCGGCGTCAACGTGCGTCGCCTCGATCACCTCAATTGCCTCGCCGTCGATATCAAGGCCAACCGCGAGTTCTTCGAGCATTACCTCGGCTGCCGGCTCACCGAGCAGATCGTGCTCAACGACGGGAGGGAAGCGGCGATGTGGCTGACGATGTCGAACAAGAGCTACGACTTCGCCTATTCACTCGACCATTCCGGCGTGCCGGGCCGCTTCCATCACGTCACCTACGCACTCGACAGCCGCGAGGAGATTCTGCGCGCCGCCGACATCTTCCTCGAAAATGGCGTGCATATCGAGACCGGGCCACACAAGCACGCGATCCAGCAGACCTTCTTCCTCTACGTCTACGAGCCCGGCGGCAACCGCGTCGAAGTCGCCAATGCCGGCGCGCGCCTCATCCTCGCGCCCGACTGGAAGCCGATCGTGTGGACCGAGGAGGAGCGCAAGAAGGGCCAGGCCTGGGGACTGAAGACGATCGAGTCCTTCCACACCCACGGCACGCCGCCGGTGGAGATGAAGCACGGCTAAAGGAGGATGAGATTGGGTTGAATCAAGCCGCCGCGGGCTCGGTGCACCTCTCCCGCTT
>NZ_JAEMSD010000011.1:23979-41356 GCF_016462955.1 Bradyrhizobium sp. | reverse complement strand
TCGTTTCGTTGACCCAATAGGCCTCCGTCAGCACGCGCTCGCTGAAGCCATAGGCGTGGAACATCTCCACGGTGCGGCAGGCGATGCCGTCGGCCTGGCCGACCAGCAGCCGGCCCGGCTTCTGCTCGACGATGCAGGTCTTGATGTCGGAAAACTGTGCAAGCTGGGCCGCGAGGGTCAGCCCGGCAGGCCCGCAGCCGACGATGAGAACATCGACCTCGTCAGGCACAGTGCCCTCCGCTCCCGATGGCTGGACGCGTTCGGCGGGATCGGCGATCTCAGGGTCGCCCGGCTGAAATCCATTGAGATGGAATTGCATGAGCACCTCTCCCGGCAACGCTGCTGTTTTTGATATTGCTCAGTATGCTGACTATCAGTATGCTTGTCAACGATCCCTCACCCCGCCGCGACTTCCGGAGCATTCGGTGAAAGACAACAACGACATGCCGGGGCATCTGGCGCGCCGCTTCCAGCAGATCGCAGTCGCGGTATTCCTGGCCGAGGTCGAAGACGCCGGCTTTGATCTCACGCCCGTGCAATACGCCGCGCTCGCGACCATCAAGGCCAATCCGGGCCTCGACCAGGTGACGCTCGCAGGATTGATCGCCTATGACCGCACCACCATCACCGGCGTGATCGATCGCCTGGTCCAGAAGGGTCTCGCAGAGCGCCGCCCCTCCAGCCGCGATCGCCGCGCCCGTGAGCTCGAGATCACCGACGAAGGCCGGCGCACGCTGCGCAAGATCACGCCGGCGGTCGAGTCCGCCCAGCGCATCATGCTGCGCGGCCTTAGCGCGAAGGAGAGCGAGGAGCTGATGCGCCTGCTGCGCAAGGCCATCGCCGCCGGCAACGAGCTCAGCCGCGCCCCGCTGCGCGCTGCGCAGGTGTGATCCCGGACCATTCCCGTATTTTCGCAGCGCACGAAACCAGGAACTAACCTTCGGCTGCTAACATCGGCGGCATTGGGCGCTTAACGCGCGATTAACTTTGCAGGCTGGAGTTCGGGAATGTTCAGGTTCCTCGTTGTGGCCGCGGCCATCGGGCTCTCGACCGTTCAGGCGGTCGCAGGCGGACATGGCGGCGGCGATCCTCCGGCGCCGAAGGTCGAGGCGCCAACCGCTCCGGCGAAGGTGATCCTGACCAAACAGGGGCCCAAGCTCGTCGATCTCAAGGGCATGACGCTCTACTATTACGAGCGCGACACAACCGGCAAGACGTCGACCTGTAACGGCAAGTGCACCGAGAGCTGGGTTCCGCTGACGGCGATGGCCGATGCCAGGGCTGTCGGCGACTTCACCGTGATCAACCGCGACGACGGCACCAAGATGTGGGCGTACCGCTATCGCCCGCTCTACACCTCGCCCGCCGACAAGGCGCCTGGCGATGCCAACGGCAATGCCACAACTCTGCAATGGCGGATTGCGCGGCCGGAAAACTAAAGCATCATTCGGAAAAGCGCGGAGCGGCCTCCGGAAAGATCATTCGCAAACAACAACCTGAATCGCGATGACGATTCATTCAAATCTCATCGCGCATTGGGACGAGAAGATCACCGATTGTTCTGACCGGCTTGGGCGGCCGACTCGGACGCAACGGGCCGGAAGGCCGGAATATTTCCGCTCTGCTGAAGCGGCTTGACCTCCGCATTCACGACCACGGGCCCGGTCGTCAACCAGAGTGCCGCCACGGCCGCGATCGCAGTTCCCGCGCCAAGCGCGGCAAGCTCTTTCATGTTTCGGTCCGTGACGATCAGTTGCCAAGTATGACGCCGCGCTGGTGCCGCGACGGATGATCGGCGTCGACCAACGCATTTGGATCGGTCGCGATCACGGCCTCCGGCAATGGCATCGGTTCCAGCCCGGCGAACCGGCGATAGAGCGCCGCCATCACCGCTCCGGAAAATGCCGCTGGCACCACGAGATAAGCAAGCAGTGGCACCGCGAATGCGAGTAGCAAACTGCAGGCGAAAGCCGCAACCGCGCCAATCACTGCATACTCCCACGCGTTGCGGCGGCTCATGGCTCGCGCGACGTGGTGGACGCAGAGCATGAAAATGCTCGAAGGAATGACCGAAATCGCTATCATGACCATGAAGGTCTGCGCCGGGATCACCGCGGCGAAAATGTGTGCGGTGCTTTTGTCCGCAAAGCCGTTCATCAGGAGAGGCAGCAGCGTATAGGGCAGCAGAGTTGCGAGCACCGTCGGTATCAGCGCGGCTATGACGATGCCCGCGAATGACGTGCGGACGCGGACTGGTCCGTTGAAAGTCAGCGGTGGTGCCGCTTTTGCAGCCGGAGCGGTAGCCTGCACGGCGACGCGCTCAGCCGAACGTACTCCGGCGAACTGGCCGTAAAGGAACCCACCGATCATTCCCGCAATGGTTGGCAGCAAGCCGATGGTCAGCACGGTGCCATCGCCAGGCCCCGCAAGCTGAATATGGTTGCGGATCGCAAAGCCGTAGCTCACCGCCGCCATGACGCCGCCCATCAGGCCATAGGCAAGCCGGCTCGATATCGTCCACTGCCGCAGCACGATGTGCCCTGCGAACAGGAAGGCGGCGTTAATGGCCATGCGGCCGGCATAGACCATCAGGAACTGGTCCGGAGCCGGGACACCGACGGGATCGGTCACCTGCCCACCCGCGACGGCGAAGACCAGCAGCACGGCTTCGACGAGGGCCAGCGGGATCAGCGCAGCGCACAGTGCGCGCGGTGAGTTCTTCACGAGATACATGCGAGCAACCCCTTGCTCGCTGCACGCTAGACGCGAAGCGTTAGGGTTCGCCCAAGGCGATGGATAAAATTGTCGGCAAGCACACCCTGGTCCAAATCCCTATCCCCTCCAGCGCCCGCCCGCTTCGGCTTGCGCGCTCTGGCCCGGCGGCAGCACCACGACCATCGAATTGAGCTTCACACGGTCGTAGAGATCGATGACGTCCTCGTTGCGCATCCGGATGCAGCCCGACGAGATCGCCTGGCCGATATATTCGGGCTGGTTGGTGCCATGGATGCGGTAGAGCGTGTCCTTGTTGCCGGCATAGAGATAGATGCCCCGCGCGCCCAGCGGATTGGCGGGACCGCCTGGAACGCGCGCCGGATACGGACCGAGCCGCGCCTGGATGTCCGCGGTCGGAACCCAGTCCGGCCATTCCGCCAAGCGCCCGACCCGCGCGACACCGGAGAACGCCATGGCTTCCTCGCCGACCGCAACGCCGTAGCGGATCGCCTTGCCATCGGGCAGCACGTAATAGAGGTAGCGCGCATCGGTATCGACCAGGATCGTGCCCGGTTGCTCCTTGCGGTGGTAATCGACGATGTGACGCAGATATTGCTCAGGTACGCTCGCCTTGGCATAGGGCGCGTGCGCCAGCAACTGACGGTCGCGCGGCGTCATGCTCGCATCTGTCGATGGCGAGAGTGTCGTCTGCATGCAGCCGCCCAGCGGCAGCAAGGCTGCAACGAACAAAACGAGTAGAGATCTTGGCACCGCCGGCTCCCCCAATAGCGGAATAACCCCGCCCGCAAGGGTGTCAGATATTGCCAAAATCGTGCTGAAAACAAGGCGGCGCGGGACACATGCGCGTGTTCTGGGAACCTGGTTCCAACAACACAAAGGCGGAACGACCGTCGCATCATCTCCATCCGCTCGCCTTGCTTTGGTCAAACGCGGCTGGACTCGTGCGCCATGGGGATCGGCATGGGCGCACCTCGGATCAGGCCCGGCGCCAATGCGGACGACTCACCTCAAACATCGGACCTCAAAGGAGCTACGATGCTCGCGACGCTGAACGCCAAGCAAATCGTCGATGAGATCGTGAAGGACACGGTCAAGGACAACGATCCGCATGACGCGGTCCAGATCTCGCCCGAGATCGTGCTGGCCTCGCGGCCGACCGGCGCCTCGCCAGCGCTGGCGCCGGAGATTGCGCCACGTCCGGAGCCCAGGTTCACTCCCGAGCCCAAACTCACTGCGGAGCCGAAGTTCACTTTGGAGCCGTCGCGCGCGCCTGAGCCCACCGTCAACGTCGTGTACGGAAAACCCGCCACGGAACCCTCGGTCGACACGGCCGTCCGCGTCACATCCAGCGATGCTCCCGTCAGGCCGGCGCGATCCTCGGTCGGCAGCTGGCTGCGCGGTGTGTCCGTCGCGTTCCTGTTTGCCGGCGCCGGCGTAGCCGCAAGCATCGCCTGGGAGAGGCACGGCGACACCGCAAGGCAGATGCTGGCCGAATGGGCGCCGGCGCTGACCTCGTGGCTGCCTGCCACCTCCTTGCTCCCTGCAACATCCCAGACCACACCGGCGACCGCGGCACAGGTTGCTGCGCCCGCGGCGGACGCCACGGCAAATCAAGCGGTCGATCCGCCTGCGGCGCCGCCTCCGGTTCAGGTCGCCGCAGCCGCGCCCGCGGCGACACAGCCCCTCGACGCAGCGCAGACGGTGCAATCGATGACGCGCGATCTCGCAGCGATGGCGCAACAGATCGAACGGCTCAAGGCCAACATCGCCGAGCTGAAGGCCGGACAGGAGCAGATGGCGCGTGAGTTGGCGAAGCCGCCTGCGCCGCGGTCGGCCGCTGCCGATACGAGGCCCGTCGATCCGCGCGCGCGCGCCGCGGCGCTCCCGTCGCAGCCCGCCACAGCGCCGGTTCGCAAGCCGAAGCCGGCTGTGGCGCGAACCTACATGCCGGGTTCTTCGCCGGCTCCGCTCGCACCGCCCCCATCACAGGCCGCCGCGGTCCCGCCACCACCCGCGCCGGCCACGACGACGCAAGCCGTTGCTGATGACGACGGGCCGATCGTCCGTCCGCCAATGCCGCTGCGCTGAGCGATACCGCGGGCAGGCGCGGCGCACGCTGTCCGAGTCGATGTGAAAGATTGAGTCCGGGGGACTACGGAAAGCGATTTGTCGCTCAAGAGAAAAGGCCGTCGGGATCTATGCCGCCGGCCTTCTCTTGCAGCTGCCGGTTCCCGGAGCCCGGTTCTGCTGCAATTCCATGCCTGATGATTGCGCGACGTATTTAATAAAGTCTTAACGAGCCTGCGCGCTGCACATCATTTCTGCGCCATAAGCCCAGAGATTGCGCGGTCCGTTCATTCGGCAGATATCGACTCAGTGGTACGATCCGGCATGTGCTGGAAGGGCTGATTGAAGACCTTCACCGAACATTGAAGACTTGCATTGAAGACTTGCACTGAAGACTTGCACTGAAGCTCAGATCGTCACACCGGGGAATTACGATGCCCTACTACTCTTTCGATCTCGTGGTTGGTGGTGAGTTCAAGAACCAGGGTGGAATCATCCTCGAGGACATCGAGGTTGCCTCCGATCGCGCCGACCAATTGGCTTGCGAGCTGTCGCAGGTCAAGCCGGAGCTACAGCAGAAGGGTTGCGCGGTGCGCGTCACCGATCGCGACCAAAACGAGGTCTATCGCACCCCGCTGGATCCGGTGCCGGCCTGGCAGCGCTAGCCTAGCACCGGCGGCTCGAACCAGTTCGTCAGCGACAATCCGCCGTCGACGACGAAGGCCGCGCCGGTGACGTAGCCCGACAGTCTGTTCGACAAAACGGTGAGCGCCATCGGTGCGAGATCATCGGCCTCACCGAGACGCCCGAGCGGAATGTGCCGCGCCAGCGCGGGATCGGCGACGAAGCCGCCGGCAGCGATCGCGCCCGGCACCAACGCGTTGACGCGGATGCGGTGACGACCGAACGTTTTCGCGAGCTCCTTCACCAGCATCGCCATGGCCGCCTTCGCCGTCGAATAATGTGCGAGGTTGCGAGGTGTGCCCGCATGCAGCGAGGTGAGAAACAGGAATGAGCCCGGCCGGTTCGCGTCAATCAGTCGTCTTGCGAGTTCGCGCGCCAGGTGAAAGCCGGCATCGAGATTGACGGCGTGCATCTCCTGCCACGTCCTGCGATCGACCGCGAGCACATGGTCGGCCTCCCGCCGCGGCGGGGAAGCGCTGTGAACGAAATGCGTGACCTCGCCCAGCGCCGCACGGGCCGCGGCCAGCAGCTCATCGCAGGCCTCGAGCCGGCCGAGATCGCCGATCCAGGGTACCGCCAGGTCGGGCCTCTTGCTGGCGCCGATCGCGGCACGCACCCGCTCCTCGCTGACATCAGCGAACACAGTGCTGACGCCCTCGCCGACCAAGCCCTGTGCGATCGCGCGGCCGATGCCGTTGCCGGCGCCGGTGACGAGCGCGGTGTCGCGGGCGGGATCGAACGGCGTGCTGAACAGGCTCATGTCGCGCTCCAGGGTGGAAGGCACCAGGTTAGCCGCCGCGCCGGTCGGCGACAATTGCGTCCCGGTCCCATTGCCGAGCGGCGCGCCGGGCGCTAGCCTGCCAGAAAAAGCGGAGGAGTTCCCTAGGATGCGCACCGGTTTCATGATCGCAGGCCTGTCGCTATTGGCCGCACCGGCCCTGGCGGGCGATGCGGCGCCACGCTCGACCTATGTGACGATGGTCCTGCAGGCCTTCGCCACCAAGGTCGAGTGCCCCAACACGGATCTCGTCTATCAGGATCTCGTGCAAAGGGCGGAGCAGATGCACCTGCCGGACGGCACCACCGAAAAGGTGCGCAAAGCGATTGCCTGGATGCATACCGGCGGCAAGATGGGCGAGAAGCAGGACGACGCGCTGATGGCCGAGGTTGCGATCGCGACCCAGGCGACCGACCTTGACCAGCGCCGCCTTGGCATGTCCAGCTGGTGCGAAGCCCAAAAGACAAATCTCGCCGGCTTGATCCGCAGCAAGGGCGGCTAGCGAGGCGCTTCCGTCGCGTTAAGGACGCTGGGAGAGCTTCCTTCGTTCGGCTAAAAATCGTCATATTTCTTCACAGCATGCGGCCTCTTCGATGCGAACAGGAGGTCCTTATGCGGAATATCCATTTCGTTTTCGCCGGCGCGATCGCGGCGGTCGCGGTCCTGACAGCGCCCGTGCTGGCGAAGGATCCCGACGCCCAGAAGGGCGAGGACAAATCGACCTCGGCATCGTGCAGTGCCTATCAGCAGGCGGCAGACGGTTCGTGGGAGCCGCTGCCCTGCAAAGCGATCGGCGAACGCGGCCAGCCGCAGACACAGAACCGCGGTTCGCCGCAAGGCGCCGATCGCGGAGAGCGTTAAGGCACGCGCCTGGAACAGTCAGCCCTGATGCGGACCGCGCATGATCTTCATGGCGTCCACGATGTGACGCCACTCCCTGGCTTCGTCGGCCTCGCCGCGGCCCTCACAGGCCTGGGCTTGCTCGGCGGCCTTCGCAATCGCAGCAGGGCCGTGCTGTTCGAGCATCTGCCGGGCAACGGTGTGGACCTGGACCTCGGACATCATGGGCGCTCTCCGTTGAAAAGGAAGCCGCGGCGCCCGGCTCGGCGCTCCGCGGGTTCCTGACAACGATCAAGCCGCAACGCCCGTTCCGCCCGCAGCCGATCACATCGGCAAGCCAAGGAACTTGAACGGCTGCGCCTCGCGGAAGCTGGCAGTCGCATCGCCGGCGAAGGTGTGATCCTGGTCGAGCCCCAGATCGAGTTTCTTCACCTTGCCGCCTTGCGGCGAGAAATCGATCTGCCTCAGGTCGACCCAGAACGTGTTCGGTGTCAACGCCGACTCGAAGAGATAGAGCTTTCGCTGATGCTCGGCGACGGTCCGCCAGCGCGTCGAAGAGATGTTCGGCTGATCCGGCGTCGTGATGCCAAACGGCACGGACGTGTTGCGGATCACGCTGAAGACGCTGGCGAGCGCGCGGTTCGGATTTTCGTCTTTCGGGATTGCGTTGACATAAAAAGATGCGCGGGCGAAGCGATCGGCGGCGCGATTGGTGCCGGGCAGGAACACGGTGCCGCCAATCTGCTTCCAATAGGCGTTGAGCGCAAGCTGCTCGTCGAAGGTCGGCGAGTTCGTCATGACCTGAAATTGGCGGCCGTGGTGGATGACCTGCTTGCCGCCAATATATTCGACGATGGCGCTGTCGCCGCTCGCATCCGACATCGACAGGTGCAGCGTCGCGAGCCGCTTCTCGCCTGGCACGTTGTCGGTCACGATCGTGAACGGCTCTTTCTCGAGCGCAGCCACGGCCTCCTGTACGGTCGCGAAACTGTCGAGCACATATTGCGCCCAGGCCGCGATCGTCAGCCCCTGCTTGCTCTGGTCGTATTTGGGATACTCCGATTCCACCAGCCACAGCACATTGGCCATCAGTCCGGCTTCGTTGAGCCCGTCGGTCGTGGAGATGTCGTAGCCCGACGCGATCACGCTGCCGTATTTCGACGTCCACGTCAGCGAGTTTGGACCGACCTCGCCTGTGCGCGCCATGCCGCGCGGGAAGATCCAGAGGTTGGTTGCGATATCGCTCTTCCAATCCATCGAGCGTGCCGTGATCACCTGGCCATTTGCGCCGTGATAGACGAGCCGCGTGCAGGCCTGCGAGATCGACGGCGTGACGGCCATCGCCGCGGCGAGCAGCACCGCTGCCGCGCGTCGATGGGGCTTCTGTTCTGGGGACATCCCGGCAGCTCCCTCTCGCCGAGCAGGACGTGTACCGCCCTGCAATCGCAATCCAGCGTCGAGACGAAATCAGGCGAAACCATGGATGAGGCCCGCCCAAAAGGACAAAGGCGGCCCGCCATGCCCGGCGGACCGCCTTCTCACCCACCCCAAACGGATGTCTGCGGCCGCGTCCCCCTACGCGACCGCCGCCTTCTTGCGCTCGAAATCGTTGGGCACCTCGATGTCGACCTCCAGGGTCGAGACCTCGTCGCCGCGCTCGAGCCGCACGATGACCTTGGTCGGATCCAGCGTCACATGCTTGGAGACCACCGCGAGAATTTCCTCACGCAGCACGCCGAGCAGATCGGGCTGGCCACGCATTCCGCGCTCATGGGCAAGCAGGATCTGCAGCCGTTCGCGCGCGACGGGTGCCGAGGCCTTCTTGCCGCGGAGAAGTCGAAGCAGACCCATGCTCATGCAGCCCTCCGTCGAAGCAAACGATCCATCAGACCTCTGCGCTCGGCAGGAACATGCATCGTCACGTTCTCGCCGCAGAGGCGTTTGGCCGCGTCCATATAGGCCCGCGCCGGCGCACCATCCGCGTTCGACAGAGTCACCGGCGTGCCGACGTTGGACGCCTTCAACACGTCCTGGCTCTCGGGGATGATGCCGAGCAACGGCGTTGCCAGGATCTCGAGGATGTCGTCGATGGTCAGCATCTCGCCGCGCGCGGCACGCGAAGCATCGTAGCGCGTGATGAGGATGTGCTTCTCGACCCGCTCGCCCTTTTCGGCCCGCACCGTCTTGGAATCGAGCATGCCGATGATGCGGTCGGAATCGCGCACCGAGGAGACTTCCGGATTGGTGACGATCACGGCCTCGTCGGCGAAGCGCATCGCCATGGAGGCGCCGCGCTCGATGCCGGCCGGGCTGTCGCAGATTACCCAGTCGAAACGGCTGCGCAGATCGGCGATGACCTTGCCGACGCCCTCTTCCGTCAGCGCGTCCTTGTCGCGCGTCTGCGAAGCCGGCAGCAGCCAGAGATTCTCCAGCCGCTTGTCGCGGATCAGCGCCTGCGGCAGCTTCGCAACGCCCTGCACCACGTTGATGAGATCGAACACGACGCGGCGCTCGGCTCCCATCACCAGGTCGAGATTGCGCAGGCCGACGTCGAAATCGACGACGACGACCTTGTCGCCGCGCTGAGCGAGCGCCGCTCCCAGCGCGGCCGTGGTGGTGGTCTTGCCGACCCCGCCCTTGCCTGATGTCACGACCAGTACCTTGGCCATCTCGATTGTCTCCTTCTGGTCAGTTCAGCGCGGTAATTCGCATGGTGTTGCCTTGCAGGAAGGCCTGGGCCGGCCGGCCGCGCAGGGCCTCGTCGATATCGTCGGCGGTCTGATAAAAGCCATCGATTGCAAGCAGTTCGGCCTCGATCTTCTGACAATAGATGCGTGCGCTGGTGTGACCGTTGACGCCTGCCATGGCGCGGCCCCGCAGCGCGCCGTAGACGTGGATGGACCCGCCGGCCACGACCTCGGCACCGGACCCGACCGAGCCGAGAATGGTGACGTCGCCTTCCGGGAAGATCACGGTCTGGCCTGAGCGCACCGGGCTTTCGAGCAGCAGCGACGTCGGCTTGGGCTCGGCCCTCACCTCGGCCTTCCTCGGCGCGCTCGGCTCGACCACGCAGCTGCGCCCGCCCGACAGCAGCGGCGGCATCATGGGAGTGAGCCTTCCCTCCTCCACGCCTTCGATGCCGAGGACGCGGATGTTGCGGTCCTGAAGACTGGTCAGGAGATGGCCGATGCCGGCCTGGCTGAGATCGACCGAGGAGAGATCGATCACCACGGGCCGGCCGGCAAAAAAGCCCGGGGACCGCGCGATGGTGGCGTCGATCTCCTGCAGCCAATCCTGCACCGGAACCGTCGGCGTGAACACGAACGCCACATAAGAGCGCCCGCGCAGGCGCACCATTTGACGTTGGACTTTTGCTGCAGCCTCCATAGCGGCCGACTCGTTCCCTGTTATTGAATGGTTAACGATGCGGCGGACATGGTTAACGGCCGGTTAATTTCCGAGGCCATCACCTGGGAACGTCGCTTTCATGTCCGGGCGCACTGCGATCAGTCAGGGCCAAGCGGGCATGCCGCTTCCCCTCCGATGTCATGTCGTCCATGCAGGCCCGCTTGCCGCATTGACACGGTAGTACCATCTGGTTTCGATGCGCGCCCGGCAGACGGAGCCATCATGTCAATTCAGTCATCCATCAGACGCAAGACCGCGCCGGACATCCGGGCCCGCAAGCACGGCGAGCCGATCGTCATGCTGACCTCCTATCACGCGCACACGGCAGCGCTGGTGGATCAGCATTGCGACGTCATTCTGGTCGGGGATTCTCTCGGCAACGTCATGCACGGCTTCGAGACGACGGTCCCGGTCACGCTCGACATGATGATCCTCCAGGGCGCTGCGGTCATGCGGGGATCGAAGCGGGCGCTGGTCGTCGTCGATATGCCCTTCGGGTCGTATGAAGCTTCCAGGGAGCAGGCATTTCATTCCGCGGTACGGATCATGAAGGAAACGCAATGCGGCGCGGTGAAGCTCGAAGGCGGCGTCCGCATGGCGGAGACGATCGCATTCCTGTCCGGGCGCGGCATCCCCGTGATGGGTCATATCGGCCTCACGCCCCAATCCATCAACACATTGGGCTCGTTTCGAGCACAGGGGCGCAGCGGGATCGACTGGGGTCCGATCGAGGACGATGCGAAGGCGGTCGCCGACGCAGGTGCATTCTCAGTCGTCGTGGAAGCCGTGGCCGAGCCGTTGGCGCGCAAGATCACGCAAACGATCGCGATCCCGACCATCGGGATCGGCGCGAGTGCGGCCTGCGACGGCCAGGTGCTCGTGCTCGAGGACATGCTCGGGCTCTCGCCACGAACGCCTAAATTCGTCAGGCGCTACGGCGATCTCGGTCCGGCCATCGCAGCGGCAATCGAACGGTATGCCGCCGACGTGCGGTCGCGTGAATTTCCCGGACCGGAACACGTCTACGACATGAAGAAGGGCTGACGAAGCGGGCACGCGCCCGCTACTTCTTCACCTTGCTCGCATCCATCTTGATGCTGGGATCCAGCATCTTCGTCGTAAACGCAGTCGTGACGTCGAACGGCTTCTCCATGCCGAGATAGGTGTGGACCAGTTCGTAGTCCTTCTTCATCCGCTCGCCGTCGATCCAGCCAAGGCCCATGGTCGTCGTGAATTCGTCGGTCATCAGAAACTTGATGCGTTCCCACTGCCGCTCCTGGTTCGCCTTGTCGAGGCCGGAGACCTGGTCGAGCAGCGCCTTCAGGCATGGCGCAGCATCGGCCACGCAAGCCGCAAAGGCCTTCTGCGTGACCCGCACAAAGTCTTCCACGACCTTCGGGTTCTTTTGCAAATATGCGCCATTGACGATCAGCGAATTGCCGTACGGGTTGAGACCAATGTCCTTCCAATTGACGTAGCCGAGGTCCTGGCCGAACTCGATGACCTTCAGGTCGTGCTCGTTGTAGAAGTCGCTGATGATATCGACCGTATGGCTCTTCAGCGCCGCGATCTTCGCGGTCGGCCCGACATTGACGAAGCCGACGGAGTCCGGCGCGATGCCAGCGGCCTTGGCGAACGCCGGCCACATCACGCGCGAGGCATCGCCGGGCGGATTGCCGATCTTGTGGTTGGGGAAATCCTTGACCCCATTCACGCCGTAGCTCTTCAGCCAGTAGAAGGTCTGCCCGGTATTGGCATAGACGCTCATCACCGCGACCGTGTCGGCGCCCTTGCTCTTGGCGACCAGCATGGTGGCGAGATCGGCGACGCCGAACGGCGAGCCGCCGGAGCCGACCTTCGCGGCGGAAACGCCGGAGCCCTTGCCGGTCTCGATCGTGAGATCGATGCCGGCCTTCTCGTACCAGCCTTGCGCCTTGGCGTAGTAATAGGGCGAGTGATCGGCGGTCGGCGTCCAGTTCAGGATCAGATTGACCGCCTCGCCCGCGCGCGCCGGCGCGACCGCCGCACCGAGCGCGAGGGCCAACACCAGGGCCGAGCCCGCCGCCTGCAAACGCTTCATCGCATCTCTCCTCGTTGCCGCGACCCGGCTTGTCGCTCTCCCCATGTGAGGCTACCAATGCAACAAGCCCGCCTTCAACTTGTCAACTGTTTGGTTGGAAATGCCCGCAAAACGATCTGGCGACACCGTGCCGCAGCGCCGCGACCCCGTCGCCACCCGCAAGAAACTGTTGACCGCGGCGCGCCAGGAATTTGCCCGGCACGGCTTTGCGGGCGCCCGGGTCGACGAGATCGCCGAGCGCGCCGGGGTCAACAAGCAGCTCGTCTACCACTATTTCGGCGACAAGGACGCGCTCTATCTCGCCGTGCTCGAATGGGTTTATGAGGACATCCGCGAGCAGGAGCGCAGGCTGAACCTCGAAGGCCTGCCGCCGGAGAAAGCGATCCGCAAGCTGATCGAAGCTTCGTTCGATCACCTCGCGGAAAACCCCGATTTCATCGTGCTCCTGAACGACGAGAACCGCGGCGGCGCCCCCCACGTCCGCGGCTCGACACGGCTGGAAGCGATGCACTCGCCGCTGGTGAGAAGCGTCTCCCACATTCTGAACGAGGGGGTGCGTTCCGGCGTGTTCCGCAAGGGGATCGACCCCGTCCAGCTCTATATCTCCATTGCCGGCCTCAGCTATTTCTTCTTCTCCAACACGCCGACACTGTCGGCGATCTTCGGCAAGGACTTGTCGAGCCGCGCTCAGCAGCGCGCCCGGCGCCGCCATGTCGCCGACCTCGTGCTACATTCGCTCCGGCCTTAATCAACCAACTGGTTGAAACTTTCTGCAAGGGCGGATAGGCTGACTACCTGCGGCAGGCTGGCTGCCGGGAACAGGGAGCGATCGGTGGCCGGAGACGGGGCACGCGCTGCACGCAGCTTTGCGGTCGTGGTGATCGTGCACCTCGCCGTTCTCGCGGTCTGGCAGGTCGCGGTCGACGCGTTCCAGGTGCCGAAATTCATCCTGCCCTCGCCGCTTGCCACCGTGCAGACGCTTGGAACCGCCGGCTATGCCTGGGGCACCAACACGCTGGTGACGGCCATCGAGATCCTCGGCGGCTTCGCGCTCGGCGCGGTCGTCGGCGTGACGCTCGCGGTGATCTTCAGCTGGGCGCCGCTGCTGAGCCTCCTGCTGCTGCCGCTGTTCGTGACGCTGAACATGATCCCGAAGGTCGCGCTCGGACCGCTCTTCATCGTCTGGTTCTCCTACGGCATCGTGCCGAACATCCTGATCGCCTTCAGCATCTGCTTCTTTCCCATCCTGCTCACCACCGCGCGCGGCCTGCGCGAGGTCGAGCCGGACCTCCTCGACCTCGTCAAATCGCTGCGCGGCTCGCGCTGGACCCTGTTCCGCAAGATCCAGCTCCCGGGATCGCTGCCTTACATCTTCTCCGGCATGAAGGTCGGGGCCATCCTCGCCGTCGCCGGCGCCATCGTCGGCGAGTTCATCGCCTCCGAGCGTGGGCTCGGCTACCTCATGATCCAGGTGCAGTCCTCGCTCGACACGCCTGCAATGGTGATGGCGGTCGTGCTGCTGACCTTGCTCGGCGTCACTCTCTACGGCCTGGTGCTGGCTCTCGAACGCATGTTCGTGGTCGGCGACGCCAGGCAGAACTAGGACCAGGGACCAACCCATGCTGCTCACCCGCGAGAACCTACCGAAGACCATCCCTGACATCGCGGCGCTCGACGAGCTCTTGTGCCGGCCGACGCAGGCCCTGATCGACGACCTCGCGAAGGTCGAAGGCGACATCATGGTCCTCGGCGTCGCCGGCAAGATGGGGCCGACGCTGGCGGGCCTCGCGAAAGCCGCCGCGCCCGATCGCCGCGTCATCGGCGTGGCGCGCTTCAGCGACGCGAGTGTGAAGGAGTGGCTGCACGCACGCGGCGTCGAGACCATCAATTGCGACCTGATGGACGAGCGCGCCATCCATTCCTTGCCGAAGGCGCCGAACATCATCTTCATGGCCGGCCGCAAGTTCGGCGCCGAGGGCGATCTCTCGTTGACCTGGGCGATGAACGCGCATGTGCCGGCGCTGGTCGCGCAGGCCTTCCCCGCCTCGCGTATCGTGGCGTTCTCGACCGGCTGCGTCTACCCCTTCGTCCCCGTCGACGGCAAAGGCTCGACCGAGGACATGGCGCCGAACCCGCCCGGCGAGTACGCCCAGTCCTGCGTCGGCCGCGAGCGCATGTTCGAGTATTTCTCAGGCAAGTTCGGAACGCCGGGCCGGCTGTTCCGCCTCAATTACGCGATCGACATGCGCTATGGCGTGTTACACGACATCGCGACGAAGGTGCTCAACGGCTCGCCGATCGACGTCAGCCTCGGCCATGTCAATTTCATCTGGCAAGGCGATGCGTCGGCGCAGGCGTTGCGCTGCCTCGCTCACTGCACGATTCCGACCTCGCCGATCAATGTCAGCGGCCACGAGATTCTGGCGGTGCGCGACCTCGCGGCGAAGTTCGGCGCAAGGTTCGGCCGCGCGCCGGTGCTGACAGGCAAGGAAGAGCCGACGGCCTGGCTGACCGACACGTCCAAGGCGGTCGGCCTGTTCGGCCTGCCCGTCGTCGACACCGAGCAGCTGATCGCCTGGACCGCGGACTGGGTGTCCCGCGCCATGCCGAGTCTCGGCAAGCCCACCAAATACGAGGTGCGCGATGGACGTTACTGACGGCCCGCCCATCATCAAGCTCTCCGAACAGGACTCGATCGCCGGGCTGGCGCTCTCGACGGAAGCGCACTGGAACCAGACCGAAGAGGACTGGCGCATCTTCCTGCGCGACGGCATCGTGTTCGGCGTGCGCGACGGCGGGCAGTTGGTCGCAACCGCAGCGCTGCTGCCCTATTCCGGCAACAATGCCTGGATCAGCATGGTCCTGGTAACAGGCACGCACCGCCGCCGCGGCCTGGCAACACGTCTCGTCGACGCTTGCCTGGAAATGGCGCACAAGAGCGGCCTGACGTGCTGGCTCGACGCGACGCCTGACGGCGCCAAGGTGTATGGTCCGCTCGGGTTCACGCCGACCCTGCAATTGCGTCGGTTGAAGCTGGTTAACGCCGCGCCGTCATCCGCGCCCGCGCTATCAGCCGCAACGCTCGAGGCGCTTTGTGCCCGCGACCGGCGCGCCAGCGGTTTCGATCGCATCACCCTGCTGACCGCCTTCGCGCAGCGCGCGGGGGCACGCATCGTTGCAGGCAACGGTGCGATTGCCCTGGTCCGCGACGGTAGAACCGCACGCCATATCGGCCCGCTATTCGCCGATGACGCTGCCGATGCGCTGACCCTGGTTGGCGCGATTGCAGCATCGGAGACCAGCCCGCTCCTGCTCGATGCCGTCGCGTCGCAAAGCCAGTTCCTGGACGGCTTGACGGCCTCTGGTTGGACCATCGAGCGACCCTTCCAGCGCATGCGGTTCGGCCCTGCCACCAATGCCGCGAAAGAAACGCCATTCGCCGTCGCCGGCCCCGAATTCGGATAGGACATCATGCACCACAGCCAGATCAACAGCGACGTCCGCAAGCTGATCGCCGAGGGCACCGTGCTGCCGGCGCATCCCCTCGCCCTGACTGCCGAGCGCCAGCTCGACAAGACGCATCAGCGCGCGCTGACGCGCTATTACATCGACGCCGGCGCGGGGGGCCTCGCCGTCGGTGTGCACACCACCCAGTTCGCGACCCGCGACGTCGGCCTCTACCGCCCTGTGCTCGAGCTTGCCGCCGAGACCGCCGCGAACTGGACCAGGCGTCCGCTGGCGATGGTCGCGGGCCTTGCGGGCCCGACACGGCAGGCGGTCTCCGAGGCGCGCACCGCGCGCGATATCGGCTATCACGCCGGCCTGCTCAGCCTCGCCGCAATGAAAAGCGCCTCCGAGGACGAGATCATCGCGCATTGCACCTTTGTCGCAGCCGAGATTCCGCTGGTCGGCTTCTATCTCCAGCCGGCCGTCGGCGGCGTCGTGCTCTCCAGCCGGTTCTGGCAGCGCTTCGCTTCCATCGACAACGTCATCGCCATCAAGATCGCGCCGTTCAACCGCTACAGAACGCTGGACGTGCTGCGCGGCGTAGCGGCCGCCGGCGCACTCGACCGCGTCGCGCTCTATACCGGCAATGATGACCATATCCTGCTCGACCTGATGCTGCCGTTCGATCTCCGCGACAACGGCGTCACCACCCGCACCTATTTCAAGGGCGGCCTGCTTGGCCATTGGTCGGTGTGGACCGCGAGTGCCATCAAGCAGTTCGAGCGCTGCAAGGCGGCGCGGCACAAGGACAGCGTGCCCGCCGACCTGCTCGCGCTCGATGCCCGCGTCACCGATTGCAACAGTGCCTTCTTCGACGTCGCCAACAATTTCCACGGCTGCATCGCCGGCTGCCATGACGTGCTGCGGCGCCAGGGCCTGATGAAGGGCTTGTGGTGCCTCGATCCCAACGAGGGTCTCAGCCCCGGCCAGAAGGAGGAGATTGATCGCGTCACGCGCGAGCATGCCGACCTCAGCGACGATGCCTTCGTCGCCGCGAACCTGAACAATTGGCTGGCATGAGTTCAGCCCCCTTCATCAGCCTGCAAGGCGTCCGCAAGGTCTATCGCAGCGGCGGCGCCGAGTTTCTCGCGGTGTCCGACGTCACCATGGACGTGCAGGAGGGCGAACTCGTCTCGCTGGTCGGTCCGTCCGGCTGCGGCAAGACCACGGTGATGAAGATTTTGGCCGGCCTGCACGGCGCGGACGGCGGCACCGTGAAAATCGGCAATGCCAGGAGCCCGTTCGATCCGACCCGCGACATCGGCATGGTGTTTCAG